>JADWMG010000006.1 GCA_015767405.1 Actinomycetota bacterium
CCGGTTCTTGTCGTGTCTGGCGCAGCTTCGCGTGGCGTGGCAGCCCAGTTCATCTGTGATCTCGGACAACTACGTGCTGGATGCTCGATGTTGGACGGTAACGAAATCGATATTCTGCGGTCGTTGGCCCTGGCTGGTGATGGTGCCACTGTCCTAGGTCTTGATCTGCGTCGCTACGACCGGTGGTTGGTTGACGCATTGTCCGCTGCGCGAGCGCGGCGGGCATGGATTGCAGTCATTACTGACAGCGTGCTTTCGCCACTGGCAACCATGGCTGACCGCTCGTTTGTGTTGTCGGCCGCGTCCGCCGGACCATTCGATAGCCACGTTGGAACACTCGCGCTGTTGAACCTGCTCGTCGTGGAAGTGGCAGGCGCGCGGCGTGACAGCGCCGCGGCCCGCCTCGATCAGCTAGAGACCGCTTGGCATGATGCCGGAGCGCTAACCGACGACTGATGAGCCGCGATCGTCCTGCGAAGTATCGTCGCTGACATGACGGAACTCTCGGTAGCGGCCTTGCAGATGGCGATGGTCGACGACATCGATGTGAACATCGCTACAGCAGAGCGCCTCGTGAGGGAGGCGGCAGCGCAGGGTGCCCGAATCATTCTGATCCCGGAGCTGTTCGAGGGTCCGTACTTCTGCAAAGACCAACTTCCTGAGAATCTAGATCGCGCGCGTCCGCTGGCCAATCATCCGACAATCGAGCACTTTGCAGCGATCGCGAAAGAACTCGATGTCGTACTTCCGTTGAGCGTCTATGAGCGGGCCGGTCAGGTGTTGTTCAACACCGTGGTCATTGTCGATGGCGACGGAACGACACTTGGGTACTACCGCAAGAGCCACATTCCCGACGGGCCCGGCTACACCGAGAAGTACTACTTCTCGCCAGGCGACACAGGATTCAAGGTCTGGAAGACCAGGCACGGGACCATCGGCGTGGGTATCTGCTGGGACCAATGGTTCCCTGAGTCAGCGCGTTCGATGGCGCTGCTAGGGGCCGAAGTGCTGTTGTATCCGACAGCGATCGGGAGTGAACCGCCCAATCCGGATTGGGATTCGAGCCGCCATTGGCAACGGGTCATGCAGGGCCACGCCGGCGCGAACCTGATGCCCTTGGTCGCGGCAAACCGGATCGGCCACGAGATCGGGATATCCGGAGACGTGACGTTCTACGGCTCCTCATTCATCGCGGACAACACGGGTGCGATGGTCGCCGAAGCTGGCCGCGACGAGGAAGCTGTAATCGTTGCCAACTTCGACGTAGGGCGGTTGCGGAACCAGCGCGCAGCGTGGGGCCTATTCCGAGATCGCCGACCTGAGCTGTACGGCCCGATCGTCACCCTTGACGGCCAGCCCGAGTTGCCATCACGATGACGCGCCTGCCTGCAGAGTGGGAGTGTCACGAAGGCACCGCGATGTGTTGGCCGGTGCGCGACGACATGTGGGGCAACCAGTTCGCCAACGCAGAGGTTGCGCACGCTGAGGTCGCCAATGCGATTGCTCAATACGAACCCGTAACAATGGTCGCGCCTCCGCGCGCCAGCGAACGCGCGGCGTCGATGTGTGGCCCCGGCGTAGAGGTGATCGAGATTCCAATCGACGATTCGTGGTTTCGGGATTCCGGACCGATCTACATTTTCGATGACGAAGGCGATCGGGTCGCCACCGACTGGCAGTTCAATTCGTGGGGCAACAAATTCCTGCCATACGACGATGACGCAGCGGTCGCCAGCCGATTTGCTGAGCGGGCGGAGCATGCAATTCGATCGATCGACATGGTCTTCGAAGGCGGGTCGCTGACGGGCGACGGTGAGGGCACGCTTGTCACCACAACGCAGTGCCTGATGCATCCGAACCGGAACCCTTTGATGACTCAGGTCGAGATCGAGGCGCGCCTACTCACCGAACTCGGCGCCGAAACGGTGATCTGGCTTCCCTACGGTTTGGCACTCGACGACGACACCGATGGCCACGTCGACAACATCGCTGCTTTCGCCGCGCCCGGACGTCTGGTGCTTCAGGGTTGTAATGATCCAGCGGAGGCCGACTGGTTGCGCCTGGACGTCGATCAGCGTGTGGCCCGAGGCGTCGTCGACGCGCGGGGCCGGTCACTGGAGATCACGGTGGTACCGGTTCTTCCTTTCGCCGATGTCGATGGCGAGCGCGTCGTCGTGCCGTATCTGAATTATTACGTCGGCAATGGATTCGTTGTGGTCCCGACTTCTGGCCACGAGGCAGACGCCGACATCGCCCACGGTGGTGGCGGTATCCACTGCATCACCCAACAGATCCCCGCAATCCGACAGCCGTAATGCCAGGGGCCTGGCCCCTGGTGTTACGGCGCGCGAATTGTTGGTGTGAGAGGGTGGGGGATCGAAACGGCTCGAGTGGATCAGTGGTTGTGGTCGATCAGGATGACCAAGACGCGTAGCGACGCGGCGGCGGCCTGCCGCGGCGGCCACGTGAAGGTGAACGACAAGTCGGCCAAGCCGTCGACTGCGGTCAAGATTGGCGATCGTGTCGAGGCCAAAATTCATGATCGTGATCGAATCCTCGAAGTCGTGAAGCTGATCGTCAAGCGGGTAGGTGCGACTGTTGCAGTCGACTGTTATGTCGATCACAGCCCGCCGCCTCCACCGAAGGAAGAGTACGTCCCGGTCTTTCAGCGTGACCGCGGCGCCGGGCGCCCGACGAAACGAGACCGTCGCCAACTCGACCGTCTGCGCGGACGGGGTTGAGGAATCTCAGTGTCAGTCAGGGGACTTCAGATTCGTCGCACTCCCGAGGTGCGACGAATTCGACCTCGATGAGCACGTTGCGGATTTCCGGGTCGGACCCTTCGCCGACGACCCGCCCGTCGTAGAACACGATCGTTTCGTCGAAGCTCAGTGTGGCGGCCGGATCGGTCAGGGGACCAGCCGTAGTGGGGTCGGAGTAGGTGAGCTCCACGGTTTCAGCACCGTCGTCAACCACTTCGAACCGGCCTCCTTCCGAGGCGATTCCGACAACGTAGAGCCGTGCCGGACCTGAATTGGTCGTGCAAATGTCGAGGACGGCACGGGTGTACTGCGAGAACTCGTCATTGTCGCCGTTACGGGTTTGCACTGTGTCGAAACAATCGACTGGGCCACCGACGGGCGGATTGACAGCGACATCGAACGAGGGCGACCCGCCATCGGCAGCCGTCATAGTCGCGGTGAACGAGCTGTTAACCGACTCACCCGACAATTCAGAAGACTCGAGCGGCTCGTCAGTGTCGACGAGGTTCCCGTCGAGCCCATTGAAGTTGCCCTCGTCCGACCAACGATCGAGGACTAGCCGACTCGAGTTCGTGGTCACCAGGTAGCTGGCTACCTGGTATTCGCCGCTGTTCGGTGAGAGTGGAACCGTGAAGCAGCTCGCCTGCAGCGGGTAGGTGACGCCATCGACAGTGGCAAAGCCAGGATCTGGCAGCACCGGTGGAGGAGCCGTGGTTGTCGTGGTGCTTGTCGTGGTGGACGATGTTGTCGTCGTGCTTGTGGTCGTCTCGGGAGCCTCAGTAGTCGTGGTTGTCGCTTCGTCGGTACTGGTGGTCGTCGTTTCCAGGGTTGTCTCGGGAGCGGCCTCGGATGTCGTCGTCGGCTCGATTGTCGTTTCGGGGATGCTCGAACCGGGAACTGTCGTTCCGGTCAGGGCCAGCGTGGTCCCAGTGTCGGCGTTGTCGTTCCCGTCGTCGCGTAGGAGTAGAACGAGAACAAGACCAAGAACCAGAGATCCGATGAGCCCGGCCGCCACCGGCAGCAACCACGCTGGGCGTTCAGGGGGGTCGCCGTCCGGCGGACCGCCGCCGGGCGGTGGTGGCCCACCTCCAGGTGGCAGGGGTGGTGGAGCGCCGCCAACGGTTGGCTGGACCATCGTCGGGTCTGGCGTGGTTGGTGCAGGGACTGTCGGCTCGTTCGGTGGTACCGCAGGCCGACCTGTCGGGTTCGTGTTCGCCCAGAGCTCATCGGATGTCGGCTCATACCCATCTTCGGCCATCGGACACTTTCCCACACTTCGTGAAGCGACTCCGGTTGCCCGTCCGCCGTCGGAGATCTCCGCCAACCCTGACGCACCCCTTCGTCAGAGTGAGAACAGAGGTCGGCTTTTCGCCTGATCGAATCGTCGCTCGGCGACCGGAATCAATGTCAACCAAGGGAGATCCCGTGGGTAAGAACAGCCGGAGTCGTCGCAATGCCAAACGTCGCAATCAAGAGGCTCGTCGACGAACCAAGAGAGGTCCTGGCACTGAGTCAAATGAAGCGGAGCGAATGATGCTCGCCCTGCTCGGAAAGCTGTGGGAGAACGGCTGGCAGCCATCTGAAGTCGTGCGTCAGGCACGTCGCTCGGCCGATCGGGTCGCGGCCGACCTCGCGACTGTTGCCATCTTGGTCGACGACGACCAGCGTGGAACACAGCAGCGCGACCCATTGTGGGCGGCTCAGATCGAGTTCCTGCGACAAACATGCGCGGATGATCTCGACTCTGGTTGGTTGCGGCGATGGTTTGAAGATGAACCTCATTCACGTTCGAGGAGCGGTGTTCCGTCTGCACTCTTTGGAGCTCTGTCGAAGCTCGGCCCCATACACCGGCTGATCCCGTCGCCGGGCTCCGATCGCGTCGACTCTGCTCAATTGCGTGCCGAAGTAGATGAAGCCGACCCCGTACTGTCGAAGGTTCGTGCCCTCCTGAACAAGGCCGAGTCGTCCGAATACGCTGCAGAGGCGGAAGCATTTACGGCCAAGGCACAAGCGCTCATCAGTCGACACTCGCTCGAAGACCTTCTCGGCGACGCACACGACGCTGATTTCCGCCCTGCCAGCATCCGGATCCCCATCGACGAGCCGTACGTGAACGCGAAGGCTTCACTGTTGCACGTGGTCGCGGAGGCGTCGCGGTGTCGATCCATTCAGCTGGCGGACTACGCGATGTGCTCGCTCACCGGCCGTCCGAGGGATATTCGCCGGGTCGAGATTCTGTTTACTTCTCTGTTGGTCCAGGCGCAGTCTGCGCTCAACGAGGTGGGGCGCGCCGACGCTCCGGGGTCTCAGTTCCGGAGCCGCTCGTTTCGTTCGTCGTTCCTGTCCGGGTACGCCTCACGTATCGGTCAGCGGCTGGCGGATGAGCGTGATCGAACCACCCAGTCCTTCGGATCAGACGCGCTTCCAGTTCTCGCGCGTGTCGACTCGGCGGTTGACGAAGAAGTCGACCGGCTCTTCGGTGATTGCCTGAGTTCAGCAAAGTCGGGGAGGTACAACGCCTTGGGTTGGGGCACCGGTGTCGATTCGGCAAACAAGGCACAGATCAGAGACGGTGGCCTGGGATCGACAGCGCCGCGAGCGGCTGAGGTCGTTGCGGAGCGCTCTACTCGCTGTCGCCTCCTCGACTGATGTCGTCGACGCCCATGTCATCATCGCGGCCACCCAACTTCCGGTCCCCACAGTCGTCACATCCGACCCAAAGGACTTGTCGCAACTCGCTGACCAAGCATCAACGCCCAGTGATATTCGATCTATCTGACGCTCGGCGCCTTCTATCGGTCAAGATGGTGTCCGATGTCCGTCGAGCGTGAGGTCGCCGCGAACCAAATCGATCCGGTAAGCGTTCCGATGCACACTCGTATCCGCCGTGTGATGGTTGGTCGGGGCGCTTTGCTGCCCCTGGCTGGCGCGCATGGGATAGCTGCTGCCGGCGATGCGTTCGTGACAGTCAGCCTCGCCGGCTCGCTGTTCTTCAACGTGAGTCCCGACGCTTCGCGCCAACAGGTTCTGCTGTATCTCGTCATAACCATGGCACCGCTGGCAGTGCTGGCGCCGCTGATTGGGCCCGCTGTAGACCGGTTCCGCAACTATCAACGGTATGTGGCGGCGATCTTCTACGTCACGCGGGCGTTGTTCTGCCTAGCACTCGTTTCGACGCTGTTGCAGCTCGCGTTCTACCCGCTCGTGCTCGGTTTGTTGGTCGTCAGTAAGGCCTCAGGGGTCGTGAAGCAGACGCTCGTCCAGACCCTCGTTGATGATCCGGAGGAACTGGTCGCGACGAATGCCCGTCTCGCTCGCTTCGCAAGCATCATGGCGGCGGTAGGAGCCGGAGCAGCCGTTCTGGTCTTTTCATCGTTTGGGGCCGGATGGTCACTGCGCGTAGCAGCAGGCCTTTTTGCGCTCGCCGGAGCGTCAATCTTGAGGGCACGGCCGCGCGCGGCGACTCCGCTGACACCCGACGACGTCGAGTACGCGGAGACTCACCTACCAACAGTTGTCGTCGGTTCGACCGGCATGGTCGCTATACGCGCCGCTGTCGGCTTCTTCATATTCACGCTGGCGTTCACCTTGCGACGCGACAGCGAGCCGACCTACGTCTACGGATTGGCAGCGGCTTGTTACGGAGTGGGAGCGTTCGCGGGTCACACGGCGTCGGCCGTGATGCGTCGTTGGTTTCGAGAAGAACAGCTCATCGGACTCGCACTGGCTCTGCCGGCTGTGTTCACCGCGATCGGGGTGCTCGGTGCATCGGTGCCGCTTCTGATGCTGATCTCAGCGTTGGTGGGTCTGTCGACCACGCTCGGTCGCAACGCGTTCGACGCGCTGCTTCAACACCGCGCGCCTGAAGCCCTTCTCGGACGCGCGGGAGCTCGGTATGAAACGAGATTCCAGCTGGCGTGGGTGTTCGGAGCCGTGCTTGCCACACCAATCTCGTTGTCGGTCGAAATGAGCATGCTGGTGCTGACAGCGATTTATGTGCCTGGGTTGCTGCTGTTCGTCCGGGGTGCCCGCGAGGCGCGTCGGTTCGAGTCAGCGCCAGAGGAAGACCTGGCGGGAGCACATCAACGACTGGCGATGGCGAAGCAAGCGTACGAGTCGGGTTCGTTGAGGGTGGCGATTGTTGACGCCTCAGCGGCGACTGATCTTGCGCAGAGCGTTAAGGGAAGCTACGACGACATGGACAGTCGGCGGAGTCTTGACGAGTTGCGTCGGTTAGCAATCGATCCGGCCAGTTTCCTGAACGGAAGTGACGCGAGCAGGGCGCTCGAACTCGCGGATGGCCTGATCAATTCTTGAGTGCCGAGACAACCTCGGCGCCATCGGCCGAGGCTGTGATCTCGATCGTGAGCGTTGAGTCGTCGTCGATTGACCGATATCGAACGACACCCAACTCGATCGTGCGCGATGAGTCAGGCATATCGCCGACGATGAGCAACACGCCGTCGTCTTTGACTGGTTCGCCTTCGATATCGGTGTCGAGTGCTTCCCCGGCTTCGTCGGCGAACCGCACGATCGCGGTCTCGACCGTCGCCTCAACGACCGCCGCCTGTATGCCGACATCAATGGTCCCTCCACCGGCGGGCGCTACGTATACGACGGGCAACTCGACATCGCCGTCGTCGTTGACCATCGGTTCGTATTCGCTGACTTCCCAGTCGATGACAGCGATGAAGGCCCCGCTCGCAGCGACCTCGGAAGTATCCGTTGACGTTCCAGACCCGTCGTCGCAACCTGTTGATGCCACGACAATGCCGACAGCAAGTGCCAACGTCGGCCAGCGCGCTGCAGATCTGGTCCCTCCCACGCTGCAACGATAGGGCATAGCGAAGAGCAGTCGCGTTGAAGAGTGCGAACTATTTCGTGCAGGAGCGTTGCATGTACAGTATTGCGTGATATAGTACGCAGTACACCAGCTGATCAAGCACCCCCCGCTTGATCAGCACTTTCTAGCCAAATCACAAGGAGAGCAAGATGCTCGATCAACTCAACAAAGCAACTGCCAGCATCAATGATGCCATCAACGACAACATGCCGACCAACATCGGCGAGTCGTTCACTGAGAACTTCACCGAGACCAGCGACCGTGTCCTCGACAACGTGCTCGACACAAACCGTCGGGTCGTCGACTTCGTTGTCACCACCGCCGATCGGGTTAACGATCAGGTTTCGTTCGAGCTGCCTTTCGCAGATCGTTTGCCGACGCCTGAAGAGGCCGGCGAGGCGTACCTCGATTTCGTCGAGCGTGCCGTTTCCGCGAATCGTGACATGAACGAGCGCATCGTCGACATGATCAACGTTGATGCACCAAAGGCTGCCAAAGATGCCTCGAGCCGGATGACCACAGCGACCAAGTCCGCAACGAAGACTGTCTCCAAGACAGCGACCTCCGCGGCGGACACCGTCAAAAAGGCAGCACCGAAGACCAGCCCGGCCAAGAAGGCTGCTCCGAAGAGGGCTTCGGCCAAGAAGACCACGGCCAAGAAGACCACGGCTCGCAAGACCACGGCCAAGAAGGCCACCAAGACGAGCACTGCCCACAAGGCTGCCGCAACGAAGTGAAGCCCTAGGCTTCGACGCTGATGAGCGAGACACCGACCAATGACCGTTCACGCGGCAACCCCGGTGTCGCCGCTCTCGGCGATTTCATAAAGAGTCAGCGTCGCCTGGCCGAGCTTTCCCAGCGGGAGCTCGCCAGGCTTGCTGACCTTTCTGACGCGTATCTGAGCCAGTTGGAGCGTGGGCTCCACGAGCCGTCTGTTCGAGTCCTCAACGGTCTTGCTGATGCGCTCAATCTGCCTTCCGACAAGATGTTGCGTTTCCTCGGCCGTGATCAGGGGAACGAGAAGCCGTCCACCGAAGCTGCGGTTGCGACGGACCCCCTACTCACCGATCCGCAGAAGCAATCGATGATCGACGTCTATCGAGCATTCCTGGCGGCGAATGAAGTCGCGGCCGAATCTGGCTGAATCAGGCAGCGCCGACCAACCGCCGCGCGGCATCGATCGCGACAGCAGCCGTTGTCGCCTCAATCCGTCGAGCAGTCTCCTCGTCGGGGGTTTCGGTCTGAGTTCGGTTGACGAGAACACCTGCGACGCAACCCGCGCGCAGCCCCTGGCTTGCACACATGGTGAACAGCGTGGCCGCCTCCATCTCGTAGTTGAGCACGCCCATGGCCTGCCATTCCTCGAGACTTCCCCGGAACCGACGAACCACACGCCCGGAGTACGTGTCGTAGCGTTCTTGGCCCGGATAGAACGTGTCGGACGATGCCGTTATACCCACATGTGGGTTGACTCCGGCTGCCCTTGCTGCCTCGACGAGTGCCGTGGTGCAAGCGAAGTCAGCAACTGCCGGGAACTCCATCGGCGCGAAATGCAAGCTCGCGCCATCGAGGCGGACTGCGCCGGTCGTGACGATCACGTCACCAGGCGACAGTTGGGGCTGGATACCGCCTGTAGTGCCCAGGCGAAGGAACGTGTTGACACCGAGTTGGGCCAGCTCTTCGACTGCGATTGACGTCGATGGACCGCCGATGCCACTTGAGCAGACCACGATCGGGGTATCTCCAAACCAACCGAGATACGACGTGAACTCGCGGTGTGAAGCCAGGAACTCCGAGCGATCGGTTGTTGACGCGGTTCGCTCGACTCGACCCGGATCACCCGGCACGATCGCCAACGTTGCGCCCTTGAGCATGTCTTTCGTGAGGTCGAGATGGTACACAGCTGTCATGGCATGAGGCTAGTTAAAGAGGCCGGCTATCCCGAAAAATGCCTCAGGTGATGCGCTGGGTGAATGAATCCAGGCATATTTCGGGTTCGGGGGACTCCGAGCGGGCCGAAAGGGGATTGCATATATGCAGATATCTTTATATGATCGCCGGATGCCTGGGGCCTCTGAACTCTCGCTTGATGCGACGCTCGATGCGCTGAAGGCTCTCGCCGAGCAAACGCGCCTGCGGATCGTGGCAGTCCTACGTCACGGAGAGTTGACGGTTACCGACCTGACCGAAGTTCTCGGACAGTCCCAGCCACGAGTTTCCCGCCACCTCAAGTTGCTGGTCGACGCCGGGCTCGTCAGCAAACATCGAGAAGGCACCTGGGTCTTTTTCTGTCTGGTTGACAACAGAGACCAGGCGACAGCGCTCGACGTCATATTGGGTCCGCTCGACGACCGTGATCCGATGCTCGTTGCCGACCTCGACCGACTAGCGCTCGTCAGGGCGCGCCGCTCCGAGGCCGCACACGAATACTTCGAGCAGGTTGCGCCTCTGTGGGACGAAGAACGTTCGCTCCACGCCGCCGAGGACACCGTCGAGCGGGCCATCCTCGAAGCAGTCGGAACGCAACCTCTTGGCTGTGTTCTCGATCTCGGGACAGGGACCGGTCGCATGTTGCAGCTGTTGGCTCGCCGAGCCGATCGGGCGGTCGGGCTCGACTCGAGCCATTCAATGCTGTCGGTCGCTCGCGCCAACCTCGAGGCGGGCAACGTCCAGTGCGAACTCCGCCAGGGCGATGTCTACAGCCCTCCACTCGACCGTGGCGCATTCGACCTTGTCGTCATTCATCAGGTGCTGCACTATCTCGACGATCCGGCTCGTGCCATCCGAGAAGCTGCCCGCCTCGTCGCCGTCGATGGCCGTCTCCTGGTTGTCGACTTTGCACAGCACTCGCACGAGTTCCTTCGCGAAGCACAGGCCCACCGCAGGCTCGGATTCAGCCACGGCCAAGTCCAGGACTGGTTCGACCAGGCCGGCTTCGACTGCCCGACCATTCTCGATGTTGATCCGCCCGCCGACACTGACGGTCTTACCGTGACCGTTTGGCTTGCGCAAGATCGTCGCACCATGAAAGAAGTGGCATGACTACCCGATCGAACAAGTTCGCCGATCACCCGCTCGCCCAACTCGCACGCGAGCGCATCGTGGTCCTCGATGGTGCCATGGGTACCGAAATCCAGCAGCTCGGGTTGTCTGACGAGGCATTCCGCGGCGATCGATTCTGTGATCACGGGTGTGATCTCGGAGGGAACAACGAGCTGCTGACACTCACCCAGCCCGATGCGATGCGCGAGATTCACCTGCGCTACCTGCTCGCCGGCGCCGACATGGTCGAGACAAACACTTTCTCGAGCAACCGTGTCTCGCAGGGCGACTACGGAACCACCGAAGTCGTCACCGAACTCAACACAGTCGCTGCCAAGCTCGCCCGCGAGGCGGCCGAAGAGGCCCAGAGTCGTGACGGTCGTCGTCGGTTCGTCGCTGGCGCCGTCGGTCCGACCAACATGACGCTTTCGTTGTCGCCCCGCGTCGAAGACCCGGGCTATCGCGCGATCACGTTTGCGCAGCTTGCCGACGCCTACCAAGAGCAGATCGAAGCTCTGCTGCAAGGCGGAGTCGACACGATCCTCATAGAAACGATCTTCGACACACTCAACGCCAAGGCCGCAATTGTCGCCAGCCGTCGCGCAATGCTCGCAACGAGCAGGGACGTGCCGCTGATGATCTCCGGCACGATTACCGATCGTTCGGGTCGCACGTTGTCCGGTCAGACGCCTTCCGCTTTCTGGCAGTCGGTGCGCCACGCGGAGCCGCTCAGCGTAGGCCTCAACTGCGCGCTCGGAGCCCAAGAGCTGCGGCCTCACCTCGCAGAGTTGGCGAATATCGCTGACACCCTGGTCTGCGCATATCCGAACGCCGGTCTTCCGAACGAGCTGGGCGGCTACGACGAGGAGCCAGACACCACGGCTGAGTTCCTGGCCGAGTTCGCTGATGCCGGCCTGGTCAACATGGTTGGCGGTTGCTGTGGAACCACCCCCGAGCACATCGAAGCGATCGTTGCCGCAGTCGACGGCAAGGCCACGCGTGAGATCCCCGCCCGCACACCTCGACTCGAACTATCAGGACTGGAACCGTTTGCTCTCACCGACGACATCCCGTTCGTCAACGTCGGCGAACGTACGAATATCACCGGTTCGGCGAAGTTCAGGCGACTGATCAAAGACAACGAATACGGCGAGGCACTCGATGTCGCTCGCGATCAGGTCGAGAACGGCGCACAGATAATCGACATCAACATGGACGATGGTCTCATCGACGGCGTCGAGGCGATGACGAAGTTCCTCAACTTGATCGCCACCGAGCCCGAGATCGCCCGTGTGCCGATCATGATCGACTCGTCGAAGTTCTCGGTGATCGAGGCCGGCTTGCAGTGTGTTCAAGGCAAGCCGATTGTCAACTCGATCTCGATGAAGGAAGGCGAGGAAGCCTTCATCGCGCAGGCGCGGATATGTCGCGACTACGGAGCTGCGGTGATCGTCATGGCATTTGACGAGGCCGGCCAGGCTGACTCGGTAGAACGCAAGGTCGAGATCGCTCGCAGGGCCTACCACCTGCTCGTCGATGAGGTCGGCTTCCCTGCTGACGACATCATCATCGACCCCAACGTCTTCGCGGTTGCGACTGGCATCGACGAGCACAATCGTTATGGCCTCGACTTCATCGAAGCCACGAAGCTGATCACCGACGAACTACCCCACGTGAATATCTCCGGTGGCGTGTCGAACCTCTCGTTTTCGTTTCGCGGCAACAACGTCGTTCGTGAAGCAATGCACTCGGTATTCCTCCTCCGTGCGATCGAAGCCGGGATGCGACTGGGCATCGTCAACGCCGGCCAGCTTGCGGTCTACGAACAGATCGACCCCGAGCTCCGTGAGTTGTGCGAAGACGTTGTGCTCGCACGTCGTGACGACGCAACCGAGCGACTTCTCGAAGTGGCATCGAAGTTCCAAGGTGGCGACGCCGCCGAGGTCGAGCCAGCCGAGCAGGAATGGCGTTCGTGGTCGGTCGATCGTCGGCTGGATCACGCGCTCGTCAACGGGATCACCAAATTCATCGAAGACGATGTCGAAGAAGCGCGCAGCGCCGCCGGTCGTGCCGTCGAGGTGATCGAAGGGCCACTGATGGGTGGAATGGGAACGGTTGGCGACCTGTTCGGTGCCGGGAAGATGTTCCTACCTCAGGTCGTCAAGTCGGCTCGCGTCATGAAGCAGGCGGTTGCCTACCTCACGCCGTTCATCGAAGCCGAAGGAGGCGAAGAAGGATCGAAGGCCGGAACCGTGCTGCTCGCCACTGTGAAGGGCGACGTGCACGACATCGGCAAGAACATCGTGGGCGTCGTTCTCGGCTGTTCGAACTACGAGATCATCGACCTCGGCGTGATGGTCCCAGCGCAGACCATTCTCGAGACCGCCCGGGAACACAATGTCGACATCATCGGCCTGTCGGGCCTGATCACACCGTCACTTGACGAGATGGTGCGTGTCGCTGACGAGATGGAACGGACAGGAGTCAACGTTCCTCTTCTCGTCGGGGGCGCCACCACCAGCCGCCTTCACACCAGCCTCAAGATCGACCCCGCGTACACCGAACCGGTTGTTCACGTCGCCGATGCCAGCCGTGCAGCGGGCGTGATCTCGAGTCTCTTGTCCTCGGAGAAGAGGGCTGGGTTCCTCGACGACCTGAAGACGGATTACGAACGTGTCGTTGCCTCCCACGAACGAGCGACGATCGCCCGCCAGCGAGTTTCAATCGACAAAGCGTCCGCGAACCGTCTGACGCCGGTCTTCGATTCGTCGACCGTGGTCAAGCCGAAAATGGTCGGAACCAAGGTCTTCGACAACGTCGATGTGGCTGAACTGGTGCCGTACATCGACTGGACGCCGTTCTTCCGTACTTGGGGAATCCGATCCCGATTTCCCGAAGTACTTGATGATCCAGAGTTCGCGGACGCTGCCCGCCCGCTCTACGACGATGCGCTCACGATGCTCGACAAGATCGTGTCCGACCAGTGGTTCCGCCCCAAGGCCGTCGTCGGCTTCTGGCCCGCCCAGTCTGATGGAGACGACGTTGTCGTGTTCGCCGACGAGGGCCGGTCGACCGTCCGGTCGCGACTGTATGGAATCCGTCAGCAAACGGCCAAGACCGGATCGAAGCCGAATCTGAGCATTGCCGACTTCGTGGCTCCCTGCGCCTCCGGCATCGACGACTACGTCGGTGGCTTCGTCGTCACGGTCGGTCCGGAGGAGATCGAACTGGCTGAAGCATTCGAACGTGACAACGACGACTATTCGTCGATTCTGCTCAAAGCGCTGGCCGACCGGCTCGCCGAGGCGTTTGCCGAACGGCTCCACGAGATGGTGCGAACAGATGTGTGGGGCTACGCATCCGATGAGTCCCTCACGCCCGATGAACTCCTCAGGGGTTCATTCAGTGGGATCCGGCCGGCTCCGGGCTATCCGTGCCAGCCGGACCACACCGAGAAGGCGACCTTGTTTGAGCTCCTCGACGCCACCAACGCAGTTGGTGTTGAGTTGACGGAGTCGTTCGCCATGTGGCCGGGGTCATCTGTGTCAGGTCTCTATTTCGCACATCCCGAATCGCGGTACTTCGGGGTTGGGCACATCAAGCCTGATCAGGTCGAGTCATATGCCGATCGCAAGGGCTGGACCATCGAGGAAGCTGAGCATCATCTGGCCCCGATCCTCGACGAAAACGGCTGAAATTTCGTTTGTAGGTAATTGTTGGGTCACTAGAGCCCAAAAACTGCACACAAACGAAAGGCGGGGTCGCGTTCCGCCGTCAACGAATCGAATAGGTTTCATGCAGTCGCCCAGGCGGCTTCACTGACTCATCGGAGGAAACCTGCCATGAACGAAAATACGCGGATCGGCATTGTCGAGGCGCTCGGCACGATGATTCTCGTGATCGGGGGCCCCGGTACCGCGATCTTCGCAACTGGCGGGTTCAACGCCGGGTTGAGTGTCGGGATCCTCGGTGTCGCACTGGCTTTCGGCATCAGCTTGGTCTGTATGGCGTATCTCATCGGCCATATCTCGGGTTGTCACATCAACCCGGCGGTAACGGTCGGGATGATTGTGACCAAGAAGCTCGATGCTGCGAAGTCGCCGCCGTACTTCGTCGGTCAGGTCGTCGGCGGCCTCGTAGGTGCAGGCATCCTCGCCTTGATCCTCAGCGGCACCAGTGGTTACCTGTCCCAGGCGCAAGATGCTGGGTTCGCATCGAACGGCTATGGCGAGCATTCACCAGCTGGGTTCGACCTGGTGTCGGTGGCCATCATCGAGATCGTCGTCACTGCGATTTTTGTACTCATCGTGCTTGCTACCACCAACTCGGTTGGTGTCCCCGCCGGGTTCGGACCGATCGCAGCTGGTCTCGGGTTGACGCTCGTTCACCTGATCTCGATTCCGGTCTCGAATACGTCGGTCAACCCCGCGCGGTCGATTGCCACGGCGGTCTTCCAGGGCGACTGGGCACTCGGGCAGGTGTGGGCTTTCATCGTCTTCCCGCTCATCGGGGCCGCTGTGGCCGGTGCAATCTGGATTGCCGTTGCTGCCCCAGACGCAGCACCCGACGTGGCTTCGGCCGCCGAATAGACATCCCGAACGCTCGCTGTGAGCGATATTTGCGCTATCCGCTTGCATTGCCCACCGCGGCCAAGTGAATCTGAAGTCGGTTAGCGATGTTTGCGTCATCTGCGTCGATCGCCCACAGTGAAAGAATCGCTTGCCAGGTTTGGGTCGTATTTCCCAGGCCCTGATATCTTCTCGGTCCGATGTCAGAGTTTCTTCGTGACTATCTAACTGTCGTTTGGTTCGGCGCAACCGCGCTCGCCGTCGGTGGCCTTCTACTTGGATTGGCCGCGCTCGTACGGCCGTCGAACCCGAACCCCGACAAGTTGGTGGCTTACGAATCGGGTGTCGATCCGGTGGGGGACGGCTGGTCACAGAGCCAGATTCGCTACTACGTATTCGCACTGCTCTTCGTCATCTTCGACGTCGAGGCAGTGTTTCTGTTCCCGTGGGCGGCATCAATCGAGCGCTACGGCACATTTGGTCTCGTGGCGATGCTCATCTTCATCGTGTTGCTGCTCGATGGGCTGATCTATGCCTGGAAGAGAGGTCTTCTGCGATGGGTCTAGTCGCCAACGGTCGAATGCCAGCGTCTCTCACCAAGCTGTTCAACATCAGCCGGTCGTACTCGCTCTGGGTCTACCAGTGGGGTCTCGCGTGCTGCGCGATCGAGATGGGTGCCGCGTTCGGCTCGCCTCGCTACGACGTGATGCGTCTCGGCGTCATCCCCCTTCCGGCCAGCCCCCGCCAGGCCGACTTCGTCTGTGTGTCGGGAACCGTCACCGACAAGATGGCCCCGGCCGTCAAACGTCTGTGGGAGCAGATGCCAGAGCCGAAGTACGCCATTTCGATGGGCTCCTGCGCAAACTGTGGCGGCCCGTACTGGGACAGCTATTCCGTCACGAAGGGTGTCGATCAGATCATCCCGATCGATGTCTATGTGCCCGGGTGCCCACCGCGGCCCGAAGCGCTGCTCGAGGGCATTGTCCTGCTTCAGCAGCGGATCAAGAACGAAGATATGGCCGCGAAGTGGCGTGGCGAAGATTACACCTCGCTGCAGGCAACCAATTCCGAGCGCAACGCAGCCAAGGTTGCGGCATCCTTCGATGCCGATGTCGAATCGGCCGAGCAACAGAGCTCATCAAGCGATCCAATCGTCGTGGGCGGTGGACCAGTTGAGTGACGATGGCGAGGCGACCGACACGCTCGCGCTGCCCGGCGACGGTCTTCGCGAAGGTGTTCTCGACGACCTGCGTAGCCGCATAGGAGACGCAATCATCGACACCCACCTCGTCCCGAACGTCGACCTCTGGGTTCGTGTCCGTACTGATGCTTGGCGCGAAACCGCGGTAGCCCTCAAGGCCGACGGCTTCACCTGGTTCAGCTTCCTCTCGGCTCTCGATTGGATGCCCTCTCCGTATGGAAAGGGCGAAGCCGACCCGACGGCGGAGGCCGAGGAGCCCGACACGGAGATCGTCCAGGGAGTAACCGGCGGCGAAACCAGATTGCAGGTCTTCGCACGCCTCGACGACATCGATCGCCACGTCGGCATCACCATCAAGGCCGATGTGTCTGACGACGCACCCGTTGTCGATTCGTGGTCGACCATATTTGCCGGTGCCAACTGGCACGAGCGCGAATGCCACGAGATGTTCGGAATCGGCTTCAACGGCCATCCCGACCTTCGCAACATGTACCTACCAACAGAGTTCGAGGGCTTCCCGCTCCTCAAGGACTTCCCACTCGTTGCCCGCATGGTCAAGCCCTGGCCGGGAATCGTCGACGTCGAACCGATGCCCGCGAAAGATGATGAAGAGGGCACCTCCTCCTCATGACTGACCTGAGTGATCGCCAGAAACTGGGCTATATCGCAAGTCAGGCTGCTGATGCGCGTCTGAACGTCGAGCTCGAGACCGAGGGGATGACCCTCAACATCGGGCCGCAGCACCCGGCTACTCACGGGACGCTTCGGATCATCTGTCGCCTTGATGGTGAGCAGGTCGTCTGGGCCGAGCCCTCGTGCGGTTATATGCACCGTGGCTACGAGAAGCTCACCGAGGTCCGCACATTTCCTCAGGTGACAACACTGGTCAACCGGATCGACTGGCTCGGAAGCTTCGCCAACGAGGTGCCGTTTATCCTCGCTGCCGAGAAGCTGATGGAGATCGAGGCGCCGCCGCGCGCCCAGGTCATTCGCACCATTCTCTTCGAACTGTCACGCATCGCAAATGTGTCGCTGTTTCTCGGTGATCTCGGAGTGCAGATGGGCGCGATCACTCCGGTATTCATCGCGTTCCGCGACCGGGAGTACGTGCTCAACTTGATCGAGAGCGCCACTGGCGGCCGCTTTCACCCGAACTTCGACCGGATCGGCGGCCTCAAAGACGACCTTCCGGCGGGTTGGATCGATGAGACCCGCCAGGTGATGGTCAAACTGCGTGAATTCTGCGACATCATCGAGGATCTGCTGTTCGGCAATGAGATCTTCCAGAGCCGGACCCGCGGAATCGGGATCATTCCGGCAGATATCGCCAAGGACTATGGCCTTTCGGGAGCCAACTTGCGTGCCAGTGGCGTCGACTACGACCTGCGTCGTGACCAAGAGATCGCGATGGCGTGGGACAAGGCCGACTTCAAGGTTTGGACGCACCCTGACGGCGACAGCTTTGCTCGATGCTGGGTCCGTCTCCAGGAAACACGTGAGTCCTGCAAGATCGTCGAACAACTACTCGATCAGATCCCAGCCGGCCCTGTGATGACCAAGGTTCCGCGCATCATCAAGGTCCCCGAAGGCGAAGCTTGGGTCGCCACCGAGAACCCGCTCGGTGTGATGGGTTACTACGTTGTATCGAAGGGTGATCTCGGGCCATTTCGGGTCAAGATCCGTACACCGAGCTTCAACAACATCTCGATCGTGCCGTGGGCCCTCAAAGGCGTATACGTCCCTGACATCATCACGATCCTCGCCAGCTTGTACTTCATCCTGGGTGACATCGATCGATGAACTTGCTCGCTACCGATATTCCCTACTGGGGACAGTCGTTGCTACGCGTTCTTGGCGGGCTCGTCGCGGTCCTCCTGCCAGCTGGCACAATCGTCTATCTCTTCTTGTTCAAGATGATGTCGTTCATGCAGAGCAGGCTCGGCCCGATGGAGGCCGGTCCGTACGGCTCGATGCAGCTTCTCGCCGAGGTTGGCAAGTGGATGCAGAAGGAGGATCTCGCGCCAGCGGCCGCCGATCACCGCATCTTCAAGATGGCCCCGCTGGTTGTGTTGGTGTCGACCTTCCTCCTTGTCGTCGTGATCCCGTTTGGGCCCGATGCCTGGTTCACGAACTTCTCCGTTGGCGTCTTCTATGGTCTTGCCGTCGCTTCGATCAGTGTGCTCGGCATTTTGATCGCTGGCTGGGCTAGCGCGAACAAGTACTCATTGCTCGGCGGTCTACGAGCGGCCGGACAGCTCATCGCCTACGAACTCCCAATGGTGCTCGCAACTCTCGGAGTGGTCATCCAGGCTGGTTCGATGAACCTGCAAGACATCGTCGTTGCCCAGAACACGGGGGAGATCTTCGGTTTCAGCGGGCTCGGCAACCCGTACATCTTCACGCAATTCATCGGGTTCTTGATCTTCATGATTGCGGTGCAGGCCGAACTCACCCAGGCGCCGTTCGACATGCCGATCGCTGAATCTGAGCTCGTGTCCGGCTACATGACCGAGTACTCAGGCTTTCGGTTCTTGATCTTCTTCATCGCCGAATTCGCCACGGCGGGGGTGTTCGCCCTTATTGCCTCAGTGCTCTTCCTTGGCGGATGGGGCATTCCATTCGAATGGTTCGGTTGGACTTCGGTCGATGACGTCGACAACTGGATGAACTTGGCGGGTCCCGTGATCATGTTCACGAAGATGCTGGTCTTGACCTTCATCATCATGTGGGTGCGGTTCAGCTTCCCACGGTTCCGTGAAGATCAACTCCAGACCTTCGCGTGGAAGATCCTCATCCCGCTAGCGCTTGCCAACACCGCCATCACCGCAACCCTGAAGGTGGCATTCTGATGGCCCGGATTCAGAATTGTGTGGCACAGTCCAGGACGGCGGCGACTCCAGTCGCTTCGCCGCCTGCATCAGGGAGGGCATTCTGATGGCCAAGAAGAAGTCGAAGAAGCCAAAGACTCCTGGGTTGTTCAAGGGTATGGGTATCACCCTCGGCATTCTTGGGCACACGATCAAAGACGGTGCCAACACGGTTCAGTACCCCCACGAAAAGGAGACACCTCCTATTCGGGCGCGCGGAGTCATCGCACTCCACGAAGACAACTGCACGGCCTGCATGCTGTGCGTTCGTTCCTGCCCCGACTGGTGCATCTACATCGAGGGTCACAAACAACTCGCCCCGCCGCGCCGGGCTGGGGGCAAGCCCCGCCAGGTCAATCACCTGGATCGCTTTGATATCGACTACGCGCTGTGCATGTATTGCGGAATCTGCGTCGAGGTGTGCCCGTTCGATGCGCTCTTCTGGAGCCCCGAGTACGAGTACTCCGAACCGAAGATCGCTGACCTTCTCCACGACAAGAACAAGCTCGGTGAGTGGATGGAAACCGTTCCTGAGGCACCTGAACTCGAAGCGGGGGCGCAGAAGAAATGACCGCCCTACTGCTCGCTATCGACGACTTCAACGTCGCCCAGAACGTGGCGTTCGGGATCATCGCGTTCATGATGATCGTCGCCGCCCTGAAGGTCGTCACGACGAACAACGTCGTGCACGCCGCGCTCTGGTTGGTGCTGGTACTGGCGGGGATTGCGGCCCAGTACATTCTGGCCGCCGCCGAGTTCGTGGCGATATCCCAGGTGCTCGTGTACATCGGTGCCGTGATGGTTCTGTTCTTGTTCGGCATCATGCTCACTCGCGCCCAGATAGGCAAAGAGTCTGGACTCAACAACAAGGGCTGGGCTCTTGGGATCCCGGTGGCGTTGCTGCTGCTCGGGTTGATGGGCTACGTGATCATCGACGCCTACGAAGACACAGTCCTGCCCGACCGTGGACCCGCTCCCACCGAAGCACTCAGCGACCAGTTCCTCTCGATCTACCTACTGCCGTTCATTGCTCTCTCCTTCGTCCTACTCGCCGCCGCAATCGGCGCAATCGTCCTCGCGAGGAAAGACTGATGCTGGCTAGGGAGCGCATTTAGTGCTGGTCGTCAACTTTCTCTTACTGGCGGCGGTGCTGTTCTGTATTGGCGTTTATGGGGTCATTGCGCGTCGTAATGCTGTCTTGGTGCTGATGTCGATCGAGCTGATTCTCAACTCGGTGAACCTGAACCTGATCGCCTTCTCGCTCATGCACGGATCGGTCGACGGGCAAGTTTTTGCCCTGTACGTGATCGCTGTCGCAGCAGCCGAGGTCGGAGTCGGGCTCGCAATGGTGTTGATGATTTATCGCAACCGCAGGTCGATTGCGCTCGACGAACTCTCGGAAATGAAGGGCTGAGATGCTCGCCGCAGAAGCACTGGAACTCTCATCGGGCTGGTTTCTCGAAAATGCCTGGCTGATAGGACTCATTCCGGCAATCGGGTTCTTCATCATCATCGGAGTCGGAAAACACTTGCCGATGAAGGGTGCCGAGGTCGGCCTCGCCACGATGGTCTCCTCACTCGTTCTCGCTTCGGGGGCTGCCGTCCAATGGGTGCAGCGCACTGATTCAGCCGACGGTCATACAGAGGAGGCCGCTGGAGCTATCAGCGGGTTCGTCCGTTCGTTGTCACCGCAGGCGGCTGAGGGCGGGCATGCGTCCGAGCCGTTCATCGAGCCGGTGGTCAGTACCTGGGTGTGGTGGCAGAACTCCGGCCTCGAATTTGGCATCGGCTCGAGCGCGGACGGGCTCGCGGTGATCTTGCTCTGGTTGGTGGCGTTCATCTCGCTGCTCGTGCAGATCTTCAGCCTCGACTATGTACGCGGCGACCGTCGTTACACCCATTTCTTCGCAGCGCTGACGTTGTTCTCGGGCGGCATGTTGATCATGGTCATGGCTGAAAACATGGTGCAGCTGATCCTCGGCTGGGAGATCATGGGCTTGTGCTCATTCCTGCTGATCGGGCACTGGTGGGAGGACTACGACAACAGTCGCGCCGCTCTCAAGGCGTTCTTCACAGTGCGCGTTGGCGACGTCGGCCTCCTCGTCGGTACCGCGATCCTATTTTTCGGATCAAACCAGTGGGCTGTCGACAACCTCGACAGCAACGGGTTCGACATTGCCGCGATCCAGGCGTGGGCGCTCTCGGGCGACCCATCGGCAACCAACTGGGTGTTGATTGCCGGCGCTGCTTCACTCTTCATAGCGGCAATCGGAAAGTCTGGCCAGTTCCCACTCCATACATGGCTGCCAGACGCGATGGCTGGGCCCACCCCTGTGTCAGCACTGCTGCACAGCTCGACCATGGTTGTGGCCGGCGTGTTCCTCGTCGCCCGCATTTACCCGGTGTTCTGGCAGGGCTTCAACATCGATGACGGCGGTTTGTCGTTCATCGCGATAATTGGCGGCATCACAATCGTGATCGGCGCATTGCTGGCCTTTGTGCAGGACGACGTCAAGAAGGTGCTCGCATACTCGACTGTGTCGCAGCTCGGTTACATGATGCTGGCGCTCGGAACAGGTGCGTGGCTGGCAGCGGTGTTTCACATTTTCACGCACGCGTTCTTCAAGTCGGCCTTGTTCCTCTCCGCAGGCTCAATCAGCCATTCCGGTTCGCATCATTCGTTCGACATGAAAACCGATATGGGCGGCCTGCGCAAATTCATGCCGGTTACATTCACAGTCTGGATCGTGTCGACTCTCGCTCTGACCGGAGTCTTCCCGTTTGCCGGATTCTGGTCGAAAGACGAGATCATCGACAATGTGGGCGATCACGGCTACACCTTCCTGTTCTGGGTCGGGCTCGCCGGGGCCGCTCTGACGGCGATGTACATGACGCGGGCTACCTATCTCATCTTCTTCGGTGAACCCCGTGGCGCCGCCGCTGGCGAACTCCACGGTGACGAAGAGCACTCCGAAGAGTTCGAGATGGAAACGCTCACCGTCGGCGCCAACATCAATGCTCCGGCTGTTTCCACGCCGGTCCCCGCCGGATACGCAGATGGCGACCATGACGGGGTCACAGATGGCCTGACCGGCGGCGTGGGAAGCGCTGGCGACGAGCCGCACGGGGGGAGCAGTCACGCCGCGGGCGAGGACGGTTCCGACCATCATGAGGGCCCGCATGAGTCCGGCCCGCATGAGTCCGGCCCGCTGATCCTCGTTCCGATCGTCATTCTCGCGTTCTTCGCGCTCTTCAGTGGCTTCACGAATGCCACCCCGCTTGGCGAAGACTGGGAGCGCGTCAAGACCTATGTCGAGCCACGTCCGGTCGAGGTCCCAATTGATCAGTACCTGGCTAGTGGCCCCGGTGAGTCACTCCGGCTGGTCGTGCCAAACGCCGAGGAAGACGAGGGCCAAGGCGAGGAAGCCGGCGAAGCAGAACACGGAAAAGTCGGTTGTGGATACGACGTCCCCGAGCCAGGGACAGCTTGTTTCTTCCCGGCGGTCACGCACGCCGAACCGACGATCAACAAGATCTTCCTCTCGTTGGGTGTGGTGGCGGTCGCCTATGCAATCGCGATTGCATTCAACGTGGCCTACTACGGGCGTAAAAACAAACACCTCAATGGCCTCACCCAGCGTTCTAGGCCGCTTCGGGCTGGCTACTTGTTCCTCGAGAACAAGTACTACCTCGACTACCTGTACGAGAACGTGATCGTGCATGCAATTGCCCACCCGATCGCAAAGGGTGCCTACTGGTTCAACCAACACGTATTGGATGCCACCGTCGACCAGGTCGGCGAGACCACGAAGAAGACCGGAATATGGGTCTACGAGAACATCGACCAGAAGGTCATCGACGGCGCAGTCGATGGTTCCGGCCATGTCGCGTCTGAGACCGGTCACGCACTACAACCCACCCAGTCCGGCAAGGTCAGCCAGTACGGCGCCCTGCTCTTTGGCGCCGCTGCCGTGTTCGCCATTGTCCTAGTAATTGTCAACGTGAGCTGAAAGCAAATCTGAGAATCATGGAAACACTCACTGATCAGAACTGGTTATTGACCGTCGGAGTCTTCCTGCCGCTCGTCGGCGTGTTGGTGATGATGTTCATCCCACGAAACGAGGAGTCGACTCAAAAGCTGGTTGGCATCGTTACCGCGGGGGCAACACTCGCGGTTGGCGTGTTCACGCTGTCTGCGTTCGACTACGGCCGGTCTGAGGATCTGCAGTTCTTCGTTGACGCGGAATGGATCCCCGTCATCAACTCGAACTACACGATCGGCCTCGACGGCATCAGCCTCCCTCTGTACATCCTGTCGATGGCGGTCACGTTCCTGGTGATGGTCTATTCCTGGGACAACATGCCCGACGCAGGCAATCCCAAGGCGTTCTTCATTTTGATGTTGATACTCCAGACGGGTATGGCCGGAACATTCGTGGCCCAAGACCTCATCTTGTTCTTCGTCTTCTTCGAGCTCGTCCTCTTGCCGATGTATTTCATGATCGGCGTTTGGGGTGGCGAAAACCGCCGTTACGCGTCACTGAAGTTCTTCCTGTACACGATGTTCGGGTCTGCGTTCATGCTGGTCGCTTTCATCGTGCTGTACTACAACACCGGTGCGTCCAGTTTCGGGTTCGCTCACCTGGTCGAGGCCGGGGCCTTCATCGATCGCGATGTGCAGATCTGGATCTTCGCGGGCATGTTCCTCGGCTTCGCCATCAAAGTGCCGATGTTCCCGTTCCACACCTGGCTGCCTGACGCGCACACGCAGGCGCCTACACAGGGCTCGGTCATCTTGGCTGCGATTCTGCTGAAGCTCGGTACATACGGCTTCGTTCGGATTGCCCTTCCGATGCTGCCCGAAGGCGCCAAGGCTTGGGCGCCGGTGCTCGGCATTCTGGCCGTGATAGGCATCATCTACGGTGCGCTCGGCTGCCTTGCACAGACCGACATGAAGCGATTGATCGCGTTCTCCTCCGTTGCCCACATGGGCTTTGTGATGCTCGGAATATCGACGCTGACGACATTCGGTATCAATGCTGCGCTGTTCGGGATGTTCGCCCACGGGTTGATCACCGGAATGTTGTTCTTTGTCGCCGGGTCGATCAAACACCGGTATCACACGCTCCAGATCAACAAGTTGTCTGGGCTTCTCGTCCAGGCGCCACACCTCGGTTGGATTCTCGGTTTTGCCGCCATGGCGTCGCTCGGTTTGCCTGGTCTTGCCGGGTTCTGGGGCGAGTTCCCGGTAATTCTCTCGGCCTACAACCCTGGTTTCGGCTTGAGTGAGGTTCTGTTTCGCACGCTCATGGTGATCGCCGCCATCGGTACCGTGTTGGCCGCCAGCTACCTGTTGTGGCTCTATCAGCGCACCGCCTTCGGCGAGCCGAGCGCAGAGTTCTCGAATGCGAGCAGCGAGGGCGGCGTCGCTCACTCCCTCAGCTCGGCGGCCAACGAGCACGATGATCACGACGAGATCTACGATGTCACTCCGATCGAGTGGATTGCATGGACACCATTCCTGGTTGCCATCCTCGTTCTCGGTGTCTACCCGCAGCTCCTTTTCAAAGTGATTGACCCTGCGGTCACCGCGCTTGTCAGTCAACTCGGAGAAACACTGGGCTGATGTTCCTTTCGTTCGCCTCGACGCTGTTGGCGCAGTCCAGTGACTGGATAGCGCCTACGATCGACTGGCACGCGCTCGCGCCCGAACTCGTGTTGGTTGCTGGCATCAACATCGTGCTCTTCCTCGACTTGTCGCTAGAGGCCTCGAAGAAGTGGGCGATGGCGACGATCACCGGCTTCGTGCTGCTCGGCGCGTTCATCCCCGTCGTCACACTCGCTGTGATCGGTGACGGCACGCGCTCGATGTTCGACGGCCGCTACGTCGTTGACGACTACGCGCTCATTCTCAAGGCGCTCTTCCTGCTCGTCGGCTATGTGGTGGTCCTGATGAGTCAGACCGAACTCGAGGAGGGTGGCTACTACCAGGGCGAGTTCTACGTGCTGTTGCTATCCAGTGTTCTCGGAATGGTGATGATGGCCTCGGCGCGCGACCTTGTGAGCATCTTCATCGCTCTGGAGCTGCTGTCGATCCCGGCCTACATGATGGCGGCATGGCGCAAGCGTGACGAGAAGTCGAACGAAGCCGGGATCAAGTACTACCTACTGGGTGTGTTTGCGTCGGCGATTCTGCTCTACGGCATGAGCCTGCTGTACGGCGCGACTGGGTCGACGCTACTTACCGATATCGGGGCAGCGTTGAGCGACGGCGACCTGATCGGACTCGAAGTCGTGGCGGTTGTATTCGTCATCGCCGGATTTGCATTCAAGATTTCAGCTGTGCCATTTCACTCATGGGCTCCCGACACGTACGAAGGGGCACCCACACCGGTTACAGCGTTCTTCTCGGTGGCTACCAAGGCGGCCGGGTTCGTAGCCCTGATGACCATCATCTTCATCGCCTTCCCCGGCGCCGATGACGTCTACGAGCCCATGATCTGGGTGATGGCAGTACTCACGATGACTGTCGGCAATGTGATGGCACTACGACAGACCAACATCGTTCGCATGTTGGCCTACTCGTCGATCAGTCAGGGTGGGTTCATCCTGATGGCGCTGGCATTCGCCGGGAGCCCCGATGCCACGGGGGCAGCGCTCAACGCGGTGATCGTGTACCTGCTCGTCTACGCCTTCATGAACCTTGGGGCGTTCGCGGTCGTCATCGCGGTGTCCCGCAAGACGCACAGTGGCGAGATCTCGTCGTTCGGCGGCCTCTTCAGTTATGCGCCCGGCCTCGCAGTGGCAATGACGGTCTTCTTTGCCTCACTTGCTGGAATCCCTCCTTTCGCGGGCTGGTTCGCAAAATTCAACGCGTTCCGCGCTGTACTCGACGCCGGCACGACCTCTGCCTACGTCATGGCCGCAATTGCTGCAGTGAACACCGTGATTGCGGCCGCGTACTACATGCGAGTACTGCGCGTGGTCTGGGTCGAAGACGTTCCTGACGGCGACACAAGCCCGGTCAACCCCCCGGCTCCGGTCGTTGCGGCGCTCGTTATCACCGTGATCGGCACCATCGTGCTCGGTGTGTTCCCAGATCTCGTCGCCCGTTTCGGAGACATCGACTCCCTAACCGGCGCCTTTGGCGGTTGAGCTCCCAACTCGTGAACTTTTACCGACGTGTCGTCGGCAATAGTTCACGAGAACGGCTGAGGTGGCTCCTTGACTGAAGAGATTCGCGCGGAGATTGCTGCTGTTGGAGCGATCCCGTTTGAACGGTTCATGGATCTCGCTCTCTATGGCGAAGATGGGTTCTATACGCGGGCTGATGGGGGGTCGGCTGGTCGGCGTGGTGACTTCATCACTTCTCCGGAGGTCGGGCCGCTCTTCGGTGCCGTGCTGGCGCGGTACCTCGACACCGAGTGGGACCGGATTGGGCAGCCCGATCAGTTCACTGTTGTAGATGTGGGCGCGGGTCCGGGCACACTCGCCAGATCGATACTTGCCGCAACCGCACGCTGCTCCGATGCACTTCAATACGTCGCTGTCGAGGTCTCGGCTGCGCAACGCGACCGCCACCCAGATCAGATTGAATCGATCATCACCTTGCCTTCCGAGCCCATCGATGGCGTAGTCATCGCCAATGAACTGCTCGACAATTTGCCCTTCCGACTAGCGGTCTTCGACGCGGGATGGCGTGAGGCCTATGTCGACGTGGCGTCCGACGGGAGCCTGGTGGAGATTCTGTCTGCGCCGATCGATCCGCTGCCGCCGTACTTGATCTCGACCGCAGCGCTTGGCGCTCGCGCACCATTGATCGAGCGTGCGGCTGCCTATGTCAGCGAGATGCGAGCGATCATCCGCACTGGCTCATTGCTGACGGTCGACTATGGAGTTGCGCTGACCGCTGGTTTGGCAGCTCGGCCCTGGCGAGATTGGCTGCGTACGTACCGTGGTCACGAGCGCGGTGCGCATTATCTGGCAGCAGCGGGCGCGCAGGACATCACAACCGATATCCCGTTCGACCAGCTTCTCGAACCTGACGTCGTGCGTACCCAGAACCAGTTCCTTCAACGGTGTGGGATTACCGAGATGGTCGAGGAGGGCAAGCGGGTCTGGCAGGAGCAAGCGGCCCGTCCAGGACTCGAGGCGATGAAGATGCGAAGCCGCGTCAGCGAGTCGGAAGCTCTGCTCGATCTGAGCGGGCTTGGGTCCTTCCTCGTGGCGGAGTGGCGCATCGGTTGACGAATCCCGTGTCGGCCAGCATGTTCGGACCCATGTCTGATCTACCATCGGGTCATGGCTGAAGCAGGCGACAACGAGAGACACGACGCGATCGACGCTTTGATGGAGGAGAGCCGGACCTTCCCGCCATCTGAAGACTTCAAGGCGAATGCCCTCGTTGTCGGCACGTATCTCTATGACGAGGCCGCCGAGGACGATGAGGCCTTCTGGGCGAGACAATCTGCAGATCTGCTCGACTGGGCCGAACCGTGGGACACAATTCTCGACTGGGAACTTCCCTACTCAAAGTGGTTTACCGGCGGCAAGCTCAACGTCTCGTACAACTGTCTCGACCGTCACGTCCTGGCGGGTCGAGGCGACAGGGTTGCGTTCCATTGGGAAGGCGAACCTGGCGACACAAGGACGATCACCTATGGCGACCTTCTCGACGAGGTCTGTCAGTTCTCAAACGTGCTGAAAGATCTCGGTGTGGAGCGCGGTGACCGCGTCAATATCTACTTGCCGATGATTCCGGAAGCCGCAGTAGCGATGCTCGCCTGCGCTCGCATCGGTGCCGCTCACAGCGTCGTGTTCGGCGGGTTCTCGGCGCAGTCGCTAGCTGATCGCATCAATGATGCCGAAGCAAAGGTGCTGGTCACTGCCGACGGTAGTTATCGGCGCGGCTCTGTGTTCCCACTCAAGCCCGCCGCCGATGAAGCGTGCACCAATGCTCCTTCGATCGAACATGTGGTTGTTGTCAAGCGTGGCGGCAACGACGTCGAGTGGGTCGAGGGGCGAGACAAGTGGTATCACGATCTGATCGATGGCGCCTCAACTGAGTGCCCTGCGGAGCCGATGGACTCCGAACAGCTCCTGTTCTTGCTCTACACATCAGGTACGACCGGCAAGCCCAAAGGCATCATGCACACCACGGGCGGGTATCTCACGCACGTGACGTACACGCACAAGTACGTTTTCGACCTCCATCCCGAGAGCGACGTGTTTTGGTGCACAGCAGATGTCGGCTGGATCACAGGGCACAGCTACATCGTCTACGGCCCTCTTTCGAACGGCGCCACCCAGGTGATGTACGAAGGCGTTCCGAATCACCCTGGCAACGATCGCTTCTGGGAGATTGTCGAGAAGTACGGCGTGACTATCTTCTACACCGCCCCGACTGCGATTCGTACGTTCATGAAGTGGGGGGCAACGGAACCGGCAAAGCACGACCTGTCTTCGTTGCGCCTCCTGGGCACCGTCGGTGAGCCGATCAACCCGGAGGCGTGGATGTGGTATCAGGAGCACATCGGAGGTGGGCGATGCCCGATCGTCGACACCTGGTGGCAGACCGAAACCGGCGGCATCATGATCAGTCCATTGCCGGGAGCAACTACGACCAAGCCTGGGTCGGCGACCTTTCCGTTGCCTGGTGTCTCCAGTGAGCTGATCGACGATGAAGGCAAGCGCGTCGACGTCGGAGGTGGCTACCTGACTCTTACGAGGCCTTGGCCGGGCATGCTGCGAGGTATCTGGGGCGACCCTGAGCGGTACCTCGAGACCTATTGGTCACGTTTCGAAGGTCGCTACTTCGCTGGTGACGGCGCCAAACTCGATGACGACGGGTACCTGTGGTTGCTCGGTCGCGTCGATGATGTCATGAACGTTTCGGGTCACCGGATCTCCACCACCGAGGTCGAGTCGGCGTTGGTATCGCATCCCGCGGTTGCCGAGGCTGCTGTGGTCGGCGCTGCCGATGCGACAACCGGCCAGGCGATAATCGCGTATGTGATTCTTCGTGGCGGCCAGGATGTTGACGTTGAGAGCCTGCGTAGTCATGTGGCGGGCGAGATCGGGGCCATTGCCAAACCAAAGATGATCTTCATCACGCCCGATCTTCCGAAGACGCGGTCCGGCAAGATCATGCGACGTCTGTTGCGTGATGTTGCTGAAGGCCGCAATATCGGCGACACGACAACCCTCGCTGACGAGTCGATTGTCGATGAGCTGCGGGCGCGAGCAGCCATCTCAACAGACGACTGAGTAACACGGGGCCAGGCCCCTGGTGTTATGAACTGTTCAAGATTGTCCTTCACAGTGCCGATATTCCCGACATGGGTCCGCCTGATGGAGTTCGTGGTAAACGCCTGCCCACATTGTCGTGGGATTCGATTGTCGACGACGCGCCTGAAACCGATGAATCTTCCGAACGTTCCGAACCGCTGACGCCAACGCGTGGCACCGAGGGAACCCCGCCGGGTGACTCGCTCTCGATCGATTCGCTTTCCATAAAGCCGCTGAAGATCGAACCACTACCGGTCGAATCAATGTCTCTCGGCCCCCTGCCGACAGAGCCGTCCATCATCGATCCGGCGATCACACCCGCGCCTCCACCACCCTCGACTCCGCCATTGCAGGCCAGCACACCGCGTGTGACCAGAGAAAACCTCGACGAACCGGCCATTGAGGAACCGGTCATCGAAGATTCGGAATCGAGTGGACAGATCGTTCCCGCTCTGCGGGTAGTCGCGCCAACGTCGATCATCCCCGCACTTGGCACTATCGACACCGGCCCCGCCGACGTGAGTGGTGGCCAGGATGCTGCGACCACGACTGATGTGCTGCCGGAAATTCAAGAGGCAACGCCCGCGCCCGGCTTGTCGGCCGTTGAGCAAGCGGTGGCATCCGCTGAGCAACCGGCAGCCCATTCTCTTCCCGTCGATCAATCTGCCGTCTACCAGCTACCGCAGGTTCCTCAGCCGGATCAGACTTATGTGCGGTCGGTCGTGGCTCAAAGCCCGTTGGCGGTGGCGACTCCGCAACCGGTTCAGCTTGAAACGCGCCACTCGAGGCGCGGCATCGTGTTGCTGTTCACCCTGGTCATTCTCGGTGGACTCGTGGCCGCGGGGATTGTTTTCGGCCGGTCCTACCTGTTCCCGGAAGAGTGGG
>JADWMG010000053.1 GCA_015767405.1 Actinomycetota bacterium
CGACGTGCTCGTGATCGAGTGCATGGCACTCAAACCCGAGTACCAGCGCGTCTCGGAACGAATGATCGTCCGCTCGAATATAGGTGTCATCACAAACGTTCGCGAGGACCATCAAGACGTGGAGGCACCTCCCGTTCCACTCGGTGTCACGGACCCATTACCCGACCTCAGCCCAATTTGACCCGATACGCGATGCGGCCCGAGCACAAGGCTCGGGCCGCATCAGTACTCAGGTTGTGGTACTCAGCCGATTGGCTCTGGAGCCGGCGTCTCGGCGTCGTACGAACCGTGGAGGTTCGCGAGGAAGGCGGCTGGATCCTCTTCCTCCGCATCGCTCGAGTAGAACGTCATCGGCTCGTAGTCGGGCGCTTCGATGCCAAACTCGCGGTACTTCATCATGCCCGTACCAGCTGGGATGAGCTTGCCGATGATGATGTTCTCCTTGAGCCCGATCAGGCTGTCGCCGCGGCCGTCAATGGCGGCCTCGGTAAGCACCCGAGTGGTCTCCTGGAACGATGCAGCCGACAACCATGATTCGGTTGCAAGTGAAGCCTTGGTAATGCCCATCAGTTCTGGGCGCCCCTCGGCCGGACGGAGCTTCTCTTCCACCATCCGCCGGTTCGTGTCACGGAAGCGCTTCGAATCGACGCGTTCCCCTGGGAGGAACTCAGTTCCGCCAGGCTCTTGGACGCCGATGCGACGCGTCATCTGGCGAACGATCAGCTCGATGTGCTTGTCGTGGATTGATACGCCCTGATCGCGATAGACACGCTGCACCTCTTCGACCAAGTACAGCTGCGTCTCGCGGATGCCCTTGATCTCCATGATCTCCTTCGGGTCGAAGGGACCATCAACGAGTGGGTCACCGGCCTTTACGTCCTGGCCGTCTTCGACAATCGGACGCGCACCGAGCGGAAGCAGAACCTCATGCTCTTCACCCTCATCATCAGTGACGACAACCGGGATGCCCTTACCCTCGTCTTCGCGAAGGTGCAGCACGCCCGTGGCCTTGGCCAAGCGGGCCGAGCCCTTCGGAGTGCGAGCCTCGAAGAGTTCGACGACGCGTGGAAGTCCGCCGGCGATGTCTTTACCGGCCACACCACCTGTGTGGAACGTACGCATGGTCAACTGGGTACCGGGCTCACCGATGGACTGCGCGGCGATGACGCCAACAGCCTCGCCGAGCTCGATCATCTTGCCCGTCGCCAGCGAACGGCCGTAGCACATCGCGCAAACTCCGAGTTCGGCGTCGCACGTGAGCACCGATCGGACCCGCAGGCGGTCGATGTTCGGGTCGACACGCAGTGCCTCCATCTCCTCGTCACCGATGATGGTGTTGCGCTTGAGGACGGAGAGCTCCTTACCCTCCTTCTCCATCGGCGCCGAAAGCTCGGTGTCCTGGAGGAGTGCTCGACCGTACAGCTTCGTTTCGAGATATGAGCGACGGTTCGCCGTGTCAGGCGAAACGTTCTCGATCCAGACGCCAAGCGTTGATCCGCAGTCGTCCTCGCGAACGATGAGTTCCTGTGCGACGTCGACGAGTCGACGCGTCAGGTAACCCGAGTCAGCAGTACGCAGCGCCGTATCGACGAGGCCCTTGCGAGCGCCAGGCGTGGCGATGAAGTACTCGAGGGTTTCGAGACCTTCACGGAAGTTCGACTTGATTGGGCGGGGGATCATGTCACCGCGAGGGTTGGCCACAAGGCCGCGCATTGCTGCGATCTGGCGCATCTGGGTCATGTTTCCGCGAGCACCCGAATCGACCATCATCTGGATCGGGTTGAACTGCTGCTCTTCGAATTCGGCTTCCATGGCCGCCTGCACCTCGGCGGTCGCGTCGGTCCAGATACGGACCTCTTGCTGACGACGCTCACCGTCGGTGATGATGCCTCGGCGGAACTGATTCTCCACCTTGTCAGCTTGCTTCTCGTAGCCGTCGAGCAGTCCCCGCTTTGCCTGAGGAGTTCGCACGTCATCGATCGACACAGTCAGCCCCGACTGTGAAGCGAAGCGATAGCAGACGTTCTTGATCTTGTCGAGCGATTCGGCGATCGCTGACTTGTCGTAGTTGTCGGAAAGACGCTCGACGATGACGCCCATCTCTTTCTTCTTCACAGTCTCGTTGAAGTGGCCGAACTGCGCTGTGTAATCCTCGGGCAAAGCCTCTTCGAAGATCACGCGACCAAGAGTCGTCTCGTATGGTTCGCCGCCAGGCGGACGCATCGTGATCTTGGCGTGAAGATCGAGGACTTGCTCATCGTAAGCGCGCAGCGCCTCCCACAGATGACGGAACACACGGCCTTCACCGTCGGCGCCATCGAAGGATTCTGTGAGGTAATAACCACCGATCACCATGTCTTGAGTCGGCGTCACGATCGGACGACCCGACGCCGGCGACAAGATATTATTGGCGCTGAGCATGAGCACTCGGGCCTCAGCCTGCGCCTCGGCAGACAGCGGAACGTGGATGGCCATCTGGTCGCCATCGAAGTCGGCATTGAAAGCCGTACACACGAGCGGGTGGATCTGGAGTGCCTTGCCCTCGACCAATACGGGCTCAAAAGCCTGGATGCCAAGGCGGTGCAGCGTCGGTGCACGGTTGAGGAGCACCGGATGCTCCTTGATTACGTCTTCCAACACGTCCCAGACCTGCGGGCGACGACGCTCGACCATGCGCTTTGCAGTCTTGATGTTCTGCGCCAACTCGAGGTCGACCAAACGCTTCATGACGAACGGCTTGAACAATTCGAGCGCCATCAGCTTCGGTAGACCGCACTGGTGCAAACGCAGAGTTGGGCCGGCAACGATGACAGAGCGGCCTGAATAGTCGACACGCTTTCCGAGCAGGTTCTGACGGAAGCGACCCTGCTTGCCCTTGAGCATGTCAGACAACGACTTGAGGGGGCGGTTGCCAGGTCCTGTGACCGGACGACCGCGGCGGCCGTTGTCGAACAGTGCGTCGACGGCCTCCTGGAGCATGCGCTTTTCGTTGTTGATGATGATCTCGGGCGCACCGAGGTTGAGCAGACGCTCGAGCCGGTTGTTGCGGTTGATCACACGGCGGTAGAGGTCGTTGAGGTCGGATGTGGCGAAACGACCGCCATCGAGTTGCACCATCGGACGCAGTTCTGGCGGAATTACAGGGACGACGTCAAGAATCATCGCCTTCGGGTCGTTGGTGCGCCGGCCGTGCTCGTCACGCTTGTTGAACGAGGCAACGATCTTGAGACGCTTGATCGCCTTCTGCTTGCGCTGGGCGCTCAGTGGCTTGCGACCAGAATCGCCGGGATCAATGGCATCGCGAAGCTTCTGTTCTTCCTCGTCGAAGTTGATGCGGTCGATGAGCGACTTGATCGCCTCGGCGCCCGTTCCACCTTCGAAGTACTCGCCGTACTTGTCGCGCATCTCGCGCCACAGCATCTCGTCTTCGATGATCTTGCGTGCGTGCAAAACCCTGAACTCATCCCACGTGCGGGCGATCAGGTCGAGCTCGATCTCGTATCGCTCACGGATGCCCTCGACTTCTTTGTCAGCTTCCTTCTGAAGCTTCTTCAGGTCAGCAGGCTTGGCCTTTTCCTTCTCGGCCTCGGCCGCAGCCTCTTCAAGTTCTTTGAACCGATGATCGATCGCTAGTTCCATCTCCTTCTGGATGGCATCGCGCTCTTCGAGATACTCGGCCTCGAGGCTCGGAAGAGCCTCGTGACGCGCGTCTTCGTCGACCCAGCTGACGAGATGGGCGGCAAAGTAGATGACCTTTTCCAACATCTTGGCCTTGAGCTCTTCTTTGGGCTCAATACCAGCGAGCAGATACGCCAACCAGGAACGCGTGCCGCGCAGATACCAGATGTGAACGGCCGGGGCCGCTAGTTCGATGTGGCCCATACGATCGCGACGGACCTTCGAGCGAGTGACCTCAACGCCACAACGCTCGCAGATGATTCCCTTGAAGCGGACGCGCTTGTACTTGCCGCAGTAGCACTCCCAGTCACGGGTCGGGCCGAAGATCTTCTCGCAGAACAGCCCGTCCTTCTCAGGACGCAGTGTGCGGTAATTGATCGTTTCCGGCTTCTTGACTTCGCCGTGTGACCAGTTGCGGATCTGATCCGCCGTGGCCAACCGGATCTTGAGCTGGTCGAACATATTGACGTCGAGCATGTTGATTCTCTTTCGATTCGATCTGGTTGGTTCAGTAACTGGCCCGCTCGCGCTTTTCGCGCTCGCGTCGGGCATCGTCTTCGTCAGTGCCACGCTCGGGGCGTGAGATATCGATACCGAGTTCTTCGGCGGCGCGGAACACCTCGTCGTCGAGGTCGCGCATCTCGATCTCGTGTCCGTCCTCGGTGAGCACTTCGACGTTGATACAGAGTGCCTGCATCTCCTTCATCAGCACCTTGAAGCTCTCGGGCACACCCGGTTCGGGGATGTTGTCGCCCTTGACGATGGCCTCGTAGACGCGGACTCGGCCGAGAACGTCGTCAGACTTGATGGTCAGCAACTCCTGGAGGCAGTAGGCAGCGCCGTATGCCTCGAGAGCCCACACTTCCATCTCACCGAATCGCTGGCCACCGAACTGCGCCTTACCACCGAGCGGCTGCTGGGTGATCATGGAGTAGGGGCCGGTGGAACGGGCGTGAATCTTGTCGTCGACCAAGTGAGCCAACTTCAGGATGTACATGTACCCGCATGTGATCGGGTTGTCGTACTTATCGCCTGTGCGGCCATTGTAGAGGTCGAGCTTTCCGTCGATGCCAACCAGACGCTCACCGTCTGCGGCCTCCGGGTTGAGCTCCCCGAGGATCTCCTGGATCGTCGGATGATCGATCGACTTCTCCTTCTCGTCCCAGTTCGCTCCATCGAACACAGGTGACGCTACGAAGATCGCCGGCTTGGTGTTCGGGCGGGTCTTGGCCTCGGTTCCACTCACCGGATCGTCGCCGACCGTAGTCCCGTCGGGATTGGTCCAACCCCAGCGAGCGCAGTAGCCGAGGTGAGCTTCGAGTACCTGGCCCACGTTCATTCGGCTCGGCACGCCGAGAGGGTTCAGGATGATGTCAACGGACTGACCATCAGCGTTGAAGGGCATGTCTTCGATCGGAAGGATCTTGGAGATGACACCCTTGTTGCCGTGGCGGCCGGCCAGCTTGTCGCCGACGCTGATCTTGCGTTTCTGTGCGACGTACACGCGCACGAGTTGATTGACGCCCGGTGGCAGTTCGTCGCCGTCGTCGCGGTTGAACACCTTGACATCGATGACCTTGCCGATTTCACCGTGTGGAACCTTGAGGGACGTATCGCGAACCTCGCGCGCCTTCTCACCGAAGATTGCGCGGAGCAGACGTTCTTCCGGAGTCAGCTCGGTCTCGCCCTTCGGCGTGACCTTGCCGACGAGCACATCGCCAGGACCAACTTCGGCGCCGACGCGAATGATGCCGCGGTCGTCGAGGTCAGCGAGAATTTCGTCGGACAGGTTCGGAATGTCACGAGAGATCTCTTCCGCGCCGAGCTTCGTGTCGCGGGCGTCGACCTCGTGCTCCTTGATGTGGATCGACGTCAGTACGTCGTCTTTCACCAAACGCTCGGAGAGAATAATCGCGTCTTCGAAGTTGTAGCCCTCCCATGGCATGAATGCCACGAGCAAGTTCTTGCCGAGTGCAAGCTCTCCGTGGTCGGTCGAGGGACCGTCGGCCAGGATTGTGCCGAGCGCAACCTTCTCACCCTCGACCACGCGGGGTCGTTGGTTGATGCAGGTGTCCTGATTAGAACGACGGAACTTGGCCAGACGATAAACCTTCTTGCCTTCATTCTTGTACTGCACCGTGATGGAGTCGCCCGACACCTCGGTGACCTCGCCGTCGCCAATTGCTTGCAGGAGATCGGCCGCGTCGCGCGCAGCCCGATTCTCGATACCAGTGCCGATATACGGCGCCTCGGCCCGGATCAGCGGAACAGCCTGACGCTGCATGTTGGCGCCCATCAGAGCGCGGTTGGCGTCATCGTGTTCGAGGAATGGGATCAGTGCAGTCGCAACCGACACGATCTGTTTCGGAGACACGTCGATGAAGTCGACGTCGGTGGGCGGCACATAGCCGATGTCGGTCGTGGCTCCGAAGAAGCTCTCGGCCTCGAGCATTTTGCGAAGATCTTCGAGGCTCGCGGCCTGTGGCGAGCGGCGTACGAGAATGCGCGGCTCGCTGATGCTGCCATCGGCTTCGAGCGGCGTGTTGGCCTGCGCGACGACGTAGTTCTCTTCCTCGTCGGCAGCCATATAGACGATCTTGCCGGTGACCTTGCCGTCTTTGACTTCGCGGTACGGGCTCTCGATGAACCCGAATTCGTTGACTCGGGCGTAGGTCGAGAGTCCACCGATCAGACCGATGTTCGGCCCTTCTGGTGTTTCGATCGGGCACATCCGGCCGTAGTGGCTGAAGTGAACGTCGCGCACTTCGAACCCGGCACGCTCACGCGACAGACCACCAGGACCGAGCGCCGAGAGTCGACGACGGTGGGTAAGGCCAGACAACGGGTTCACCTGGTCCATGAACTGCGACAGCTGCGAGGTTCCGAAGAACTCCTTGATGGCAGCCACTACTGGGCGAATATTGATCAGCGTCTGTGGCGTGATGGCCTCGACGTCTTGCGTCGTCATGCGCTCACGGACAACGCGCTCCATCCGGCTGAGACCGATGCGAACCTGGTTCTGGATCAGCTCGCCGACCGAGCGGATACGGCGGTTGGCGAAGTGGTCCTGATCGTCGAGTCGGTAACCCGGCTCCTGCTTGACCAGGTGCAGCATGTAACTGATCGACGCGAGCACCTCACAACGGCTGAGTACATTCTGGTCCTCGTCGGGGTAATCGAGCAGCGGCTCGCCTTCGGAGTTCACAGCACCCTCGAGACCGAACAGTTCGCCGAGACCAGCGACCTCCTCGCCGAGCTTGCGGTTGAGCTTGTATCGACCGACCCGACTGAGGTCGTAGCGACGGCTCTCGAAGAACGCGTTGCGGAAGTAGGCCTTGGCCGATTCGACGGTCGGCGGCTCGCCTGGGCGGGCTCGTTTGTAGATTTCGACGAGAGCCTCGTCCTGGGTCGATGCGACTCCGCGCTCTTTCTCCCACTGGCCCTCGAGGAAGTCGAAGTGAGTCACGAAGCGATCGAGGAAGCCCGGGGCGTTCTCCTCGTCATAGCCGAGGGCGCGCAGCATCGTGAAGATGCCGAGTCGGCGCTTGCGGGCCACGCGGGTACCGGCGGTGACGTCTTTGCCGGGCTTGTGCTCGACGTCGAACTCCATCCACTCACCGCGGTAGGGGTGGATGGTGCCCTTCACGAGCTGATGCTTGGTTAGGTTACGAAGACGGAAACGCTCGCCAGGCTCGAAGATCACTCCGGGGCTGCGCACCAGTTGACTCACGACCACGCGCTCGGTGCCGTTCACGATGAACGTGCCCTTGTTGGTCATGATCGGGAAGTCGCCCATGAAGACCGTTTGCTCTTTGATCTCACCGGTATTGCGGTTCATGAACCGAGCGCGCACAAAGACGGGCGCGCTGTAGGTCATGTCCTTTTCTTTGCACTCTTCCACCGTGAACTTCGGCGGCGGGCGCAGATCCTCGTCGAAGGGGTCGAACTCCAGCTCGAGCTGAAGCGACTCAGAAAAATCCTTGATCGGACTTATATCGCGGAAGGTATTCGCCAGGCCCTCGTCGAGGAACCATTCGAAACTTTCTCGCTGAATCGCGATCAGGTCAGGGAGTTCGAGCGGCTCCCTCAGGTTGCCGAACGAATAGCGTTCACGGGACACGGGACGAGTCGCCACGGATCACTCTCCAGAAAATCGATGTCGGAAATCGCAGAATGCTACGATTTGATACCGAGCACGCTGATCCAGACCGGGTGAACGGTAAGGGACAGTACGCGCACAGCAACGAACAATCCTATCCACGCCGCGCACGCAATATCAACCGCAATCGACGGCGATTCGTCGAGCGGGAGCCCGGTTCGTCGGCTGCACGCAGCTGACGAAGCGACTGAATTGCGGCTCAAGGTAAAGAACTCGCTGCCAGAAGTCAAGCATTGACGCATGTTGGCACGAAAACGAAACGGACCCACCGACATTGCCGGTGGGTCCGTTCTATTCCTAGTTGTGCGTAATTGCAGCGCCTATGGCGCCTGGATCACTTCACCTCGACTTCGGCACCTACGCCTTCGAGCTTTTCCTTTGCAGCGTCGGCGTCAGCCTTGCTGGCCTTCTCGAGGATTGGCTTGGGAGCGGCGTCCACCAGGTCCTTGGCATCCTTGAGGCCCACGCCGAGCAAGTCCTTGACGGCCTTGACAACCTGGATCTTCTGGGGCCCGGCGCTGGTGAGGATGACGTCAAATTCCGTCTGCTCGTCTCCGTCGTCGGCGTCGCCGCCGCCACCTGCTGCGGGTGCCGCAGCTGCAACTGCGGCCGGGGCGGCAGCAGTAACTTCAAATTTCTCTTCGAAGGCATCGAGCAGTTCTTTGAGCTCGATGACCGTCATGTTGCTGATGGCGTCGAGAATCTCGTCCTGGGTAGCCATTGTTGGTTCCTCTTTCAATTCTGTGGTTTTAGTTCAATACAAATATTCGGAAATGTGCCTGGATTCATGCGCTGAGCGCATGAATTGAGGCATTTTTCGGGTTAGGCGGCCTCTTTGCTCTCGATGAGCGAAGACAGACCGTAAGCAAAGTTGCGCGGGAGCGCCTGGAGCAGACCGGCGGTCTTGACCAGTGGTGCCTGGAACGCCCCGGCCAACCTGGCCAGCAGTTCCTCGCGCGACGGCAGACTTGCGAGTGACTTGATGTCAGCCGCGGTCATCACGCTGTCGCCCAGCACCCCGCCCTTGATCACAAGGTTGGGGTTTGTCTTGGCAGTATCGACCAGAGCCTTCGCGGCCGCCACCGAATCACCGGTGACGAACGTGAGGGCCGTCGGTCCGAGCAGATGCTCGACCAAACTGTCGTACCCTGCATTCGTTGCTGCCAGGCGCGCCAGGGTGTTCTTGTACACCTTGTGCTCGGCCCCGGCTTCGCGAAGCGGGGAACGCAGATCGGCAAGTGCGCCGACCGACATCCCGCGGTACTCAGAGACGAACACAGCCACGCTCTCGTTGAGCTTGCCCGTGATCTCCTCGACGATCGCAACCTTGTCGGGTCGCGGTGTGGAGTCAGTTGTCATGTGTGCATACCTCCTCTCGCTCTACTCGTGGTGCTCGCATCTGATGCGAACACCGACGAGGAGCGCACGAAGGCCTGATCGGGCTTCCGTGGATCTTCGGCGATATGCACCTCGGTTGGCGAAACCCCGTTCGGATTTCATTACCCGTGTCAAGTGATACGGACCAACGGTCTTTGGCGAGCGACCGGTTATGGGATCTTCTACTCTACTCCGCCTTGAGGCGATTCGTGTCGACGTGAACGCCAGGGCCCATCGTTGACGACACGGTGATCTTCTTGATGTAGCGGCCCTTCGCGGAAGCGGGCTTCGCGCGCTGGATCTCGTCGATAACCGCGCGGAAGTTCTCCTCGAGTGCTGTCGGCTCAAAACTGGCTCTGCCGACCTGAACGTGCACGTTTCCGTAGCGGTCGGTGCGGTACTCGACCTTGCCACCCTTGAATTCTGCGACGGCTTTGCCGACGTCGGGGGTAACCGTGCCGGTCTTGGGGTTCGGCATCAGCCCACGCGGGCCGAGAACACGGCCGAGCCGACCGACGACGGGCATCATGTCAGGCGCCGCGATCACCAGATCGAAGTCCATCTTGCCGCCCTCGACCTCGGCAGCCAGTTCATCGGCTCCGACGATGTCGGCTCCGGCAGCGCGTGCCGCGTCTGCTGCATCGCCCGTGGCGAACACCGCGACTCGAATATCTTTGCCGGTGCCAGCTGGTAAGGCGACCGTGCCGCGAACCATCTGATCAGATTTGCGCGGATCGACTCCGAGACGAATCGAGACATCGACGCTCTCATCGAACTTCGCCGAGGCCATCGACTTCACGAGCGAAACTGCCTCGGCCGGGCCATAGAACTGGTCCCGGTCGAACTTCTTCGTCGCGTCGTTGTACTTTTTCCCTGACATTGTTTGTCTCCCTCAGTAGTAAGCCCGCCGGTCGAGGTACTCCCGGTCGAAGCTGTAGTGGTGTTGTAGTGAAAACTCTAGGGGCCAAATCGTGCGGCCGCGCACGGCAGTGCGCTCGCTGCTCCGCAGCGAAAAAGCACCTGCGTCGGCTAGTCGACGGTGATGCCCATTGAGCGGGCAGTGCCGCGAACCTGGAGCTTGGCTGCTTCGAGGTCGTTGGCATTCAGGTCGGGCATCTTGATCTTGGCGATCTCTTCTAGATCGGCCTCGTTGATCGAACCTGCAACTTCGGCCCCGGGATTGTCGGCCGCCTTCGCGAGGCCGGCCTTCTCCCGAATGAGCACAGCCGTCGGCGGTGTCTTCAAGATGAAGTCAAAGGTGCGATCTTCGTAGATCGTGATCTCCGTCGGCACGACTGTGCCCGCCTGGGCCTCAGTCTTGGCGTTGTACGCCTTGACAAAGTCCATGATGGCAATGCCGTGCGGGCCGAGCGCGGTACCAACCGGTGGTGCCGGGCTCGCCTTTCCTGCCTCGATCTGGATCTTGACGACCGTTAGTACTTTCTTCTTCGCCATAGTGATTGTCTTTCTAAATATGTCCGTCGCGCAAGGCGAATCAGAGTTTGGCGACCTGGCTGAAGTCCATCTCCACCAGGGTCTCGCGACCGAAGATGTTGACCAGCACCTTCAGCTTCAGGTGATCTGCATTGATTTCGGCGATCTCGCCGGTGAAGTCGGCGAATGGGCCTTCCTTCACGCGTACGCTCTCGCCCTCTTCGTAGTCGAGCTTCGCCTTACGACGCGGCGCAGCGCCAACCCCCTCGGTCTTGGGGGCAAGGAAGGTCTTGACCTCGCGGCGCGACAAGGGGGTCGGCTTCTGACCGTGACGGCTCTGGCCGACGAACCCGCTGATGCCCGGTGTATTGCGCACGCAGTACCAGGACTCGTCATCCATCTTGCAACGTACGAGCAGGTACCCAGGGAACACCTTGCGCTGAACGGTCTGCTTCTTGCCGTTCTTGAACTCGTCGACTTCTTCCATCGGAATGACGATCTCGAAGATCTTGTCTTCCATGTTCATCGACTGAATTCGAGCCTCGAGGTTGGCCGTGACCTTCTTCTCGTATCCCGATTGGGTATGCACGACGTACCACTGGCCGGGACGCAGGAGAGGATCGTCGTAAGGAACCTCTGATTCCTCGGCCTCACCGGACTCTTCGTCGTGACCATTCTGGTCGGCCTCGGAGCCAGCCTCGTCGCTGGCGCTTCCCTCGGCGGCCGGTGCGGAATCATCCTCTGCGTCGTCGGCTGCTGCATCCACGACTGCTTGGAAGACTTCAGCCTCTTCTTCTTCAGCCTGTTGTATGTCGGTTTCGATGTGGACGGCTTCGATCTCGTCTGCAACTTCGGCTGCGGCTTCTTCGGCGGCCACCGCTTCGGCGATGACGTCGGTGTCACCGACCGGGAGGAGGTCGAGCGGGTTGCTCGGGGTCGCAGCGTCAGTCGACTGGGCCTCGGTCGAGTCGGTCTCAGTTGAATCAGTATCGCTCATGTCGTTGCTTGTCGTTTCGTCAGTCATGTCGTCAGTCGTCGTTAGTTGCTTGGTCAGGGCTCAAGAGGAATAGAACCAGGACGACCACTGGCCGAAGAAGTAGTCAAGACCGCCAACAAGCGCCGTGTACACGATGATCGTGATGACCACGATGATCGAGTAGCGCTTGACCTCTGGTCTGGTCGGCCATGCAACCTTGCGCAACTCCTCGCGAACTTCGCGGAGATATTGACGCGGGCCTACTCGGTCGCTCTTCTTCTTTGGGGGTCGCTGAGTACGCGTCTGTTTGCCCTCGTCATCGAGGGCACCCATCTTCTTGAGCTGTCGCTTCTGTTCGCGGTTCAGATCATCCAGTGACATGATTTCTCGTTCGGTGGTGGGCAGGGCAGGAGGGGATCGAACCCCCGACCGTCGGTTTTGGAGACCGATGCTCTTCCAGCTGAGCTACTGCCCTCGGGTGGGATGCGCCAGCGTACCAGCGCTTCCCATGAGGGTGACCGCGTCCACTAGTGAACGCACTCTTCGCCCTTGTTTTTCAGCGAGTCTCCTTGTGAAGTGTGTGCTGACGCTCGTTGGCGCAGTACTTCTTCATCTCGAGGCGCTCACGATCGTTGATCTTCGACTTCATCGTGATGTAGTTGCGCCGCTTGCACTCGGTGCATTCGAGGGTCACTTTGACCCTCTTGTCGCTCTTAGCCATCTTGAATCTCCAGTCCTACTTGATGATTTTTGTGACGCGGCCGGCGCCGACAGTACGACCACCCTCACGGATAGCAAACCTGAGACCGTCATCCATCGCGATCGGCTTACCC
>JADWMG010000214.1 GCA_015767405.1 Actinomycetota bacterium
CTGACGATTCGCGGCGCCGAAGCGCTCGGCGTCGCCGACCGGGTGGGATCGATCGAAGTGGGCAAGCAGGCTGACTTGGTCGTGCACGACAGGTCGAGAATCGAATGGATTCCGAACAGTCCCGATCCGGTATTGCAGCTCGTGTGGGGGAGTGACGGCCGTTCTGTGCGCGACGTATACGTCGCCGGCAAGCTTGTCGTCGACGAGGGCCGGGTTCTCGGAGTCGACGTTGCTGACCTGGCAATCCGCGCAGCGAGTGCTGGCCGAGCCCTTAGAGAGCGTGCTGGCATCGACCAGGCTGTGCGGTGGCCTCTTCGCTAATGGTCAGACCAGCAGACCGCGCCTAAGATTCGGTCTCCACGTTCGACACAGGAGTCGCCAGCCATGACCTATCCCAACACACTCATCTTCTTCGATTTCGCGTCCGACGATCCCGTGGCGAGCGCGGAGTTCTACGAAGCCGTCTTCGGCTGGGAGATCGAGCCTCGACCGGCTGGCGAGTTCCACCGGATCGTTCCCGGCCAGAACTTCTTGGTCGACGACGAGCAGGGCCCCACCGGCAATCTCCACCTGGGTATCAGCAACGTCGCGAATCGTCGGCCTCACCCGAACCCGGACAATGGGACGGCAACGCTCAATACCGGCGGTGGTGGACCTCGGATCTGGATTCTCGTGTCGGACGATGACGACTCCGATGAGATTCATCAGAAAGCGCTCGACCGCGGCGCAACCGAGCTGTGGCGCCATCACTTCTGGGCCGAGTTCAACGGATTCAGCAACGCGTTCATAGACCCGTGGGGCAATGAAATCGTTCTCTGGACCAAAGCCGGCGACGACCCGCAAATCCCCGAAGGCTGGACCCGCGAGTAGGTAATCACCCCACAGCGTTCTCGTGATCTATTACCGACGTGTCGTCGGTAATAGATCACGAGAACGCGGTGGGGAACGTCAGAGGATTGGATATTTGGCCTTGTCGGGGAGCCCTGAGCGCGTCGTGATGGCCTCGCCGGCTTGCTGCGCGGCTGCGTATAGGGCTTCCTCGTCGATCGTCAGCATCTTGCCGTCTTCAACGACCTTCTTACCGTCGACGACGACGGTGTGAACTCCTCGTCCGTCCGCTGACCAGACGAGTTGGTTGATCACGTTGAGTAACGGTCGCCATTCAGGCCGATCCGTATCGTGCAACACGAGGTCGGCCTTCTTGCCCACCTCGAGTGAACCGATCTGGTCGGATAGTTGCATGGCTGCGGCCCCGCCGAGAGTGGCCATCTCGTAGGCCTTCTCAGCCGGGAACATCTGCGGATCCTGGCGGGCATCTTTGAACAGCCCGGCGACGAGGTAGGTGGCGCGCATGAGGTCGGAATAGTTGGAGGCGTTGTTGCCGTCGGTTCCGATGCCCAGATTGATGCCGGCCTGCATCATCTCGGGCATCTTGCCGACTTGCGTGACTCCGTAGCTGACCTTCAGTGCCGTGGTCGGGCAGTGAGCAACGCTCACTCCGGCGGCCGCCATGATCTGCAGCTCCTGATCGTCGACCTGCACACAATGAGTTATCGCGACATCAGGCCCCAGCACGCCGAGTTCGGCGAGGTGCACCATCGGTCGATGGCCGAACTCGTCGACGAATCCTTCTGGATCGAGCTTGGCGGGTGACATGTGAAAGCTCATGCCGACGTTGTACTCCGTGGCAAGTTCGCGGGCAGCTCTCCAGAGTGGATCTGAGCACGTGGTGTGGCCGACGAGAATTGAGGTTGCCCCGATGCGGTCGTTAGGGCCGGCTACATACTGCTCGAGTTGTCGCTGAAGAAAGGAGATCGACTCCTCGGTGTTCTGCCTGTAGACATCGGGCTCCGGTGGGAGATCCCAGATCCACTTGCCAACCCGTCCACGGATCCCGACCTCCTGGAGCCCGTCGATCACTTCGTCGAGGAATCGGATCGTTCCGGCTTCGAGAAACGATGTTGTTCCCGACTTCAGCATTTCGACAGCGGCGAGTTGGCCGGACAGTCGTTCCTCCTCAGCGGTGTGTACGGCATACAGCGGGCACAACCACATGAAGACGTTCTCCTCGAATGGCGTGTCGTCGGGGACGTAGCCGCGAGTCAACGGTTCGCCTGTGACGTGGATGTGGGAGTTGACCATGCCCGGTGTCACGACGAACCTGTCGCCGCCGATTGTTTCGGCTGCGTCGTACAGATCAGTCAGATCGCTGGCCTTGCCGACGGCAACGATCTCATTGCCCCTTACGGCAACCGCGCCATCACGAATGATGTCGCGGGTCTCGTTCATGGTGACGACGTACCAGCCCTTGATGAGCAGGTCGATGTTCTCGGCCATTGTCAACTCCTGTGTTGTTGCGGTTGTGACGGTGATCGTGGCTTGGTGGCGACGAACTGCTGTTGGAAGCCGATTGGCTCGATTAGGCGAAGCGCCGTGAAACCGGCGGCTCGAATCCATTCGGAGAACTGTTGATGGGTGAAGGTGAACCCCTTGACCGTGCTCGCCATCATCGTCGTGCCCATCAGCACCGCGTGCGGGTTGGCCTTTCGTTCGGGGTCGGTGAAGTAGTCGGCAAGAATGAGCCGCCCTTCAGGGCGTAGCGCGTCAAAGGCGCGGGCGATGAGATGTTGCGCGCCTTCGGCCCCCTCGGTTCTGCACACGTGCCCGAGCACCACAATGTCGTATTCGTCGGGCTCGATGTCGATCGAGTGAAAGTCGCCAGGCAAGAACTCGATTCGGTCGATGACCTCGTGCTCCTCCGCTTTGCGCCGAGCGACGTCGAGAACCTCGGGTAGGTCGTTGACCACTGCAGTTGCCGCATCGTTGTGATGCAGGATCGAGATGGCCCAGGGCGCGCCGCCGGCCCCAAGGTCGAGTACACGCGGGGCACGCATAGCTGAATAGCGGATCTTGATATCCGCTCGCATTGCGCAGCGGTACATCGTGGTGAATGTCCCCTCGACGAGCGGGATGTAGAACGCTGCCGGGTCATCTTCGATGGGGGTTGCGGGCCGACCCTGGCGCACCGTTTCAGCAAGTCGTGTCCAGTTCTCGTGCGGGCCTGGGGCAACAGCGATCAGGTCAGCCATCGTGGCGGGTCCATCGCTCACCAGATAGCGCTTGGCGGTGTCGTTCAACTCGTACACGTCGTTGACCTGATCGAGCAGCCCGAGTGCAACGACCCCGTCGAGCAAGGAGCGGAGGTGGTCGGCTGGCGCCCCGATTGCCAAGCTCAGCTGATCAATCTCTGCTGGGCCCGTCTGCTGCAATGTGTCGAACACGTCGAGTTCGATGGCCGCAAGCAGGACGTAGTAGCGGCCCAGGCCCTCGATCGCTGCCCACACCGGAGCAGACGGCGGAGGTTTGTAGTCGGTCCACGGGCGGCCCGCGTGGGCCATCGTGTGTGTCTTCTTCAGCTCTGGATACGGAGAGTCCCGCGGCTCTGACACGGGTTCCTCAGGGCCTGAGGACGATCTTGCCGAAGAAGTCGTTGGAGAGCATCTTCTCCTGCGCTGTCGCGGCCTCGGCGAGTGGGAACTCGGAATCGATCACGACCTGGAAGTCACCTTCGCAGAACATGTCCCACACCGGAGCGAACTCCTCTGGACGGTAGGGATCTGACCCGATGATCGAAATCCCCGAATGAAACATGTAGCCAAGAGAAGCGATCGTCGCTTCGTCACCTGAAGCGTTTCCGCAGTTCACAAGACGTCCGTGTATCCCGAGGGCAAACAACGATGGTGAGAAGAGTGCGGTTCCGATGTGATCGAAAACCATGTTGACACCTGCACCCTGAGTCACCTCGCGTGCCCAACCGGCAATGTCAGCGGTTCTATTGTTCGCAACCTCGTCGGCGCCGAGAGCGAGTGCCCGCTCGAACTTGTCGTCGGAACCAACGGTGGTCAGCACGGTGGCCCCGGCCTGCTTCGCCAATTGAATGGCGGCGGTGGAGAGTCCCGAACCCGCAGCGTGGATCAGGATTGTTTCGCCGGGCTGCAACTTGCCGACGTCGAAGAGAGCGTGGGCGGCCGTGACGTAGCAGGTGGGAAAGGTTGCCGCGTGTTCAAGGGGTACCGCGTCGGGTACCAGGTACACATGCGATGCCGGAACAAGGCACTTCTCCGCGTAGCCACCATCGACTGTGGCGCCGATGATCCCGAGGTCACCGTAGAGGTCACCCATCCCGGCGAGTTTGGAGTCGTCAGCAACGCCGGCCAGCGAGGGGTCGACGACCACCCGCTCGCCAACGGATACAGAGCCCACGTCGTCGCCGATCGCGCTGATGGTGCCAGCGACATCCATACCGGCAATGTGGGGGTAGCGGAATCCGGGCATCTGGAACCA
>JADWMG010000054.1 GCA_015767405.1 Actinomycetota bacterium
GTTCTACGGGACCAAGCAATGACCGCTCCACCCGACCTGCCAGGCGTCTTGAGCGCCGAAGAGTTGCACACGACCGCCCTTCACCTGGCCTCGCTGCAGGTCGACACAGGAATGATCCCCTGGTTCCCGGGAGGGCACTGCGACCCATGGAATCACGTCGAGACGGCGATGGCACTCGATGTCGCCGGGTTTCATGTAGAAGCAGAACGGGCCTACGAATGGCTCGCCACGATTCAGCGCCCCGATGGCGCATGGCACGCGGACTACGCCTCTGACGGATCAATCGAAGACTCGAAACTCGACACAAATGTGTGCGCATACATCGCGACCGGCGTCTACCACCACTACTTGAGCACTTGGGACCGCGGCTTTGCCGAGAACCTCTGGCCAACCGTTGAGCGGGCACTCGAATTCGTTCTCTCGCATCGCCGACCCGACGGTTTGCCGCTCTGGGCGGTCGAGCCCGATTGTCGACCTTGGGACTATGCGCTGTTGACCGGTAGTGCGAGTGTTCAACATGCATTGCGCTGCGGCGCTCTGCTCGGTGAAGCACTAGGCGAGGAGTGCAGCGGCTGGGTTGAGGCGGCCGACATCATGCGCTCGGTGATCCAGACCAACCCTGGCGCGTTCGAGCCGAAGAAACGCTGGGCAATGGACTGGTACTATCCGGTTCTGACCGGTGCCCTTACAGGAGAAGCCGCGAAAGTACTCCTCGGCGACGGCTGGCAGACGTTCGCCCTGGAAGGCCTCGGAATCCGATGCGTCAGTGACGAACCATGGGTAACCGCATCTGAAACTGCCGAATGCGCCCTCGCCTACGCGGCGCTTGGCGATCTTTCGACAGCCACCGATCTGTTGAGGTGGACACGGACTCATCGATGCGATGACGGCTCGTACTGGACAGGCATCGTCTACCCGCGACATGAGGTCTTTCCGTTCGAGGAACGTACGTCATACACAGGCGCAGCCGTAGTGCTCGCCGTCGACGCCATCACCCGCACCACCCCCGCCTCCAACCTCTTCGCGCCGCACTAATCAACCTCAATTCAGGGCGTTCGGAGCCTCCGGGTTTTCCTTTCTCTACACTCCTGGGGATGCGATCGACGTTGGCCCGGACAGTTTTCAGTATTTGGAGCTGGATCGTTCTCGGTCTTGCAGTCCTCATCTGGACGCCGATGGTGGCCATCACCCGGCTTGTCACGATGCCGTTCGACAAAGGGGCATACTCCGCCGGCTACCTCTTCCGTAAGCTCACTGTGGTTCACGAAAAGCTGACACCACTCTGGAAGTTTCGTACCTCCGGCGACCTGCCTGACAACATGCGCCGGCCCTACGTCGTGGTCGCGAACCATGAAAGTTTCGTCGACATCCTGTTGATCTCACATCTCCCGACAGAAATGAAGTGGATGTCGAAGATCGAGATCCTCAAGATTCCTCTCGTCGGCTGGATGATGCGTCTTTCCCGTGACATCCCACTCACCCGGGGCGACTCGGCCTCGGGTGCGGCAGCACTCGAGGCATCCCGCGAGCGGCTCGACAGCAAAGTCTCCGTGATGATCTTTCCGGAAGGCAGCCGCTCGAAAACCGGTGAACTGCGCGAGTTCAAGAGCGGTGCGTTCCGGCTCGCCATCGATGCTCAGGTGCCAGTCCTTCCGCTCGCCGTTTACGGCACGCGAAATGCGCTACGAAAGCACGACTGGCGCCTCGGGTATGCCGAGGCCGAGGTCCGCGTGCTCGAGCCCGTCAGCACTGAGGGTCTCACGATGGACGACATGCCAGAACTGCGCGACAAGGTGCGCGACATGATCGTGGCCGGCCGCGAGGACCTGCGGCGGGAGTTCGGACATGAAGAGGGCTGAACAGTTTCGATAGCCCGTGCTTGCACCAGTTCGCCTCCTACAAGCGGTCAAACCATCGGTCGCTCCGGCTCTGCTGGTGGCCATCGCGTCGAGTACTGCGATCTTTGCGGCAACGCCTTTCCTCCTGCCCGCAATCGCTAAGGAGTACGAGGTCAGTGTCGGCGCCGTGGGCTGGATGTCCACGACCCAACTCGGGGGCTTCGTCGCGGCATCGTGGGTCGGCGGTCGATTCCTCAGACCGATCCGCTCGGTGTTCATCACCGGAGCTGTGCTGGGTGTGTTGGCAAACCTGGCTTCGGCGATCGCCCCGACGTTCGAATTTCTGACTGCCGCCCGATTCGTCAGCGGAGTCTCACTCGGTCTGGCTGCCTGGATCGCGTGGCAGGCCGCGTTCGGCGACGACCAGAAAACCGGAGACGTGGCTGTTGTCGGTCCGCTGGTCGGCGTGGTGGTAGCGCCAGGAATTTCGTTCTTGATCCAGACGTTCGGCGTGGACTGGACCTTCGTAGTGTTGGCGGCGGCGGCCGGCACGCCGCTGCTGTTTGCGCGCCAAGTACCGAAGAAGGATCACCTCCATCCTCACCGGACCAGGCACGCATCAACCCGAGCGGCGACCGCAATTCTCATCGCTCTGGGGGCAATTACCCTCGGCGGCTCATCAGTATTCGTCTACGGTGCGGCGATCGGCGAAGAACTCAACGGTCTCACGCCGTTCACCATTTCGCTGCTCTACAGCGCAAATGCGTTGGTCGCGATCCCAGCGGCGAGGTGGACGGGCCGAAGAGGCCCAGCCGGAATTTGGTTCATCGGCACCTCGATCTGCGCAATCGCAATCGCAGGATCGCGAACCGGGTTCATCTTCTCAGCAGCCTTGATCTCGTGGGGATTCTTCTTCTTCATGGGAATCCCAGCTGCATTCTCGTTGCTGGCAGCAAGATCCAACTTTCCAGAAGAACGTGCCGGTGACGCTCAGGCAGTGATGGCCCTCGGCCGCGTTTTCGGACCCTTGATGGGCGGAGCACTCCTTGCAGCAGGTTCGACGGGAGCTCTTGCCTTCGCGGCGAGCGCAACCATGGGTTCAGCGGCAGTCCTGCTGCTGTACATCGATCGCGAGCGATTCCTGGTCAAACGCCGCCCGCGCATTCTGAGTTGAATTCAGCCGGTCTCAGCTCAAACGGCGGAGAATTCGTAGCGAACCGGTTGCCGAAATCAGTTCGAATCGACCGGACTCCAAAGCAGGAAGGAAGATCTGTTCGTACGGTGGCCGACCGCCGTCGTCAGGGTGTGGGAACACGTCGTGGATCGCCAGTGTTCCACCAACGGCGATGTGAGGAGTCCAGCCTTCGTAGTCGAGTCGGGCCGGCTCAACACCGTGCCCACCATCGATGAAGAGGAATGCGAGCGGAGTCGTCCACGCTGACGCGACAACGGGTGACCTGCCAATGAGTGCAACCACGGTGTCTTCGAGACCGGCGTCGTGAATCGACGATCTGAAGAACGGCAGAGTGTCCATCTTTCCGATGCGTGTGTCGACGACCTCCGCGTCGTGATACTCCCATCCGGCCTGGTTCTCGTCGGAACCGCGATGATGGTCGAGCGCAAACAGCACCCTGCCCGTCTGTTCGGCCGCATCACCGAGCCATACGGTCGAGCGGCCGCAGTATGACCCGACCTCGAGCATCGGGGCCTCGGGCACCGCGCCGGCGGCATCGATCGCCGCTGCGCGAAGCGCGTCTCCTTCATCGGCTGGCATGAAACCCTTCGTGGCGAGCGCTAGGTCGCGCCGCTCAGGGGTCACCAGGAATCCCAATGAATGATGGTGTCGGGCTCGGGCCGAGCTGCGGGCTTGAACTCTGTGCCGATCGTGTGTGCAACGGGCGTGAGGCACGCCTGCTGGACCTCGTCAAACGGAATACCGACAACCTCGGCCAGTTCCTTCTCCATCATCAACGCGATCGTTGTCCACGCTGTTCCGAGACCGCGAGCTCGTGCGGCCAACATGAAATTCCACATACCTGGTAACACATTGCCCATCATCGCGGCGGCCCTTACGGCGGGCAGACCTTCCGCTCGGCCCGACGTGCAACCCAACACCAACACCGGCGCCTCGGCTAGGTGGTCCGCCAGGTAGGTGGCCGATTCTGTGACGCGATTTTGTTGCGCCTGTTCGGCTGCCGTGTCTTTGACGATCGCACCGGCGTAGTTCGGAAGGCTCTTGTAGACCTCGAAACACTGGTGATAGATCTCACCGATCGCCCGGCGCTTCGCCTCGTCTTTGACCACGACGAACTGCATCGTCATGTTGTTCGACCCTGATGGCGCCTGCATTGCCGTAGCAACGCACTCACGAATCAGGTTGTCGTCAACGGGGCGAGAGAAGTCGAGCCGCTTGCGTACCGCCCTCGTGGTGGTCAGGACCTGGTGGGGAGACATATCGAGCAGTGCCATTTCGTGGACCCTACGTGGCAATATGACGACCGCCATGCAAAGCAGCCAAGCCGCCCTCGACGACCTCATCCACTTGCTCGATCTCGAGGTAATCGAGGTCAACATGTTCCGCGGGTACACACTCGACGAGAATCGCCAGCGTGTCTTCGGCGGCCAGGTGGCGGGGCAGGCGCTCGTCGCGGCTGCTCACACGATCGACGAAGCAGGCCGACTCGTGCATTCGCTTCACGCCTACTTCCTGCGGCCCGGTGACCCAACGGTGCCGATCCTGTATGAGGTCGACCGAATCCGAGACGGACGGAGTTTCTCGACGAGGCGGGTAGTTGCCATCCAGCACGGGCGGGCGATCTTCAACATGCAGGCCAGTTTCCACGACGAGGAGCCTGGGCGCGATCACCAACTGGCGATGCCCGAAGGGATACCTGATCCCGAGTCGTTACCCGACTTCCAGACGCTGATGGCGCCATATGCAGAACAATTGGGTGACTGGTACGACCGGCCGCGTCCGATCGACCTTCGATATGTCGACGGCAGTCCGATGAGCCGTAAGGGAGTCCCGTCCACAGGGCAGCGTGTGTGGCTCCGCGCCGACGGCAACCTGCCCGACGACCCAGTGCTCCACGCCTGCATCATCACCTACGCCAGCGATATGACGCTGCTCGACACCACCGTTATGCCATTCGGCCTGTCATGGGACAGCCCGGGCATGCAGATGGCCAGTGTCGATCACGCGATGTGGTTTCACCGACCATTCAGAGCCAACGAGTGGATGCTCTATGACCAGGTCGCGCTCTCGACCTCAGGCGCACGCGGGCTCGCAGGCGGCGCTATCTACACAGCGGACGGAAGCCTCGTTGTCACCGTCGTACAGGAAGGGCTAGCTCGCATCGGGCGGCCGACGTGAAGTCGATGAACACACCCTCCATTCTGCGGCGGTCAGCCACCCTCGCAATCGTCAGCTTGATTGCAGTTTCCTGCGCCAGTGGCAGCGATGAGACCAGCTCTTCGCAGGCCCCGAGCACGTCGGACCCTGTGGTCGCTACTGATCCTGAGGTAGCGACTACTGCCGCAGACAGCACCGCCACTTCAACACCTGCAGATGCCCCAGCTCCAGAGGCCACGACATCTCCATCAGCTGTAAGTACCTCCACGACAACGCCGGGTCCTCTGCCAGAGCCGAGCATCGAGCTATACGATGTTGGCGAATTCGAGCAGCCGGTGAACATCACTTCTCGACCATTCGACGGCCGCATCTTCGTCATCGAGCAAGACGGCCGCGTCATCGCTGTCGACGACCTCTCAAACGCGACCGTGCTCGATATCACCGACATGACGAGCGCCGACGCCGAACGCGGCCTTCTGGGCCTGGCATTTCATCCTGAACGCGATCTTGCCTACGTGAACTTCACCGACAACAACGGCAACACCAGCGTGGCCGAGTTCGAGATCGATCCTGACTCTGCTGTGTTCGACGAAGACTCGTATCGCGAGGTACTCACGGTCTCCCAGCCATTCTCCAACCACAACGGTGGCAACATCGCATTCGGCCCTGATGGCCTGCTCTACATCGGCATGGGCGACGGCGGCTCGGCCGGCGATCCGAACCGGTCCGCACTCGATCTGTCTGAACAGCTCGGAAAGATTCTGCGCATCGACCCGCTGCCCAACGGCGACGAACAGTATTCGGTACCGGCGGACAATCCGTTTGTGGGGGTTGACGGAGCCGACGCGGCAATCTGGTCAATCGGTTTGCGCAATCCCTGGCGCTTCTCATTCGATCCTGTCACTGGAGATCTGTGGATCGCCGATGTCGGGCAAAATGCCGTCGAGGAGATCAACTGGGCCCCCGCAGTCGACCGACTCGATGCGGGGCGTGGCGAGAACTTCGGTTGGAGCGCATTCGAGGGCAACGACAGATTCAACGACGACCAACCGATTGACGGGCACACTCCACCGGTCTACGTGTACCGCCACGACGAGGGCCGCTGTTCCGTGAGCGGAGGAGTCAGGTACCGGGGCGAGTCGATCCCCGATCTTGCCGGCTGGTACGTCTTCGGAGACTTCTGCACCGGTGAGATCTGGGCGCTCGACCCCAACGCGCCAGCCGATGCCCCGCGGGTTGTCGACCTCGGTCAGCTCTCTGGTTTGTCCTCCATCGCCCAGGGCCCCGAACGCGAGCTCTACGCCGTGTCTAACGCCGGCACCATCGCCCGCTTCTCGACCGCCAACTGACCCTGACGCCAGGACCCCAGCCAGCCCCGGCCCGAAGTTTGTGTCAGCGACTACCGATGATTCAACGGTAAGTGCTGACACAAAACTCGACGCGCGATATGGGTTGAAATTTGTGTCAGCGACTATCGGTGCGCCACCGATTTCTGCTGACACAAACTTGGGGCTGACAGAAACTGGAATCGGACGCGAAGTGATGGGCGGGCTCGCCTCTAGCGGCGGGCGCCCATGAACATGCCCTTGAGGGCTTCGTAGTGCTCGATCACATGGCCGGCGCCGAGAACGACAGCTTCGAGCGGTACGTTCGATCGGCGTACGGGAACCTGTGTTTCACGCTCGATCCGTTCGGCGAGACCGCGCAGGAGTCCGCCACCGCCGACTAGGTACATCCCTCGGACCAGGAAGTCTTGCGACAGTTCTGGCGGCGCCTTGGACAGGCACCGGATCACGGATGCAACCATCGAAGACACGACGTCCTCGATCGCGAACCGCACCTCTTCAGGTGTCAGGACAACAGTCTTCGGAAGCCCGGTCATCAGATCGCGGCCTCTGACCTCGGCCTGATTCTCATCAGGCGTCGGGTCGGCAGAGCCGATGGCGACCTTGATTTCCTCGGCAGTGCGCTCACCGATGGCAATCCCGTGCTCACGCCTGACGTAGTTCTGGATCGCCGCGTCGATATCGAACGAACCGACCCGAACCGCTTCGAGCGCAACAATGCCTCCGAGGCTGATGACGGCTGTTTCGCTCGTGCCACCTCCGATGTCGATAACCATGTTCCCGACGGGTTCGTCAATAGGTAAGTCTGCGCCGATCGCCGCAGCCATCGGCTGCTCAATGAGGTTCGCGTCAGCCGCCCCCGCTCGGCGGGCCGCGTCGGTCACGGCGCGCCGCTCGACCTCGGTGATCGCCGATGGCACGCAGATAACCACCTTCGGTCGCGTGAATCGACTAACACCTACACGTTGCAACAGGAGGCGAATCATGCGCTCGGTGATCTCGAAGTCGGTGATCGCTCCGCCGCGCAACGGCCGCACAGCAACGATGTAGCCGGGGGTCCGACCAATCATCTGCCACGCCTCGCGCCCGGTCGCGAGTACCTCGCCAGTTTGGCGGTTCAGCGCAATTACCGAGGGTTCGTTGAGAACGATCCCTCGACCTTTCATGTAAACAAGCGTGTTGGCCGTACCCAGGTCAATTGCCAAATCACGTGCCATGAGTACCATCTTCGTCGTCGGAGGGGGGTTCAGTGGGGTTCATTCGATCGATGGTCGGCCGCCGAGAGTCAGCTGACAGTGCATCGATCTGTCGGCGGAAGGAGTCCACACCGTCAGGGCGCCTGCGACTGCGAGTCCACATGAGCACGCCACCGGCCAGTACGGCCACGATCAGAACCCCGATGAGTACGGCAGCCATCAGTTCTCCGACACTGACTTGGCATCGCCAACTTCGTGCGCTCCTGTGCCCCAGTCGGCTCCATCGGCCCAAACCTCGTGTTTCCAGATGGGCGCGGTCTGTTTGAGCGCATCAATTGCATATCGGGCGGCCTCGAAAGCACCCTCGCGATGCGGCGCAGACACCACAGCAATCACCGAGGACTCACCGATTTCGAGTCGTCCAGTTCGGTGCAAGAGCACAATTCGCCCAGTGTCAGGCCAACGACGACGTAATTCTGAGCCTATTTCAGAAAACTTTGGCACGACCTGTTCTGCGTAGGCCTCGTAGGTCAGGTACTCAACTCCCTCGCGCCCCTCGGCATGGTCGCGAATGGTTCCACTGAACAGAACTACCGCGCCGCAGTTAGCACGCACGGCCCAATCGTAAGCTGCGCCAATGGGCAATTCGGCGTCGGTCAGACCGAACCATTCGTTGGCGTCTGTGGGGCCCTGCACAGAGGGCATATTAGCGATGATGCGCTCTCCCGCGCCCACCGCCCCGCGAACGAGTTGTACGATCTCGTCTTCGTGGAACCTGGTCCCCTCCCACCTCACGAAAGATCGTGGCGTCATCCGTCCGAACTCGGCCCCACCAAGGTCGAGGTCAACAGCGGTTCGAACGCTCGGGTCATCGCGCTGGCAACGGGAACACTGGCCGTTCTCATGGTGGCCGCGATGATTATCTCAGTGACCCCGCGGCGATCATCCGGCCCACTCGCCCTCACTGCCACGACAACACCGGTTCTTGTCCCATCATCAGCACAAGCCACGCCGCAGGTGCCGAACTCACCCGACGCTCAACAGCCGTTTCGCCTCGCGTCGTTCAGTGCCATGCCGAACTCCGTTGCCTCAACTCCGCAATTCTCACTCGACGGGCTCGACGTCACTGAACAGTTGCCGCAACCGACCGAGTTGGTCTTGCTGCGGACTGAAGCGGTCACGTACCAACTTCGCTGGGTCGACGTGCCGCTGTTTACCGTGCCCGATGGCTCGGTGATTGTCGATGCTCATGGCGCTCTAGTCGCCCACGTCAGCCGCGGCCGCCTGGTGTTGCTCGCCGACGATTGAACCGCCATCGACCAACAAATACTGCAACGAGCACGGCGACCGCAGCGGCGACAACTCCGGCACCCAAAGCCAGTTCCTGACGACGCTTTGGTGACACCATGGTCCACCAGGGCGCCTCGGTACTTTCTACATAGGTCTGCTCGTTGGTAACCGTTGGCCTCCACCCGGCGGCGCGAAGGCGCCCATTCGACACAACCCACGGTTCGCGAGTGTACGAACGCAGCCCAGGTGGGATCGGGCCTCGTTGGAACCGCCAGCGCAATCGGCCAACCACCTCCGTGAGGCGCTCAGGGACCGGAATGCGGGGTCGTTCACCGGAGAGCGCTCGCACACGTTCCCCAGCCACCCATCCATCGGGGGCAACGTTGTACACACCATCGAGTCGTCGAGCAACCGCGAGTGCAATCGCTGAGGCAAGGTCATCGAGATGAAGGAACTGTGACGGAGGGTCATCTTCGGCAAATCGCCTACCGAGCCCCGATACGAGGGCGGCCGAAAGGCGCGAGTTTCGACCTGCGGCGAGGGCCACGACCGGACGCAGCACGCACGTGACCCGGCCCGGCCGTGCCTGACGCCACTGTTCGACAAGTTCTTCGGCCGAGGCGAGTTGGCGAGCAAAGACGAACTCTACGTCCGGTCTCAGTACGGCCTCCTCGGTGAGGGGTACCGGATTGTTGGCCAGCGCCCCGTAGACCAGAGCCGAAGATACAAAGACGACCTGCGAGGCAAACAAACGGTCAGCAGTGAATAGCGTGGACGCAGCGACTTCTGTGGCGCTTTCCCGTAGCGCAGCCCTGCGGTCGTAGTCGCTTGCACCGAGATCGACAACCACGTCGCAGTTGTCGATGAGTTGCGCTTGATCTTCGGTGCTGTTGGCCACGATGACCTGAACGTCGCCGAGCTGCCCGCGCAGCGCCCTGGCGACACGGGCACCGAGCGGACCAGCAGAGCCGGTGAGAACAACGATCATCGACCGCACCATATCCAACGCGTTCGCCGTAACATTCGGGGATGGCCGATGACAACGAACCGGATGACTCCATCGATCCGTTCGAGACCAACCCTCTTGAGGGGCTGCCACTCTTTGGTGACCTGTCGCGAGCGTTGTCGGGTCAGGGACCGTTGAACTGGGACGCCGCCAAACAGTTCGCCGTGCTCGCTGCAAGCGGGGGCGGGCTGCTCTCAGGCGGCGGGGTCTCGACACCAGCGAACATCGATCCGAGTGTCCGCATCAAATACGGCGAACTAGCGGGCATCGCTCGGCTGCACGTCGCCGACGTGATGCAGCTCGAAGTTCCTGAAACAGAACCGTCGGTAGCCACACCAGAGCAGTGGGCGCAGCAAACGCTCGAGGCCTATCGGCCGCTCTTCACCGACATGGCCACGTCACTCGGGCCGAGCGACGACCCGCCAGCAGAAGATGTCGCGGCCGATCCCATGGCCCAGATGATGGCCGGACTCGGCAAGATGATGGCCCCGGCAATGCTCGGAATGAGCGTGGGCTCGATGGTCGGCAACCTGGCCCGTGGCGCCTTCGGCGTTTACGACCTACCTATCCCCAGGTCCACTCCTGCACTGGTCCTGGTGCCGACCAACATCGATACGTTTGCCGAAGAGTGGGAGATCGAGCTCGACGAGATGCGGCTCTGGGTACTCGCTCACGAACTCGCAGGACTCACTCTTCTCTCCCTACCGCACATCGCCGATCACCTTCGATCGCTCGTGCAACGCCACGTAGGTGCGTTTCGCCCCGACGCGTCCGCCGTTACCGACAAGCTCACTTCTCTCGACATCGATCAATCCGACCCGATGGCGGCGATGCAACAGGCATTCGGCGATCCAGAGGTACTCCTCGGCGCGGTGCGCTCTAACGAGCAGCTTGCGCTCGAACCCGAACTGGACGCCGCCGTCGCGACGACGATCGGCGTCATCGACTGGGTTGTCGACGCGGTCGCTGTTCGAATCATCGGAGGCAACGCACTACAGATCGCCGAAGCGGCCCGCCGTCGGCGAGCCGAATCATCGCCCGACGACATTTTCGTTGAGCGCCTTCTCGGTATTCGGCTCGGCGCTGAGCAGACCGCCAGAGGTAAGGCATTCGTGCAAGGGGTTGTCGATCGGGCAGGAGAACATGGCCTCGAGCCGCTGTTCAAATCTCCGGAGGCTGTGCCGACCCCGAACGAGATCGAGGCCCCTGGCCTGTGGCTCGCCCGCGTGAGCGGCGGCTGACACCGCCGCGGCTCTCGCCGAGCAGGTAGATGCTCGCAGCCCCGGCGACCCCGCCGACAATGAGGAAGCCGACCGTGCCGTTCACCTGGATGGCAACAGCGACAAACGCTCCGATTGCCCAAGCCAACTGGAAGCGAGTTTCAAACATGGCGAAGGCCCGGCCTTGATTGGCCCCAGGAGCGTCGCGCTGAACGATGCTCTCGAAACTCAGACGTCCGAGCGCAGCCATGAGATTCAGTACACCGGCCAGAATCACTGCTCCGACCGGACCACCGAGCAGTGCGACGCTGAGCCCCGCTATCGATGACACGATGAGCGCCACTGACAGCATGGTTTCTTCGCGGAGGCGGCTACGTACTCTTGGGGCAATAGCGTTGCCCAACATCGCCGCCAGTGCAGAGGCACCGACAACAGCCGCAAACCACAGTGCGCCTTGGTCCTGCGAACGCAACCAAAACGCGAGGTGGAAGAAGGTGAATCCGACGTTGGCACGCAATATCGTCATTGCGATTGCCCCGAGACGAATGTTGGACGAATGCAATTGGCGTGATTCGGTCGCGTCAGGCTCCTCAGCAGCGACAATCTCCGGGGGCAGGCGCGTCGCCGCGACAAATGCGGCTGCAAACAGAAGCGCGCCGTAGACCAGAGTGGCCTGTGCTCCGATGAGCTTGAGGAGGAGCGCGGCCGGCACGACAGCCACTGCACCGGTGATTCCCGCGATGAGACCCAGCTTTGAGTTCGCCTCGACAAGCTCCCGTTCAGATCGAACGGTTGACGGCACGATTGCCGACTTGGAGACGACATAAGTCTTCTGCAAGACGAGCGCGGCGAAGACCAGGGGAAAGAGAGCCAGCGCGTTGAGATATTGGGCCATGAGGAGCATCAACCCGACACGTGCGAGCGCGACGAGTTGGATGACCAACCGTCGGCCGCCAGCCACTCGGTCGATGAGGGGGCCGATCAGCGGAGCAACAACCAGGAACGGCGTGAACCCAATCACGAGAAACAGCAAGACCCGCGACCGCGCGGCGTCGAGGTCGATGTCGAAGAACAGCGAGTCGGCAAGCGCAACGATCATCGCCGTGTCGCCGCCCACCATCAGGGCATGAGTGAGCGCCAGCCGTCGAAACT
>JADWMG010000215.1 GCA_015767405.1 Actinomycetota bacterium
TGTACACATCAGCTGGGCACGGAACAACCGCAGCGGACTCATTCGAGTCCCGATCCCCAAGCGCGGCAATCCGCTGGCCACTCGCATCGAGTACCGGTCAGCTGACCCCGCATGCAATCCGTATCTCGCCTTCAGCCTGATGCTGGCCGCCGGCATGCGAGGGGTGAAAGAGGGCTACGAACTCCCTGAGGAGGCCGACGCCAATCTGTTCGAGATCGGCGACGACGTACTCGACAAGTTGGGCATCCAGCGACTTCCACAATCGTTGGCCGATGCACTTGCCGTGATGGAAGGCTCAACGCTCGTACAGGAGGCACTCGGCGAACACATCTTCGAATGGTTCCTCCGCAACAAGCGCACCGAGTGGCGGGCCTACAAGACACAGGTGACCCCATTCGAGCGCGACCGATACCTGACGTCGCTGTGAGGACTCCGTCGTGAGCGAGTCGAGCTCGATGCTCGTGGTCGTCCCCGACCCCGCCTCGCCCGACCTAGCGCGCACCCTCGACCTCGCTGGGTACTCCTGGAAGGCTGTGGCGCCCGACGACCCGAACTCGGAGTACGAGCCCGACACTGGCTGGTCTGGTGCCGTGGTCGACGCGACACAGGACCCCGACTGTGCAACAGGCCGACCTGGTCGAGTACGGCGACTTGACCCTGAATCTCGAGACCTACCAGGCAACCATCGCCGGCCATCCACTCGACATGACCTACATGGAGTACGAACTCCTGAAGTTCCTGGCACAGAACCCGGGCAAGGTGTTCACCCGTGAAATTCTTCTCAGCCGTGTGTGGGGATACGAGTACTACGGCGGCGCCCGCACAGTTGATGTACACGTTCGCCGCCTCAGGGCGAAGCTCGGCGAAGAGCATGCCGGGCTGATCCGGACTGTTCGTTCCGTCGGCTACCGCTTTGGTCAATCTCGCTGGGAGAGCTGAACCGCCTCTCCCTTCAGTGCTGAGGGGTCAGCGATCGAGGAACGCCTGGACGGTATCGGCTACCACAAACGCGAAGACATCCTTGCCAGAATCGCTCGGGTGCACGCCGTCACCGGACATGACGCCTTCAGTGACTGCGAAGAAGCTCCACGGCGCTAGAACCGCGTTGCCCCGCCGCTCGAGACGCTCGCTGACAATCGAGTTGACCAGGTCCGCGCCATCGGGTTCGTCGCGGTAGTAGGTGTCAACCCAGACGACTGGCACGCCATCCGGAACAGATCCGAGTACTTCGTTGACGGCACCGGCTATCTGGTCGGGACTCGAGTACTGGTTGATGTCATTGGTGCCGAGTGCCACGACCCAGAGTTCATTCGAGTGGTCGTTGTCAAGGGCGTCGTCGGAATCGCCGGAGCCTTCTGGGACTGTCCCATCGCCGTTGATGTAGTTGGCGACTGCCACACCGCTCGGGTTACCACTCGACGACACGGCCATCCGCTTGCTGTTCTGAGACTGGATTAGTACCTGTTGCAAGCCCATCAGCTCAAATCGTTCGTACAGCTCGGACGTCGAGGCACGAGTGATCGAGTCTCCGATCATCACAACGGTGTCAACATTGTCGGCGCCCTCGGCTTGCGCGTCAGCGGCGCCACTGATCAATCCGGGCTGACCGGTCGAGCCGAACTCGGAGCCGAGGCCGATCGTCGGAAGCGGAGCCTCCGCGCTCGAACCTCCGCTCGCACCGCACCCGGAGGTCGCCAGAGCAACAGCTGCGATGGCAGCCAGCGTCAGCGCGACGGAACGGGGGGATCTCACAGCCGACATTCTTGCCACTGGCACCTCCAGATTGGTGTCATGGCCCCTGATGTGAACGTGGCCCTCGTCACATCCAGAGTTGATCGGCGCCACTACGACTCAGCCGACGGGCCAGTGATTGCAGGTGGCGTGATACTCGCCACGCTGGCCGAACTCTTCCCACTCTTGCTGAGTGAGGTTGCGCCCGGCAGGCGAGCTCTGGCCAGTCGTCGAGTTCGATATTCCAGATCCCCTATTCACCAACAGAGCACCGAGCATCACCACGCTCTGTTGCGTCTGCGTTGCAGCCTAGTCGGCCCCTCATAACCCCTGGGTAGGGGCTCTTTCGTGGGGGTTGTCCACAGGCACGCAAGCCGCTCCGACCATCCCGCTACCGCATGGACGCAACGCCGCTGGAGCCCCCCCGAGCGCAGGTTGCGCTCATGGAAACCAATCATCAGCTCAACGCCCCCGCCAACGACAACCGGACGGAACGACTCGCGCCGACAGGGCGACGCTTCGTCCGGGCTGTCGCCGTCGCGGTCCTTCTCGCTGTCGGAGCACCAACGATGGCCACGGCCGGCGAGGAAGACCGATCAGCCGCCCCGACAGTCGAGGCCTCTGCCGACATGTCGAGTTCGCAGCTGGCAGCGCCGCTCGCCCCGGCGTCGTCTCACCGCGGCGGCCAGCCAGACCGCGTTGCCGACTACGTCGGTGGTATCGCCGCTCGGGTTCACTCCGACGACGGTGAGCGTATCCCTGGTGACCTCTTCCTCCTGATGGCCCTCGCCGGTTCTGACACCGACGCCCGCCTGTACGACCACACCCCTTACCTACTCGACAGCGACCAGACCCACCCCGAGACGATCGAGTCGAACCAACAAGCAGTCCGAACCATCGAAGCAATCACGGACACAGACCTCCAGATGGTCAACTTCACCTCCGCACCCGGCGGCGGTCCTTCCGCCGGGATCACCTATGCGATCGCCTACCTCAACATCATCTCAGACGGTGCCTTCACCGGCGACCTCGTCGTTGCCGCCACCGGCAGCCTCGAGCCGCACGGATACGTCCACCCAATCAACGCCATCAACGAAAAGACCGCAGCCGCCCGCCTCGCCGGGGCTGATGTGCTGTTCACACCCTCCTTCCCGGCCGCCGAACTCCTCGCAGTCCATGGCACACGCATCGTCGGGGAACTGTCCCGAGCCCGGAACACCGGATCCACCCTCACAAACGAACGCCAATGGGACAACTACCACCGCTGGGGCATGAACCGTCCGAACAACGAAATGGACATTGTCGGAATCCGCCACATCGGCGACGTCGCCACCTACCTCTGCGGCGCCGGCTCCGACTACGCCTGCAACATCAACCTCCTCCTCGAGAACGTCGTCACCGACACCTCCGAAACCACGCAAGAGAACACCCCGCACAGCGGGCCACGATCCGCGGTCCATACGGATGTCCCCGCCCAACTCAGCTGAAGCGCAGTGCCCTCGGGCCCCGCAGGGTCATCCCCGCCTTTCAAACAGAGCTAGTGCCGCGTCAGGCCACGTTTGCCCTGTCACTGACCAAGACCCCCGAAAACCGGGAAGACCCAAGACCCGGGAAAGAGGGTCTGTGAATCGCCCTGGGTTCGGTGGAGGTTCTTGATCCTTGATGGAGGATGAGAGCTATGAATGCAAGTGTGAAGTCGAAGAGGACGCAGAAGCGGTACTCGCCGGAGTTGAAGGATCGAGCTGTTCGGCTCGTGATGCAGCTTCGAGCTGAGACCGGCGAGAAGCACGGGTCCGTGAAGCGGATCGCGGAGCAGCTCGATATCGGTGTCGAGTCGCTGCGCTCGTGGGTCCGTCAAGCCGAGATCGATGTTGGTGATCGGGCTGGCACGACGAGCGAGGACTCCGAGGAGTTGACGGCGTTGCGTCAGGAAGTGAAAGAGTTGCGGCGGGCGAACGGCATCTTGAAGACGGCGTCGGCTTTTTTCGCGGCGGAGCTCGACCGCCCCTCGAAGTGATCATCGGATACATCGACGCGCATCGTGATGAGTTCGGAGTCGAGCCGATCTGCCGGGTGCTCACAGAGCACGGTTGCAAGATTGCTCCGTCCACGTATCACGCATCGAAGACCCGCCCGGCCTCGGCCAGAGCAGTTCGTGATGCGGCGATGATGCAGATCCTGATGGTGTTGTGGGTGACGAACCGCAAGGTCTACGGCGCCCACAAACTCTGGAAAGCAGCCCGACGCGCCGGGCACGACATCGGCCGCGACCAGACCGCCCGACTCATGCGGGCCATGGACATCCAGGGTGTGAGCCGGCGACGCAAGAAGGTGTTCACCACCATCGCTGACCCCGACGCCACCAGAGCCCCAGACCTCGTGAACCGGGACTTCACTGCCGATCGACCCGACGCGTTGTGGGTCACTGACCTCACCTACGTCGCGACCAGATCGGGCATGGCCTACGTCTGCTTCATCATCGACGTCTACTCGAGACGCATCGTTGGCTGGACCGCAGCGTCGAACATGAAAACCCAGATGGTCCTCGATGCGCTCGAGATGGCCCGAAGATCAAGAGGGGCGAAACGCCTCGTCGGGCTCGTCACGCACTCCGACGCCGGGAGCCAGTTCACGTCGGTCCGCTTCACTGAACGTCTCGACGAGATCGGCGCACGGCCAAGCATCGGCACCGTCGCGGACTCCTATGACAACGCGCTCGCCGAAACCGTCAACGGGCTCTACAAGACCGAGTGCGTCTATGGGCCCGATGCCGCTGGTTGGCACGACGTCGATCAGTTGGAGTTGGAGACGCTGGCGTGGGTCCACTGGTTCAACCACAACCGGCTCCATTCCCACTGTGATGACGCGCCGCCCGCCGAGTTCGAAGCAGCGTTCTATGCTGCCCAACAGACCGCCCCGACCGGGGTTGGAATCCAATAACCCGACCCTCTACGAAACCCAGGGCGATTCAAACCATCTATCAAGCTTTGTTTG
>JADWMG010000055.1 GCA_015767405.1 Actinomycetota bacterium
GTACCTCATCGAACCGCGCTCGAGGTTCGTTCACGATGAAGGTATGGAACAGCTCGCCAACCTTCCGGTCAATGCTCTCCTCGATCCTGCGGTGCTGGTGCCCGCGATTGCGGTGAGCGCGGCTCTGGTCAGCGGACTCGCTGCCAGGATGATCGAGGTCTGCGAGGATCATCTGCCTCGGCGCCGGTCTGACTGAGGCGACGCACTCGGGTCAGTGTGTCCCGGCCGATTTGCGCAGGATCGTCTCGACGGCGCCCAATCGCGCGCGTCTGCCCGTCGTCTATCGGCTAGCTCGTGCAACACCTCGATCAGCTCCGACCGGTCGGCCTCGGTGATCGTGGATGCCATCGCAAGCGACTGGGCAAGCGGCAGCGGTTGAGTGTGCGAGGGCGGAACGTAGTCGGAATCCATACCGTCACGATGACGCCAGGGCGTCACGCTCGAAGCCGGTTGGGACCCCAAGTTGGTTCCGGAACGTTTGGGGCATTCGACGGTGGCATTCACGTTGGACCGGTATGTGCATCCGACTACGAAGCAACAGATTTCGGCGGCTAACGACTTCGCGGCCCGTATCGGAAGAACAACGAAATGAAGGTTTGCGCTACCAAACCGGGTACCAACTGGGTACCAAACCAGGTTCAGCGCACCTCGGGGACACGCTAAACCCCTGGTAGTTCGTGTGGGGCGGGCGGGGCTCGAACCCGCGACCGACGGATTATGAGTCCGCTGCTCTAACCAACTGAGCTACCGCCCCGTAACCCGGAGGGTGCACCAACATACGACAAAGGGCCCCCGATCACTCGGAGACCCTCGTCATTTGCTCCGGGAGCAGGGCTCGAACCTGCGACAAGAGCATTAACAGTGCCCTGCTCTGCCAACTGAGCTATCCCGGAATACGAAATGGTGACGTTACCGCCGCGATCATCGCCATCACACGCCGATGAGTCAGAGAACAGTTATATGACACTGTGGCGCAACCATTTACGTGTCGATTCGTACGGCGCGTGGGGCCTACGTTCACCCGATAGGGCGTACGAAACTGCTTAGCCGGAATCTTGCTGACTCCACACCAGAACTTGGTCGCCTCCGCAAGGTCCAGGTCGGAGTGAAGATAGATCTTCATACGAAGCCGCTCCTCATCGACCTTGAAGAAGCTTCGAAGCCAAGAGATGAACACCGCAATCAACAAGGGATCGCTATTAGCGAAGATCACGGACCCTTCCGTCTTACTGCCCTCTCCCGCATACAAAGCAAGGCAGAACATCAGAAGATCTCGCTCGGAAAGCGCACCGACAATCTCTTCGGCCTCCAGGCGGCAGCGTTCGATCTCCTCCAGCTTCTTGACGTGCAACGGGTGAGGCTTATGCCCGGAGTGACCACGATTTCGTGGTTTGGGGGTGAACTCCACATCGCGGCACCACAACGAGGCTGAACTCTTGGATACGTCGAGCTCGTCGGCGATCTCTTGCAGTGTCCAGGCTTCGGCTCGCAGTTCCCGCGCTCGAACCTGTTTTTCGACCTTTCCCGCGTGCCCCATACGTCAATCATGGCGACGGGGTGTGTCACAGTTGTCTGCGGCACTGAGGCCGCCCCTTGCTACTCGGCTTCGAGGAACTCGCGGAGGCGCTGGGAGCGTTGGGGATGGCGTAGTTTGGCCAGCGTCTTGGACTCGATCTGGCGGATGCGCTCGCGCGTCACGCCAAACTCCTTGCCGACCTCTTCAAGCGTCTTGGCGCGGCCACCGTCGAGCCCAAATCGCAACCGGACGATCTCCTGCTCGCGTTCTGACAACTCGCCGAGAACCTCCCCGACAGCATCTGTCAGCATCACGCGGGTTGCCGCATCTGCCGGGCTGTCGACAGAGTCATCCTCGATGAAGTCGCCGAGATTCGACTCGTCTTCCTCACCGATCGGCGAATCGAGCGATAGCGGATCCTGCGAGATTCTCAACAACTCACGCACACGATCAGGTTCGATCTGAACCCGTACAGCCAACTCCTCAACGGTCGGCTCACGCTCGAGCTCCTGGTGCATCTGCCGCTTCGCCCTCGTCACGCGGTTCATGTGCTCGACCATGTGAACCGGAATACGAATCGTGCGGGCTTGATCTGCAATCGAACGGGTAATGGCCTGGCGAATCCACCACGTGGCGTAGGTCGAGAACTTGAAGCCCTTCGTGTGGTCGAACTTGTCAACCGCGCGCATCAGCCCGAGGTTGCCTTCCTGAATCAGGTCGAGCAGCTGCATTCCTCTGCCCGAGTAGCGCTTGGCGATACTCACCACGAGCCTCAGGTTCGCCTGGGTCAGCTCGCTCTTAGCACGCTCTCCGCGGCTCACCGCTCGCGTCAACAATCGATCTTCGCCGGCAGCCAGCGTCTGACCTGATTCACCTACCTCGTCGAGCCTGCTCGCCGCGACCTTGCCGTCTTCGATCAGCTGCGCCAACCGACGCTCGTCGTCAACGGTCAACAGATCGACCTGACCGATTTCACGCAGATACATCCTGACCGCGTCGGAGGTTCCCCCCTCCCCCTTCGGCGCGGCTTTGCGGGTGCGACCCTTGCGACGCCGGCTGAGGAGCCGCTCGTCGTCATCATTGGCCGAGCGAACTTCTTCGAGTACCACCTCACGACGAAGACCGGCTGGCGTGGCGTCGTCGACGTGGTCGACTTCGTCGTCAATCGTGACTCCAACGCTGGCTAGAGCCACTTGGACCTCGGTGAGGACGTCGCCAGTGAGCTCCACGTGGCGCAGAACGTGTGCAACGTCTTCTGCATGAACCGAACCAGATTCGCGGGCGCGTTCGACTAGATCTATCCACTCCTCCGTATCGACACCGGCGAATGGAGCCCCCGGCGTCGAAGTCGGAACCGTGGTGATGCCAGCAGCTTCGTCAGCTGGCCTCACGGGTGCGCTCCTCTGATCGACGATTCAGCCAACCTAGCAATGACTCGGCGGCTGCAAGAGCACGTTGCTTGTCAGTGTCGTTGAGCGCCTCGATTTCCAGCCGCGCATCGCGGTCTTCCTCGATCGACTCCCGATCGATCAGCGTTGAGCGCGCACGCAGCTCACGCCGCACGGCTGCAGCGATCAATGTTCTGGCCTCTACATCCGGAACGAGATTCAGATCAGCGACTGCCGCACGCTCCAACACATCCCGAGCATCAGGCGCCGCCACTTCGATGGCCTCCTCCAGCGCCCCAGCAGTCGCCGCCAGCGCAATGAACGCCATACGGTTCGCGTCATCCTCGAACAGCGCCTCGACGAGCCAAGGAGCAATCTCATCCCACTCCTGGACGAGTAGCACAAGAGCGGCGAATTCGGCGTTCTCCATCGGTCCGCGGGATCGACGGGTCTGCACTTGAATCGCTGGCCGCTTCGCCCCGCGCTCCGCTAGCTGCACCATGTCGCTGACAGGTAGCCCGACCTTGGTGGCAACCTCTCCCGCATAGAGCTTTCGGACGGTCGGGTTCGGATGCTCGTTGACGACCGCCATTGCTTCTTCGGCGAGGCGCGCCCGGTGCTCAGGCGAATCCGTCGCACGCGAGCTGAGCGTCCGCTGGAGGCGAAAGCCGAGGAACGGAATCGAGTCGTCGACCGCAGATTGCAGGGCATCGGGATCGCTTTGAGCGAGGTCCCCCGGATCCTTGCCTGGTGGGAGCCGTGCAACCGACACCTCAACTGCGTGTTTCTGCTCCCACTCGTAGAATCGCTCGGCCGCACCCTGGCCTGCAGCATCGGCGTCAAACGCCAGGACGACACGGCTGGCATACCTCTTGAGTAGCCGGACGTGTTCCTCGGTCAGTGCCGTCCCGCAGGTCGCTACCGCTCGCGGAACTCCGGCACGGTGAAATCCGATCACGTCGGTGTAGCCCTCGCACACGACAACTTGATTCTTCTTCGCGATGTCGGCTTTCGCCCAGTTGAGGCCATAGAGGACCTTGGACTTGGTGTAGATCGGTGTCTCCGACGAGTTCTTGTACTTAGCCGGATCCTCCGACCCGGGCAGAATTCGACCTCCGAACGCCAACGCCTCCCCCGACTCGGAAAAGATCGGAAACATCACCCGCGCCCGGAACGAGTCCTGCATCTTGTTGCGCCGATTTCGGAAAGCGAGCCCGACGTCCTGCAGGATGTCGGCCGACGCACCTAGATCACGCGACAAGGAATCCCAGTCATCAGGCGCCCACCCAAGCTTGAACTGACGCGCGATCTCGCCGGCAAGGCCCCGGCGCCGCAAATAGTCCCGTGCCGCCCGCGCATCAGGGTCTGTGAGAAGACGTTGGTGATACCACTCGACAGCCTCGCCCATCACCTCCACCAGCCGCTTGCGCCGCGCCCGCTCCTTCGACTGACCAGTCGTGGTGTAGTTGAGCTGAATTCCCGCCTTCGCAGCGAGATGCTCAACCGCTCCTGGAAAGTCGAGATGCTCGATCTCCTGCACGAAGGTGAACACATCGCCACCCTTGTCGCAGCCGAAACACTTGTAGCGGCCAGTCTCCTCGCGCACGTTGAACGAACCGCTCTTCTCGGCGTGGAAAGGGCAGAGCCCAACCCAGTTCCGGCCGACACGTTTGAGCGCCACGTACTGTTGAACCGTGTCGACGATTGACACGGTCGAACGCAAGCGTTCAATGTCTTCGTCGACGATCCCCATTACGAGATCAGAGTAGACGTCGGAGGGGTCGAACTCCTCGGGCGGAATTCTGTTCGCCCCGCGGCGTGCGGATCAGACCTCGGCCGCGAGAACCGACTGAGCAGCTGAGAGGCGAGCGATCGGCACCCTGAATGGCGAGCACGACACGTAATCGAGACCAGCGTCGTAGAAGAGTTCGATCGACTCTGGATCGCCACCATGTTCGCCACAGATACCGAGCTTGAGGCCAGGCTTGGTCTTCCGACCGCGCTCGGCGCCGATGCGGACAAGATCGCCCACACCCGTCTGATCGATGGTGTCGAACGGGTTCCGCTTCAGCAAACCCTGTTCGAGGTAGGCCGGCATCATGCGGCTCTCGACATCGTCACGGCTGAAACCGAACGTCAGCTGCGTGAGGTCGTTGGTACCGAAGCTGAAGAAGTCGGAAACCTCCGCGATCTCGTCAGCCCTGAGAGCCGCCCGAGGCGTCTCGATCATCGTGCCGATTGTGATGTTCGGCTTGCGCCGCATGCCCTTCAGGGCTGCATCGATTTCAGTCTGCACCCAGCTGCGGGCAAGTGCCATCTCTTCACGCGACACCGTCAACGGGATCATGATTTCGACGATCGGCTTCTTGCCCATCTCACGGAGCTTTGCGGCGGCAGAAAGCAGCGCCCGAACCTGCATCGCATAGAGGCCCGGCTTGATGACACCGAGGCGAACACCACGTGTACCGATCATCGGGTTGTGCTCAGCCCAGCTCTCGGCAGCTGCCAGGAGAGCCTGCTCCTTCTTCGTGAGACCCTTCTTGGCTTCCTTGACCCGCAGCTCTTCAACCGAAGGGAGGAATTCGTGCAGCGGCGGGTCGAGCAGCCGAATGGTGACTGGCAGGCCGTCCATCGCATCAAGAATGTCGAGGAAGTCCGCTTCCTGGACCGCGCGCAGCTTCTCGAGCGCCGCCTCTTCCTGTGCCGGAGTCGAGGCGAGGATCATCTCGCGCACCACCGGCAGACGATCGGGGGCAAGGAACATGTGCTCGGTACGGCAAAGGCCAATTCCTTCGGCCCCCAGCTCGCGCGCGTTGGTCGCATCTTCGCCGGTATCGGCATTCGCCCGTACGCCGAGCTTGCCCTTGCGAACAGAGTCGGCCCACTTGAGAATCGTGTGGAACTCGGGTGGCGGCTCCGCGCTGCGCAACTTCATCGCCCCGACGATTACCTGACCGGTGGTGCCGTCAAGCGAAACGATGTCGCCTTCCTTCACCACGGTTTTGCCGACGCTGAACTGTTTGCCATCTATCTTGACCGCGTCGGCGCCCACGATGGCTGGTGTTCCCCACCCACGTGCGACTACAGCGGCATGGCTCACCAGACCGCCCCTAGCAGTCAGAATGCCCTCTGATGCCATCATTCCGTGGATGTCATCCGGGCTCGTTTCGTTGCGTACCAGGATCACCTTCTCCCCACGTCCAGCGGCCTCATCGGCATCATCGGCGGTGAAGTAGACAGCACCGACCGCTGCCCCAGGCGATGCAGCCAAGCCCGTGGCCAGCGCCTTACCGGTGCCTGCGAACTGCGGGTGCAGCACTGCGTCGAGGTGGTCGGCTGTAACGCGTGTGATTGCTTCCTGGCGAGAGATCTTCCAGCGATTGACTCCGGAACCGGTGCCCTTGGTCATGTCGACGGCCATCTTCAAGGCCGCTGCGCCAGTGCGCTTGCCGATCCGAGTCTGGAGCATCCAAAGCTTGCCCTGCTCGATGGTGAACTCGGTGTCACACATATCGGTGTAGTGACGCTCGAGCCGCTTGAAAATATCGAGCAGATCTGCATGGATCTCGGGGAAGTGCTTCTTCATGTGGTCGAGATCGTCGGTGTTACGGATGCCCGCCACGACGTCTTCGCCCTGTGCATTGATCAGGAAGTCGCCGTACGGCGCGTTCGCGCCAGTCGCCGCATCACGCGTGAACCCGACGCCCGTACCGGAATTGTCGTCACGGTTGCCGAACACCATCGTCTGCACGTTCACCGCTGTACCGAGCTCGTGGTCGATCTTCTCGCGTACTCGGTAAGCAATTGCCCGCGCCCCATTCCAGCTCCGGAATACCGCTTCGACGGCACCGTTGAGTTGGTCGCGTGGCTTCTGCGGGAATGGCTTGCCGGTGACGTCCTTGATCGACGCCTTGTACTGATCGCACAGCTCGCGAAGGGCCTCAGCCGGAATCTCGTGGTCGTACGTGACACCGGCCGTCTCCCTGGCCAGCTCGAGCGGCGCGTCGAAGAGCTCGCCGTCGACATCGAGCACGATGCGTCCGTACATCGCGATGAATCGGCGATACGAGTCGTATGCAAAGCGCTCATCGGAAGTGACGTGAGCAAGCCCCTCGACGCTCAGGTCGTTGAGGCCGAGGTTCAGGACGGTGTCCATCATCCCGGGCATCGAGAACTTCGCGCCGGATCGCACGCTCACGAGAAGCGGGTCGAACGGGTCACCCAACTTGCGGCCCATCTTCTTTTCTAGCTTGAAGACGTGCTTGGCGATCTCCTCGTCGAGACCCTCCGGCCAGCCACTGTGCATGTAGTCACGACACGCATCAGTTGTAATGGTGAACCCCGGAGGTACCGGGAGCTCCAACACACTCGTCATTTCCGCGAGGTTTGCGCCCTTTCCACCCAGCAGGTCCTTGTACTCCATGGGAGGGCGGCGAAACTTGTGATCAAAGGCGTAGACGTAGGGCACGTCGATCGAGTCTAGAGCCAGACCCGCAGACTCGTCGCCGTCGCTTGTGTCTCAAATCGGAGCGCTGCCGATGCCCTGAAGGGATTCAGTCGTAGCCTCGAACGCAATGTTCCGGTTGTTCGGATTCCCCGTCCAGGTGCGGCCCGGCTTCGTCATGTTCATGGTTCTGATCGTCGTCCTCTACGGCAACGAGTTCGGAGTATGGCTCGCCGGATCGCTCGCCGCGTTCACCTTGCTTCATGAACTCGGTCATGCGGTTGCCGCCCGCCGCACAGGGGCCGAGGCCAGGATTTCACTCAACTTCCTCGCTGGTTACGCCTCCTATGTCCCCATCCGGAAGTTGTCGCGTCGCGAGCAAGCTGGAATCTCGTTTGCCGGCCCGGCAATCCAGATCGCCACCAGCTGCGCCATTCTGATTGCGCTCGGGGCCAACCCGCTGGACCGCTCATCGGTCGACGGATCCGCAGCACTCCTGGCCATCTGGTGGGCCGGGCCAGTGATCGGAGGATTCAATCTGGTCCCGATCCTCCCGCTCGACGGCGGGAACATCATGATGAACGGCCTCGACTGGTTCATCCCCGGCCGCTCGCAACGGATCATGCTCTGGTTCTCCATCGGAGCCACCGTCGCGTTCGCAGCGTTCGCTTTCACAAACGACCAGTACCGCGGATTTGCGATCGTGATCGGATTCCTCTTGATCACGCAACTCCAGATGCTCGGCTCGATGAAAGCGGCAACGTCGCCGTGGGAAGACGCAAACCGTGCGTTGCAAGCCGGTAAGCAGCGCCGCGCGACGCGAATTTTGGTTTCCGCTCTCAGTCAACCACGGCCCGCCCAAACGCCGCCGATCGCCCGGCTACAGCCAAGTGAGATGACCGATCTCGTCGCGCTTCTTCCCGATCCGCTTCCGTCGGGCGACCCGTGGAATGAGTACATCCTTGCGAACCAGCTGATTCGACTTGGCCGTTTCGAAGAGGCCGCGCACTATGCAGCCGACAGCTTCAATCGCCATCCGCAAACCCTCGCGGCCGCGACCGTTGCCAGAGCCGCCGGGGCGCTCGGCGACCAGCCAACCGCAATCGGCTGGCTGCAAACCGCCGCCGAAATCGGAACATCGCCGACGGCGTTGATGACGATCATCGACAACTCACCCGAGCTCATCGGCCTCCGCCAACACCCTGACGTGGTCGCCATCCGCCGCTCCCTCATCGCCGCCCCCAACCCAACCCCGTAAGGCCCGACCAGTGCCTCACTTCCGAAATGTGCCTGGATTCATTCACCCAGCGCATGGATCCAGGCATATTTCGGATCGTGTTCTGAAATGTGCCTCAGATCATTCACCCAGCGCATGGATCCGGGCATATTTCGGGTTGGGGGTTGGGGGTTTGGGTTAGGGGGTTTGGTGGGGCGGGAGTTGGCCGACGTCAGAACCTCGCTTGACGTAGCCGAGAGCCAGCCCTCCGCCCGGGGACACGCTCGTGATGCGGCCCACATCGTTTCCGGCCGCGTCCTCGACGGGATCGCCTGTGGAGGCGCCATCAGCAATCGTCAGGATCCGGAGTGACTGCGGTGCGTCCGCCCCGCGGCTGTCCATCCGCTCGACGAGTTCCTGACCGGGATAGCAACCCTTGGTGAAGTTCACCGCAAGGTCCAGAACACCAGTGATCACCGGAATTGTTTCGCCAGGCACGATCTCACAACCCATCCGAGGCCATCCGGCGGCAATACGCGCAGCTTCATGAGCGTCAGACGGCAGGTTTGTTTCAGCAGGCTTCAGCGTGACATCTGCATCAACGCGAATCTTGAAGCGGTTGATCCGCGCTGCCAGCTGTTCACCGAATCCCGCATCGGTATCGAGCACGAAAGTCTCTCCTCCAGTTCGCGTAATCCGAGCGAGTGCATCGATCTTTCCCGATGGGTCCAGAACAAGCGTCCATTGGGTCTCACCGATCTCCTGAGAACGGATCTCCTGGGCGATCTGGGACTGAAGGTAGGTCAGGGCATCAGAGCCCGCGACCTCAACCTGGTCCCGTGCGGCGGGGTCGATGAAATTCGAATCGTCGAGTTGAGGTGCAGCGTCCACATTCCCATTCTGGCGTGGCACACTGCCAACGCCATGACAGAACGGAAAAGCCAATCAGATTCTCAGGCGAGGGCATGATGACCGACAACGTCGAGCCGAACGGCCGCAACATCGACGCGTTGGCGCAGCGGGCTGTCGACAGCTTCATGACGCTGGTCCGGAGGGGTACTGCGCTGGCAGGCGGCGCGCTTGCCATTGTGGTCGTCATCTGCCTCAGCGGATTCCTCCTCGGTGTCGCCGCACTCTCGGACGGCATCCAAACGGTGTGGATCGTCCTCGGTGGCACATTCGCGATCATCGGTATCGGCGCCGTTGTGCTGGCCATTGTCAGGCTGCTCAGAGTGCGGAATCACGCCGTCGCCCTCGTCTCCGAAGTTCACGACCTCATTGCCGGCGATGCCCGGTCGGAGCGGGTAGTCATCGAGACTCTCGAGTCGAGTGATGACGTCCAAGACCAGAGCGCGGTAGTGATGTCTCGCCAGTTCTTCGCGATGCAAGACTCAGTCGGTGGGCGCACCGACAAGTTCAAAGCGCTGTCGGAAGCGCTCAAAGCAATCACGAGCTTCCCTATGTTGATGCTGCTCAGCGTCTTGGTCACGATCACCTTCGCTGGCTTCGCGTTGATCTTCGCGCTCGCCCTCGCCATCTGACGAGACCGCGACCCGACAGCACGGCGATCTAGACGCACCGCTATCGATCTCGCGAGTTCTCAAGCAGTAGTTCCACCATCGCGTCGCGCTGCCGACATACGGCGAGCCGCGGGAATCGCCGCCAGTAAGGCTGCCGCTTTGTTGCGGCACTCGAGATCCTCGTCGTCGGGAACCGAGTCGGCCACGATCCCGGCACCGGCTTGCAGACTCGCTGTCTTTCCGTCGCCGGTGATGAACATCGTGCGAAGAGCGATCGCTGTATCGAGGTTGCCCGACCAGTCGATGTAACCCACCACGCCCGCGTAGGGCCCCCGCTTCACTGGTTCGAGATCGTCGATGATCTCCATCGCCCGAACCTTCGGAGCACCAGAAACGGTGCCGGCCGGAAACGTCGCACGTAGGACATCGATCGGGCCAAGATCATCGTGGAGTTCGCCGGAAACCTGGGATGTCAGGTGCATCACATGGCTATATCGCTCGAGCGTCATCAATTCGTCAATGTGCATCGAACCGAACTTGGCGACGCGGCCGACGTCGTTACGGGCGAGATCAACCAGCATCACATGCTCCGCGCGCTCTTTGGGATCCTCGGAGAGTTCTGCCGCCATGAGGCGGTCATGCTCCTCGGTCTTGCCCCGTCGACGCGTTCCGGCGATCGGGCGCGAAATGACCTTACGATCGAGAAGCTGCACCAACGGTTCTGGAGATGAACCGACAATCGTCAACTCCGGGTGACGCACGAAGTACATGTACGGAGAAGGATTGACCTGCCGAAGAACCCGATACACATCGAACGGATCAGCCTCGAGATCGATGTCGTAACGCTGGGCCAGCACGACCTGGAAGATGTCGCCGGCGACCACATAATCTTTCGCTACCTTGACGGCTTGTTGGTACAAGCCACCGGGCATCGACGACTTCAACTCCGGAAGATCATCGTCGGCCGAGGGAGGCTCAGCGGGGGTGTACGGAAGCGGTTGCGCCAGGTCATCGACCGCTTGACGAACGCGCTCGATGGCGGCGTCATACGCGGCGTCGATCTCATCAACTGTGAGGTCGAGTGTCGGAACGCTTTCAATGAGATACACACGCTGGCGCCAGTGATCGAACGCGGCGAGCGAGCCGATTACCGACATCACAGCGTCGGGATATCCACGATCGTCATGCGGTACGTTCGGAAGACTCTCTACTTCACGGACCACGTCGTACCCGAGGAAGCCCATGATCCCGCCGTGCAACGGGGGCAGGTCATCGAAAGCCGGGCTCGTGTAACTGTCGAGGAGCGACTCGAGCGCGCTGAGCATCCCCTCGCCAGTTGGAACATCAGTCGCGAGCGCACCGTCGACTTCGACAACTCCATCGCGAAGGACCAGTGTTGCCGAAGGATTGCGCCCCACAAACGAGAACCGAGCCCACCGCTCTCCGCCCTCAACCGACTCGAGCAAGAATCCAGGCGCAGCTCCGACCAGTTTCAGATAGGCCGCGACGGGCGTCTCCAGGTCGGCGAGCAGCTCTGTCCAGACAGGTACAACCGTATGGTCGGCTGCGAATGCGTGGAATTCCTCCCGGGACGGTTGAAACTTCATGGGCGTCTCACTTGCGCAGTGGTCTCGATCATCACCCGAACGACCGGAAGAAGCACGTTCGTTCTCCGGTGTGGCATGCCCCGGCGCCAACCTGCTCGACCTTGAACAGCAACGTGTCGCCATCACAGTCGAAGAATGCTTCCCTGACGAGCTGGTGGTCGCCGCTCGTGTCACCCTTCCGCCAGAGTTCCTGACGGCTGCGCGACCAATACACCATTCGGCCCTCGCTGAGCGTCATGTCGAGCGACTCGCGATTCATCCACGCCATCATCAAGACGTCACCGTTCAGCACGTCCTGCGCAATCACGGGAACCAAACCATCGGCGTTGAACCTGACCTCGGCAAGTTGCTCAGAGGTGGCGGCAATGGTGGTCCCGTCATCCATGGCGGCCACCCTAGAGATACAAACCGGTCGAGGCCTCTATACGTTCTGCAGCCACAGCGTGCAACTCGCGCTCACGCAGCATCACGTAGTCCTCCCCTTGCACCTCGACCTCATACCGATCGTCAGGGCTGAAGAGGACCTTGTCGTCGACCTCGCAAGACCTGACGTTCTGGCCCTGGGCAACAACGGTTGCCCAAACCAGCCGTTTGGAGACCTGTGCGGTGGCCGGGATGACGATTCCGCCTGACGAACGTCGCTCGGCATCTTTCTCGGTGATCCGCACCAATACGC
>JADWMG010000216.1 GCA_015767405.1 Actinomycetota bacterium
AAGACGCAGCACATCGATGAACAACTCGACGACGTGGTGCGTGCGGCTCACGGCCGTGGCGTTCTGGCGGCGTTCGAACCTGGCTCCACTGTTGTCTGGGCGGCCGATAGCGAGCATGCGGTGTGTGCCGACTGCGACGACAACACACTTGCTGGACCTGTTGTCGTGGGCGAGGAGTTTCCGACCGGTCACGTCTTTGCGCCGGCACACATTGGCTGCCGCTGCCTTTTGACGCCTGCTGGCAGTTAACGTCAGCGCCAATGCGGCGCGCCTCTGATATTTCCGATGACCGTCCACGTCGCCGAATCAGTGTCCGTGGTCTGCTTATCGGGTTCGGAGCACTGTTTTTGTTCGTGCTCATATTCGGCAGGGCCATTGCACGGTTCTACGTCGACTACCTGTGGCACGAGTCGCTCGGCCGTGAGGACGTTTTCTGGGGTGTGATCGGCGCGAAGGTCACCTTGTTCGTCATGTTCTTCCTGGCGTTCGCTGTGATCGCCTCGATCAACCTGTTCGTCGCCGACAAGTCAGCTCCATCATCGTTCCCGGCAAACGTGCATCCGTACGTCGAACGCTTCCACGAACTGTTCGGCAAGCGGCTTCGGCTACTGCGGTATCTCGTTGCGTTTCTCTTTGCCCTCTTGCTAGCGCTCCCGGCGATTTCGGTATGGCAGGACTGGATGCTGTTCCGCAATGCCCGAGAGTTCGGGATTACCGACGAGCAGTTCGGTATTGATATTGGCTTCTATGTCTTCCAGTTGCCCTTCTTGTCGTTCGTGGTGAATTGGCTTTTTGCGGCAGTGGTAGTCGTTCTGCTCCTTACCGCAGCCGCGCACATCCTCAACGGTGGGGTGGTGTTCGTGTCTCCGATGCCCGTAGTGCGTCAGGCCACGAAGGCTCACCTGGCCGTCCTGCTGGCCCTCCTAGCGGTACTCAAGGCGGGTGACTACTGGCTGGATCGTTATGACGTGACGAATTCGCAGCGCGGCATTGTCCAGGGGGCAACCTACGCGGTTGTCAAGGCGCAACTGCCGGCGATCATGTTGCTGATTTTGATCGCGTTACTCACGGCAGGGCTCTACCTCTCGGTGATCAAGACGGGTTCGTGGCGCCTGCCGCTGATTGCCTCGGGCCTCTGGCTTGTTGTGGCCATTGTGGGTGGGATCATCTATCCGGCCCTTGTGCAATCACTCGTAGTCAACCCGAACCAGGAAGATCGCGAGGAGCCGTACATCGAACGCAATGTAATCGCCACGCGCCAGGCGCTCGATCTGACTGATGTCGAAGTGCGATCGGTCAGTTTCGAGTCGTTGACCGCCTCGGATGTCGAGGGCGATCTCGAGCCGTTGGAGAATGTGCGCCTGCTGAATCCGACTGAGATGAAGACACGCTTTCTCGTCGATCGTGGCGAATTGGCGGGGCTGACGATTGACGATCTCGATGTCGACCGCTACCAACTTGAGGGGGAAGACGAGGCCGAGCAGGTGCTCATCGCTGCCCGCGAACTGCAGTTGAGTGGGGTCACGAACCGAAGCTGGCAGGGCCTTCACCTGATCAACACGCGAGGATGTGGCCTCGTTCTCGCCCCGACCGGCCGAGTACTCGAAAGCCAGCGACCTGACTATCAGACAGTCGACCTCGATCGTCCCGAGTTGTACTTCAGCCCCTCACTGAGCGGCTACGGAATCGCTAACAGTTCGTCCTCCGAAAGAGAGTGCGACGAACCGCATTCGTACGAGGGCACGTCGGGTGTCGAGATGAGTTCGTTCACTCGCCGAGCAGCGTTCGCTCTCGCATTTCTGGACTACAACGTCCTCGGCTCAGGTGCGATCAACCCTGACTCGCAGATGCTGTGGGTGCGGGGAATCAACGATCGTCTCAGCAAGCTGGCGCCATTCCTGTCCTATGACACCGATCCGTATCCCGTTGCTCTCGATGGGCGAGCGGTTTGGGTGACAGATGCGTATACGACCACGTCGCGGTACCCGTATGGCCAGCGAATCGGTGACGTACAGCGCTCGCGTCCTTCCGGGCTGTCCGACAACGACAACTATGTCCGCAACAGCGTGAAGGCAGTGGTCGACGGGTACACAGGCGATGTCACGTTCTATGTCGTCGACGATCAAGACCCGATCCTTCGGGCATGGCGAAGCGCTTTTCCCGACCTGTTCGTCTCCATCGACGAGATGCCTGAGGAGCTACGGGAGCACCTTCGCTACCCCGAAGATCTGTTCCGTGTACAGACCGACGTCTACTCGAAATACCGCATCGATCCGGCGCTCTTCTTCCAGCGCGATGGAAATGCGTGGTCGGTGGCGCAGGCACCCGGGAGCGAGCCAACGCAGTTGTCGGTGAATTCTGGTGGCCCGGTGACCGACAGTGGCGAGAGCACGGCCGCCCAAGACACCTTCGCATCGGAGTCTGACGCCAGCCGCTTCATTCCCTACTACACGCTGTTCAACACGAGTCCTTCGGGTGAGACGACCGAGGAGGAATTTGTCATGCTTCGTCCCATGGTGCCGTTCTCGACGGGCGACGAGCGCACCGAACTCCAGTCCTACATCACTGCATCCAGCGACCCGGCAACGTACGGAGATTTGACCACCTACATCGTCGAAGACGAAAACGGGAGCCTGCCGGATGGCCCGCTGCGGATAGCCAGCAACGCGGAGTCGACTGAGGAGATCTCTCGCCGTATCTCTCTCGACAACGTCGGTGATGGCGGCACGAAGGTCAGGTTCGGCGACATGCAGGTGGTTCCGGTTGACGACGGTCTCATCTATGTACGGCCGTACTACGTCGCGGTGCCGCAGAATTCAGGCGACGTACGGGCCGTCACCGAGTTTCGCTCGGTAATCGTGACGTACAACGACCGCTCCGTTATCGAGGACACCATTGGTGAAGCGTTGGCAAGGCTCTTTCCCGGCTTCGAGGGCGACCTGGGCGAGGTGGTGGATACGCCGACGGAGCCATCCCCCGATGATCAGGAAGTCACCGAACCCGATTCGAGCGATGACCCGATTGTCGAGGGCGATGCCGCTGGTCTACTTCGCCAGGCCGACGAGGCGTTCATCGAGGCCGACGAGGCATTGGCCGACGGTGATCTCGGCCTTTATCAGGAGAAGATCGACGAAGCTCGCGGGCTCATTGCCGATGCTGTCGAGTTGCTGATCAACGAATAGCCGGCACTCGGCGAACTAGGCGTCGTCTGGGCGGCGCAAGCGATCTGCGAGATCTGCAAGGTCTTCGCGGAACTGGATCTCATACCGCGCCTGTTCCGCCGCGAGCTTCTCCGCGGTCCCACGGACGCCTTCGAGCGCCAGCTCGATCTGATCCTCGATCTGCTCTTCGGACGCGGACGCGGCTGCTCGTGAGTTCGAGGGCTGATCGACGCTCGCGCTTCGCTGTTCGTTGATCGCTTCGATGTCACGACTCAACTCGGTGAGTTGGTTCGCCAACTCGAACGACACGTTCGTCACCCGCGTATCGATCGTCGAGACACGTTCGGCTATCTCCCCGAACCGCTCGTTGAGGTCATCGACGGCATCCATCTGTTCTCTGCCTGCGGGCGACTGCATGTATTGGGAGGCGACCGTTACCGACAGTTCTTCAAGTTGGCTTGCCAGTTCGTCGAGTCGGCCGTGGTCGACTACCGCGGTCTCCAACTCTGTCGGTGGAGGCGGCATCGGAGTCGAGACGAGAGGTGGTGGTCGCTCCGCTTGCTCCAGTATCTCGGTCTTTTCAGCTAACTCCTGAACGTGGACAGTCAAGCTGTCGACCTTCTCGAATCGCTGATCGAGTCGCTGATCGAGTCGCTGATCGAGTCGCTGATCGAAATCCGCGTTGGATCGATCGAGCGTGCTCAATCGTGCTTCAAGTTCGGCGTTGGCGCGGTCGGCTCCATCGAGCCGTTGGCGCATTGAATCGATCTCAGTTTTCATGGCATCGATCTGCGGATCGTCGATCTTCTTCTTGCGGAATAGTCCCATGTGTCCTCGTTCGTGGGTATGTCCCGCACGGTACTTGACTACGGTGGCCGGACGATGACTACCAACGTTCCTCACCAGATCCATCTCGAAGAATCCGAGATGCCGACCCAGTGGTACAACGTTGTACCCGACCTACCGACGGCGCCGCCGCCGCCATTGCATCCGGGTACCCACGAGCCAGCCGGGCCCGACGACTTCGCGCCGCTCTTCCCGATGGCCTTGATCGAGCAGGAGATGACCCCTGAGCGATACATCGACATTCCAGGAGAGGTGCTCGACGTGTACCGGCTGTGGCGTCCGAGCCCGCTGTTCAGAGCACACCGCCTTGAAAAGCTGCTCGATACTCCTGCACGTATCTACTACAAGTACGAAGGTGTAAGCCCGGCTGGTTCGCAGCATGGAGTGTGAGGTGTGGCAGGTTGCTGCGTCGTACCGTCAGAAGCCGTATCGAAGGACGATGATGGAGCTCTGGGGCGCCACGGTGCATTCGAGCCCGTCGGAACTAACCGAGTTCGGACGAGAGTTGCTTGCCGAGAATCCCGATCACCCGGGTTCGCTCGGTATTGCGATCTCCGAGGCTGTAGCGATGTGCGTCGCCGATCCGAACGTCAGGTATGCCCTCGGGTCGGTGCTGAACCATGTACTGATGCACCAGACGATCATCGGCGAGGAAGCTCTGCTTCAGCTGGCCAAGGTCGACGAGGTCCCCGATGTGCTTGTCGGCTGTACGGGCGGTGGTTCCAATTTCGGCGGCCTCGCTTTCCCATTCCTCCGCGAGAAGATGGCAGGCAAGATGAACCCGACGATTCGTTGTGTCGAGCCTGCGGCTTGTCCGACGCTGACGAAGGGTGAGTATCGATACGACTTCGGAGACTCGGCTGGCATGACGCCGTTGATGAAGATGCACACGCTCGGTAACTCGTTCGTTCCTGAGCCGATTCATGCGGGCGGGCTTCGCTATCACGGCATGAGCCCACTCGTGTCGCATCTCTACGAGACAGGCATGGTCGAGGCGATCTCCATTCCGCAACTCGAGTGTTTTGCAGGGGCGATGGAGTTTGCTCGTACCGAGGGCATCGTCCCGGCACCCGAGCCGACGCACGCGATCGCAGCCGCTATCCGTGAGGCGCAGGCCTGCAAAGAGTCGGGCGAGGAGAAGGTCATCCTCACCGCGCTGTGCGGTCACGGCCACCTCGACCTGGCGTCGTACGAGAAGTACCTGTCGGGTGAAATGATCGACTACGACCTCCCCGATTCGGCTATTGCCGAAGCCATGGAGTCAGTCCCCGTCATCTGACCCACCGTCCCTTTTCGTTTGTAGGTAATTTTTCGGCGATATCGACCCAAGAATTACCTACAAACGTGATTTAGAGCTGGAGTTGGAGGGTGTCTTGGGCGCCCGCTGTTGGCTCGGTTGTCGGCTTGAAGCCGACGCTCTCGAGGTACTTGCGGTGTGTATCGCTCAAGCCTGAGCTGCTCAGCGTGGTGTAACCATCGGCACGAAACACCTCGGCGCCCTCCCCGTACAGCCAGCGACCAAGCCGGGAATCTCGGTACCGACTGAGCACGTAATCGAGATCGATCTTCAAAGTGTTCCCAACTCGTCTTCCGATAACCATCCCGGCCGGAAGTCCGTCGCGGGTGAGAAGAAGCGCCACAGCTTCGTCACCCTCAGGGATCGTGAAGTTCGGCTGGAATCGATGGATGTCATCGAGGTGGAAGTCGACGAAGTCGTGAAGGAACGGCGAGTCGGCGCGGATGTGCGACACGCCAAGGTCGATGCCGTGGTCAGACCCCCCGGCGAACTCCTTGCGTAGGAACCAGATATTGATGATCGCGATTGCTGTATTGGTGATGATGATCGGCGGCGAGCCGATCAGGGAACCGTAGATGGTGAACGTGATGGATCCGGCCAGCGAAAACATCCGCAGCCGGACCACAGAGGTCCTCGTGAGAGCTGCGATCACCAGCGCGGATGCGAGGTAGCCGATGAATTCTGGTCCACTCAGGTTCATTGAGGCCGCACGCTACCGATCAATTTCACAACGAGTCGCGCAGCGGTTCCTCGATGGGCGTGGGAACGGACTGACGTTGGCCGTGCACGATCATCGCCAGCGCCCAGATCACCACCGCCATCGCGACGCCCTGTACGAGCACGAGAGATTCGTCCAGGAAGATCCAGGCCAGGATTGCAGAAAAGACCGGGATCAACAGGGTGAAAGTTGAGCCGACCCACAGTGGAATTCGGACGAGCGACCAGTTCATCAGCGCGTGGCCGATAAGCCCCGACCCGATCGCCATCGCCAGTAAGAGCGCCCAGTTTTTCCAAGATGGCCATGACATGTCTTGCCCGAACGCGAATCCCAGCGGAATACAGATGAAGGCAGTCCAAATCGAGGTGCCGGCTGTGAACTCAGTCGAAGTCAGGAGCTTCTTCGAGTTCTTTGATGCGATGAAGTACGCACTCCAGGACAGCATCGCGGCCAGTGCGAGTAGGTCGCCGCGGATGTCGCTGGTGTCGTCGCCAGCTGACGCTGTTACGACGACCGCCACACCACCGAGCGCCACGAGCGACCAGATCGCGTCACGGGGGCGGATGTGTTCACCGAAGAACCGGGCGGCAGAAGAACAGGGCGATGTCGGCGCCGAGAGCGATGCCTCCCCACATCGAGTCACGTATGACTCGGAGATGGAACGGAGTTCCGCGTATCCGCATCCAGATGACGATCGCTATGGAGAAGAAGGCAAACCGGTACGCCCCGATCGCCAGGCCGCCCATGTCGATTCCCTTGGCGAGCACCGTGCCGGTCGACCACGCGCAAACGGCGATCGCCGCGCCGATGAGGCCGCGCGACAGATCCGAGGTGTCAGCAGAGGTGCCAGCGGTTCCCGGAGTAGCGGTAGTCACCAAGGCACCGTACCCGGGCCTACGCTGTCGTCATGTTGTCGGTCGAGCAGTTCGTCGAAGCCGGTCTGTACGACCCGGCTGAGCACGAGGGGACTGACCGTCTCGAACTCCTGCACTGGCTGGATTCCTTGGGCTTCACGATTCCCGAACTCAATGCCGGGGCGTGTGGCCACGGGCTGTCGTCGATCGCCGGCGACCGGCGAACGGTGCCCGGCAAGATGATGAGCCGGAGTGATGCGATCGAGATGTCGGGCCTGGATGCCGACACATTTGATGATTTCGTGACTGGATTCGGATTCGCCCCGATTCCCGGCGCGCCATCCGGCGAAATCGGGTTCACCGAGGCTGAGGTCGAAGCAATTTGCTTGGTCGGTTCGATGTCTTCGATGTTCTCGGTTGCCGAGACGATGGGTTTCGTACGCGTTCTCGGTTCGGCGTTGGGTCGTATCGGTGAGGCGGCGGTCTCCCTGTTCCTGACGGATGTGGAAGATCCTCACATCACCGCTGGTGATAGCGAATTCAGCCTTGCAAAAAAGGTCTACGAGGCTGTGGGTCTGCTCGACGGCCTTGGTGAGCGGCTCGACCCGATTCTCCGTCGTCAGTTGATGCAAGCTGTCGTACGCACACGTGAAGCGGCCGTCATGGAGCGGCTGCGTTTTCGATTTGCCATCGGGTTTGTGGACCTTGTCGGATTCACCGAGCGTTCTGCCGAAATGTCGGCGCAGAATCTCACGACCTTCATTCGTGAGTTCGAAGGCCGGGCTCACGACGTGATGACTGACCACGGTGCCCGGGTCGTGAAGCTGATTGGCGATGAAGTGATGTTTGTCGCGACCGAACCCGGAGCTGCGTGCCGCGCTGCCGGCGCATTGATGGAGGGTTTCGCTGACGAGGGTGAACACGTGTTTCCGCGAGCGGGCATTGCCTACGGCAATGTTCTTGTTCGCGGTGGCGACTACTACGGGTCGGTCGTGAACCTCGCATCGCGCCTCGTCGACGAGGCCGTTCCCCAAGAGGTGCTGGTGACCGACGATCTCGCCGAAGCGGCGACCGGCTGCAACTTCGTGCCTGCGGGCCGTCGCGTTGTCAAAGGTTTCCCCGAGCCGATCGCCGTGCAATCCCTCGCCGCCCCAGCCACCAACACCCCCACCTCGAATGCGTGAACAAGTTGCGCACTATGTGCGCAAGATGATCACGCGTTGCCCTAAGGAGAATGATGAGACGTAACGATCGCACTGGATTCGATCTGGATGAAGTCGATCGGCTCCTGACCACCACGAAGCAGGTCCGCAAGAGGCTCGATCTCACGAGGCCCGTGCCCTACGACGAAATACTCGAGTGCATCGATCTTGCCAACCACGCACCGATGGGAGGCAACCTCGAGCGCAACAAATGGATCATCATCGATGACCCCGACACAAAGGCGGCGATTGCCAAGCGATTCGCCGAAGTTGGCAGGCCCTATCTCGCCATGAATTCGGAGGTCCGCGCCGACGATCGCAGCCAGCGCGTTATCGACTCAGCGACGTTCCTCGTTGATCATTTGGCAGAGGTTCCAGCGCTGCTGATCTCGATGCGCTTGGACCGTCCCGGTCTCGACTCGCAGGGGTCCGCTGCTGCCTACTACGGCTCCGTTCTGCCGGGAGTGTGGAGCTTTCAACTAGCCGCTCGTTCGCGTGGCATCGGATCGGCCTGGACGACGTTCCATTTGGAGCATGAAGCAGAAATCTCTGAGCTCCTCGGCGTCCCACCAACTGTCACTCAGGTCTGTCTCCTCGCGGTCGGCTACTACACGGGCGACACGTTTACTCCCGCGCCGCGCCGCTCGGCTCGTGAC
>JADWMG010000217.1 GCA_015767405.1 Actinomycetota bacterium
AAAGCAATCGTTCAGGACATTTACGGCTCGGCGGAGGTGTTGCATCTCGAGGAGATCGAGCGTCCATCGATCAAGAGCGACGAGGTACTCGTCGAGGTGCGGGCAGCAGGTCTCGATCGTGGCACTTGGCACCTGATGGTCGGCAAGCCGTATCTGATTCGCATCATGGGGTTCGGGTTTCGCGCCCCCAAGCAACCAATCTCCGGTCTCGACCTGTCCGGAACCGTTGTGGCGGTTGGATCAGACGTCAGTCGCTTCTCCGTTGGGGACGAAGTATTCGGCACCGGCAAGGGTTCCTTCGCCGAGTACGCAACGGCGCGCGAAGACGACCTTGTGAAGAAGCCGTCAAGTCTCAAATTCGAACAGGCTGCGGTTGTGCCTGTGTCAGGAACAACGGCCATTCAAGGGCTGCGAGACGTGGGGCGGATAGAAGATGGCCAGAGCGTGCTGATCATCGGCGCGTCCGGAGGTGTCGGTAGTTTCGCCGTGCAGATCGCCAAGTCGTACGGCGCTCAGGTGACGGGTGTGTGTAGCACGTCGAAGATCGATCTCGTGCGCTCTCTAGGTGCGGATCATGTCGTCGACTACACCCACGAGGACTTTGCCGACGGCGCCCACAAGTACGACCTGATCCTCGATATCGGCGGCAACAGTTCGCTGTCCCGGCTCCGCCGAGCGCTGGCTCGCACTGGCACGCTCGTGATTGTGGGCGGCGAAGATGGCGGCAACTGGACCGGCGGCATCGGCCGCCAGCTGCGCGCATTCGTCATGTCGATATTCCTGCGTCAACGACTGACGAGCTTCATATCCAAGGCAAGCGGGGTCGATCTCGAATCATTGATCCCGCTCCTCGATTCTGGTGACGTCACGCCGATCGTCGACAAGACCTACTCACTGGCCCAAGCTCCTGCCGCAATGAACGAGATGGTCGAAGGTCGCGTGCGCGGAAAAATAGCGGTCACGATCTAGTCGCCAGATCCCGTTTGTGGGCAGGGGACGGGTCAGCCGCTGCCGGGCGGGCCGGTGCGTTGTTCGTGCTGGGCGCCGGTGTGCTTGCCGAGGTCCCACCCGAGGGGGCTGAGGTTGTCCTTGGCCCAGTTGGCGGACTCGCTGTCGGTGACCGTTGCGAGGGCGTCGTTGTAACGGTTCATGAAACCACCGACGGCAACCACGGCGAGCAGGGTACGTGCCTCCTCATCGGTGAAGTGGGTACGAAGATCTGCATGATGATCTGGAGTGACACTGCTCGGGGTCGACCCCGCAGCGATGGCGAAGCTGAGGGCGGCTCGCTCGCGGGCGTCGAACAGGTCGGAGTGTTCGAACGACCAGATTGCCTCGATCTTGCCGATCTCCATGCCGATACTGTTGAGCCCGTACGCTCCGTGTGCCTGACAGTGTCGGCATCCTGAGCTGAGGCTGGAGATCGTGAAAACCATCATGTTCATCTCGATCCCGGGCGGGCTCAAGAACACCAATGCTTGGAGTTCCTTGAGCGTTCCGTACATCTCGGGCCAGGCGTCCAGGTCCCAACGTTGACGGTTCTCATACTCAGCCATCTGAGCCTCCTTCAGCGACAGACGTTGGTGAGAGTGCCGACGCCGGAGATGGTGGTGGTCACAACGTCGCCAGGCTTGAGAAAGTTGCCTTGAGCGACTCCGACGCCTTCGGGTGTGCCGGTGAAGATGATGTCACCAGGTGCCAGTGTCGCGATTGTCGAGATGTAGGCGACGAGCTCTGGAACGCTGAAGATCAAGCTGGCGCTCGAGTCTTCTTGACGGCGTTCGCCGTTCACGTCGCAGGCGATCTGCACACCATCACGATCTTCCAGGAGGTCGGTCGAAGTTAGCCACGGGCCAGTGGGCCCGTACGTGTCGCGAGATTTTCCGAGATCGAAATGCGGCGGCTTTGCCGCGAACTGGAGTGCTCGATCGGAGATGTCCTGCCCGGCCATCACTCCGGCAACATGGTCCCAACTGTTCGCTGGATCTATGTCCCTACCGGCGCGCCCGATCACCACGACGAGTTCGGCCTCGTAGTCGGCCGCCTCGCTACGCAGCTCGACATCGGCGGTGGGACCAACGATGCAGCTCGGGAACTTGGTGAATACCAGCGGGACTTTCGGTACTTCCATGTCGGCTTCGGCGACATGGGAGCGGTAGTTCAAGCCAATGCCAAACGAGTTTCGGGGTCTGGGAATCGGAGGACCAAGCACACTGCCGGCCAGGGCACCTGTCGGCTCGATCGAAGCCAGACTCGCGGCGAGTGTGTGCAACGTGGCGACATCGGCAATGGCCGCCATCGGGTCTGGCCCGAGAGCTCCGTCAGAGATCGTGGCGACGTCGTAGAAGTGAGTGTCATCGACCAGGACGGCGCGATTGTCGATGTTGGCGAGTCTGAAACCCATGTTTTGCTGCTTTCGGTTAGGTGTTGGGGCGGAGAAACATGGCGACGAGCCCGTCGGCATGTCGTTGAATGACATCGGGGTCGTTGGGCTGAATTCCCATGAGAACGGCCTCGGGGGCATTCGCATACAGCAGCGATGCCGCCCCGATCAGAGTGTGATACAAGACATCGGCGTCGACAGGAGCTGCTTGGCCCGTGCTCACCAGTTCGTTCCACGCGGCGAGCAAATCGGAACGACGTTGTGCAAGTCTGTTCTCGACAAGCCAGGTGAGCCGAGAACTGGGGCTTGTTGCCTCGTGCATCATGATCCGGTTCAGTTCAGGACGTGCCGCAGCGAATGCGACTAGGCCGCGGATCAGTGATTCGATCACATCGCGTGGGTCGTCGCTCCCGACACCGGGTTGCTCGGCGATTGCGATGTCGACCTCGGCCAGCAGCTGGTCGAGGCAGCGACGCCACAGCTCTTCTTTGGTGTCGAAGTGGTACTTGATCTGTGATTGGTGAGCGTCGGCTTGGTCAGCGATGGCCCGAGTGGACGCACCTTCAAAGCCGTGAGCGGAGAACTCGCCGATGGCAGCCGCCACGAGACGACTGCGGACGAGTTCGGAGCCGCGGTTGCGGCGAGTACGGCCGGGTGCCGGTGCGTCAAGAGTGGGGGTCACGCAGTCACCAGTCGAACCACCGAGGCGTTGCCATTCGTGGCATTGTATGTTCGATTGACATAAGTTACAAGTACTGATATAAGTTATCGCGTGACAACAGACGTGATCTCACCAGCCCAGCTCGCCCACTTCGTTTTGCGAACCCCGCGATTCGAGGAGTCAATCGAGTGGTGGAAGACCGTTCTCGGGGCCGTGCCTCGGTACCAAAACGAGTTTCTTTCATTTCTCACCTACGACGATGAGCATCACCGACTCGCCATTCTTTCAGTGCCGCATCTCAATGATGACGGGCGAACGTCGGCAGGCATGGAGCATGTTGCGTTCACCTACAAAGATCTCGATGCGCTGCTCTCGACATATGTGCGGTTGAAGGACCTGGGCATCGAACCGGTGGCACCGGTCAACCATGGCATGACATTCTCGCTGTACTACGCCGACCCCGACGGCAATCAGGTCGAGCTACAGGTCGACTCGATGCCGCCCGCCGAGGCCGAGACGTTCATGGCAAGCGACGTCTTCGCCACCAACCCGATCGGGGTTGCGTTCGACCCAGACGACATCGTTGCACGCCGGGCGGCCGGTGAATCGATCGAATCGCTCCTCGCGTACGTCCCGGCATGACTGGCTTCGATGCCGACGTAATTGTCGTCGGTTGCGGCCCGGTAGGGGTGATGGCGGCGCTGCGCTGCGCACAACGCGGATTGAGCGTCATTGTCATAGACAAGGACACCGAGGTCTATCCGCTTCCTCGAGCGATCGGCATGGATGATGAGATTCAACAACTGGTTGCCCGCGCAGGGTTGGGGGAAGAACTCGCCAGCTTTTCGTCGACGATGGGCGGAGGAGAGTTCGTAAACGCTGCAGGCGAGCGAGTTGTGGGCATCGAGTTGCCGGAAGGCACCGTCGGGCCACTTGGGTTTCCGCCCATGGTCGCTTTTGATCAGCCATCTTTTGAGCGCTCGCTGCGTCGAGCTGCAATCGCCGCTGGTGTCGACATGAGGCTAGGGCTCGAGGCCGAGGCGATAGACAACACAGCAGATGGTGTGCGCCTTCGGCTACGCGATGGGGCGCAGGATGTGTCACTCGCGACGCGATGGTTGGTCGGCGCCGATGGAGCCAAGAGCACGATTCGATCTCTCCTGGGCATAGAGATGATCGACCAAGGCTTCGACCAGACCTGGTTGGTGGTCGACGTGACCCTTCTCGACCCAGATCTCGATTTACCGCGCCTTGCACGTCAGCACTGTGATCCAGCGCGGATCACCACGTTGGTTCCTGGTTTCGGCACGCGTCGGCGTTGGGAGTTCCAGCTCCAACCTAGACAGGGTTCGGTCTTCTTGGCGGGCGATGCCGCCCACCAGATGCCGCCGTTCAATGGACAGGGCATGTGCAGCGGCGTGCGCGACGCAGAAAACCTCGCGTGGAAGCTGGCCCAGATCGGCTCCGGAGCGACAGATTCGATCCTCGACACCTACGACGCAGAACGTCGCCCACACGCGACCGCTCAAGTCGTGCACGCGGTCGATGCCGGGCTGCTCATCGAGGCAATCGCGCACGACGGTGAAGCGGCGCTCGAGTCCGGTTATGGCCAACGCCCGTTCCCGAATCTGGAGCATGGCCTGATCGACGGTGATCATCGGGCTGTCGGCCGGCCGCTACCAGAGCCGACCACGGGGGAGGGGCCCACCGGTGATGGTTGGCATCTGATCCGCTCCGAGGTGACCGATCCGGTTCCCGGCATGTGGCGACAACTTGGCGCCCAAGTGCACGATGTTTCGGCCGGTGTCTATCCAGGTCTAATCGAACCGGGCGTCACGGTCGTTGTGCGGCCTGATCGGTATATCGCTGCTGTAACTGGTGACCTCGCAGTCACGACGCAGCTGTTCGCCCCGACTCTCGAATGATTGACGAACGCACCGCCGGCGTACCCGCCCTTCCGTTATCCGCCGGTCGTGTACACATCGAGCGCTGTAGCGCTTGCAAGCTGAGCGAAGTCTCGATCGTTGTGCAGGATCGGGCAACCCTCGCGGATGCAGACAACGGCGATAAGGCAATCGAGTGTCTTGCGTATCGTTATACCTTGGCGTCGCGCCTGGCGATAGAGGGCAGCTGCGCTCCGAAAGTCGGCGAGCGTGTGCAGGCGGAGTACATCGATTGCTTCGAGACGTTGCTCGATTCGCTCGACGCTTTGCTCGTCTCGTAGCCCCTGCAATATCTCAGTGAGGATGATGTCGGTGATTGCGATGCCAGCATCATCGTCAATCATGCGTAGTAACTGTTGGACGTGAGGTTGGTCGTCGCGGCCAGCGAAGAAGTCGATCCACACCGACGTATCGACAACGATCACAAGATTCGACCGCGTCGCTCCGACTCGAGGTCACCTTCCCATTCGACAGTGCCGAACAGCTCGCGAACTTGCTGGCGTTGTTGGCGCCTGACCAATTCGGACAATGCGGCTTCGACAGTGGCCTTCTTCGTGGATGTACCCGCAACCCTTTGTGCGTCAGCTAACAACTTGTCGTCGATGTCAATGTTGGTGCGCATTCTGTAATTCTATACACACAAATCGCCCGTTTATGTGTATAACGCTTCTAGTAGTGCTCAGAGCTTGACCATCGGCATCGGTGACAGTGGGTGCTCACGCAGCCCGCGTCCGAACGCCTTGGCGAGCATTCGCCGGAATCCGTCGTATGGGTACTCGCGTACGAGGTCGCGGTACTCCGATCTGGCGACGTTTGGTGCGCCGACGATGGGCGAATAGACATCGGCCATGTCCGCGCGGCGGAATGCTTCGACTAGGGGGTGCGGATGGTGGGCGTGTCGCATTCGATGGTGCTCGTCGATCATTGCCGTCACGAGAGCCTGAAGTTCTTCGTCGTCCGAATCGAGCTCGTCTAGTGCTCGGCTGATTGACCTGGGAAGGTAGTCCCAGGTGTTGTCGAACCAGATCGCCGCGTCGTGGTAGAAGGCTGCCACACCGAGCGGCCGCGCGAGCTCAGGTTCGATGTCGACCTGCAGGCCAATCAGTCCGATCACGCGGTGAACGTGGTGCGAGTAGGGGTTCAGGTCGCCGCCGAAGGTGGCCGCGTGCTGTTCGAAAAGCTCGTCGGCCGTGGCGTGTGCGATCTGCGTTTGTGCGTCTGTCATTTCATTGCTCCGTTCAATTGCCGTAGCGCTCGACGCCTGCGCCGTAGCGGCTTTCGAAGAGTTGCAGTACCTCGCCAGTGTTGGCGTGGCGGCCGGTCTTTTGTTTCGAGTAGAGCATGTCGCCGTCGACCTCGATGTCGTAGATGCCCTTTGAGCCCATGACGAGAGTGAGATCATCGATCACATGCTGGTAGTTAGTAAGAAGGTCGTTCGCAGCGCTCACGGCGCGGTCTGAATAGTCTCAAGGGACGCAATATGTGATGCGGATTCGATGTCCAGACATGCTGCGAGCGTACCTGGCGAGGTTCTCGCCGGTCCGTGAGACCTACGCCCGCATTTGAGGCGCGGCTTCGAGGGCCTCAGTGAATTCTTGGGCAAAGGTGTAGGCATCTCCCGGCCAGCGGGCAGATATGTAGTTGCCGTCGCGGACAACCCACGCGGGGCTCGAATCGTCGGGGTTGTCGCGGTGACGGTTGTCAGTCTTGGCCTTGAAGTCGGCGACACCGTCGGGAACGTCGAGGAAATCATCGGGACTCGCCAGTGCTCTCTTCACCTCACTTTCAACGCTCATGTAGCCCTCCGGTGCGGCCCTCCACGTTCTCGTGAACTTTGCACGACGTCTCGTCGGCAATAGATCACGAGAACAGTCAGGGCGCGGCGACTTGTTCGGTGATCCAATCGCGGAGTTGTTGGCTCCCGAAGTGCGTCGAGTACGCCAGCGACGATCTCGTTGTCCTCACACAGCTCGGGTGGAAGGAACAGCTCGACGTCGAGACGGGTCTCACGCGCGCCCAGCGCTTCGATGCGGAACCACACCATGCCCAGCCCACGGATGATCGAGAACATGTGTGAGGGGAAGGCCACTGCCACGGCGAATGGTTCGGCTTCGTCGTCGACTGACACGTGGTCCAACCACAGCCACGGCTCTTCGTGGTTGTCTTCGACCCAGGACTTCTGTCCGGGATAGGTGACCTGGAGCGTCTGCGGGTGTACTGCGGCGTGGTGGTAGGACTCGCTGAAATTCTCGACAGTGATTTTCCAGTTCCATGGTTGTTCGCAGTGGATCGTGCCAGCCCGGCGGAGGGTGTCGAGCTGATACGGCGCCACACGCTCGTCGAGCCCTGCGATCTGAGTGGCAAGGGGTTCAGCGGCGTTGTCGAGGTTTACGAACACCCACCCATTCCAGGTATCGACTGCGACCGACGGCAAGCACACCTCGTCCGGATCGAATCCGATTGCCTGCGACATGTCTGGAGCTGCGACAAGCGTTCCGTCGAGCCGGAACGTCCACAGGTGGTATGGACACTGGAGTGCTCGTGCTGAGCCGGCCCCATCCATGATCGTCGCATTCCGATGGGGACAGACATTGCCGAAGCCACGCAGTTCGTGATCGTTTCCGCGGACAACGACGACCGGATCGCTCGCCACTATCGACGTAGAGAACGCGCCCGGCGAATCGACATCTTCGACTCTGCAGACCGCGACCCAGGAAGACGCCCACATCGTCTCGCGCTCGCGTTCGAAATACGCGTCAGTCGTGTAGCAGTCAGGGTCAAGCGAAGTCATCTCGCCGACCACAGTATTCTCGTCAGTCTTCGCCCAACCACTCGGTGGAGGTCCGGGTGGGTCAGGGATCGCCGTTGGTGGTGTAACCGCCGTCGACAGCCAGGATTTGACCGGTGATGAAGCGTGCCTGGTCCGAGCACAGAAAGA
>JADWMG010000056.1 GCA_015767405.1 Actinomycetota bacterium
GACGATCGGTTGGCTTCACCGGGGCGGGAAGGCGAGACTTGCCCATCAGGAAGGCATCGACACCGGCCGCGCATGCACGACCTTCCGCAATTGCCCAGACAATGAGGCTTTGGCCGCGGCCCATGTCGCCCGCCACGAACAGCCCATGCTGATTGGTCATATACGAATTGTCGCGGACAACATTTCCACGCTGGTCGTACTCGACACCGAGTGAATCTAGCCACGACCCCTTTTCGGGCCCGACAAATCCCATCGCCAAGAAGACGAAGTCGGCAGCTATCTCATGATCTGTGCCTTCGACCTTGCAGAACTTGCCGTCGATCATCTCTACTTCGTGCAACTTCAGCGAGCGAACGCGTCCTTCTCCGTCGTCGACGAAACACTCCGTGTTGACGCTGTACATCCGCTCACCACCTTCTTCGTGAGCTGAAGTCACGCGATATACCGCCGCCCATTGCGGCCAAGGGTTCTTGTCACCCCGCTCTTCCGGTGGCCTCGGCATGATCTCGAGTTGTGTCACCGAAGCAGCGCCTTGGCGATGCGCCGTGCCAAGACAGTCGGCACCCGTATCGCCGCCACCGATGATCACTACATGCTTGTCGGTAACGTCGATCGGTGCTATCTCGATGTCGCCGAGCTGCACCCGGTTGGCCCCCGGCAAGTACTCCATCGCTTGGTGAATCCCATCGAGTTCACGACCTGGGATCGGAAGATCGCGCCATTGGGTTGCTCCACACGCGAGCACGATCGCGTCGTGTGATGCGCGGAGAACCTCCATGTCGACGCTTTCACCGACTGTGGCATTGGTACGAAACTCTGTACCTTCGGCCTCCATCTGGGCGATACGGCGATCGATATGACGCTTCTCCATCTTGAACTCAGGGATGCCGTAGCGCAGAAGACCGCCGATTCGGTCGGCACGTTCCAGCACGACCACTTCGTGACCGGAGCGCGTCAACTGTTGGGCGGCGGCGAGGCCAGCCGGCCCTGAGCCGATCACGGCAAATGATCTCGACCTCCACCTGCTTGATCGTCACCGGGTCCTGGTTGATGCCGAGGACACATGCCGACTCGCACGGTGCAGGGCAGAGGCGACCCGTGAATTCCGGAAAGTTATTGGTGGCATGAAGCCGCTCAATAGCTCCATGCCAGTTATCGCGGTAGACGAGGTCGTTCCAATCGGGAATCAGGTTGCCGAGCGGACAACCGTTGTTGCAGAACGGTATGCCACAGTCCATGCAGCGCCCGGCCTGCTGCTCCAACTCGGCTGAGTCGAAGTCTTGGTAAACCTCTTTCCAGTCGCGTAGGCGCACCGGAACCGGACGCCTTGACGGCAACTCACGGTCCCACTCCATAAACCCGGTCGGCTTACCCATTCTTGATGCCCTCTCTTGTCATACTCGGGCTGCCTTCATTATTTCTTCTACTGTTTCTTCTTCTGACAAGCCTTCGGCTTTGGACTGTTCGATCACGTTCAGAACACGCTTGTAGTCGACCGGCATGACCTTGCGGAACGAGCTGATTTCAGTGTCCCAAGACCCAAGGATGCGGTCTGCGACGGTCGATCCGGTGTAGTCCCGATGGCGCTCGATCGTGTCTCTCAGGAACGTCCGGTCGCTCTCGTCGAGTTCTTCCAACTCAACCATCTCGTAGTTCACCTCACTCGCAAACGTCCCGTCCGGGTCGTACACGTAGGCAATGCCACCTGACATACCGGCACCGAAGTTCCGGCCGGTTTCGCCGAGGATAACTACACGCCCACCAGTCATGTACTCGCACCCGTGGTCGCCAACCCCCTCGCTCACAGCGATAGCTCCCGAGTTGCGGACACAGAACCGCTCACCGACGACTCCGCGGAGGAAGATCTCACCTCCAGTGGCGCCATAGGCAATGACGTTGCCGGCGATGACCTGTTCTTCCGCCGCAAACGTTACAAACGGATGGGGATGGATGATGATGCGTCCGCCGGAGAGGCCCTTACCTACGTAGTCATTGGCATCGCCAACGAGCCGGATCTGAATGCCGGCGGGCATGAACGCTCCGAGGCTCTGGCCAGCCGAACCAGTGAACGTGATGTCGATCGTTCCGTCTGGGAGGCCATCTCCCTTCCACCGCTTGGTTACCTCATGCCCAAGCAAGGTGCCAACTGTGCGGTGCACATTTCGTATGTCGAGATCGATCGAAACGTGATGACCGTCGTTGATTGCCGGTTGGGCCAGCTCGATGAGCTTCTGGTCAAGGGCATTGTCAAGCCCGTGGTCCTGAGCCACGCTCTGAATCATCGTCTGGCCATAAGGGTTCTGTGGCTCAACAAGGAGCGGGCTGACGTCAAGGCCTGACGCCTTCCAGTGCGAGATCGCCTGACGCGTATCCAGCACCTCGACGTGGCCGATCATCTCATCCATTGTTCGAAACCCGAGCTCGGCCATGATTTCGCGGATCTCCTCCGCGATGTACTCGAAGAAAGTCTCGACGAACTCGGGCTTGCCGGTGAATCGGGCGCGTAGCTCAGGGTTCTGTGTGGCGATCCCAACCGGGCACGTGTCGAGGTGACAGACCCTCATCATCACACAGCCAGACACGACTAGCGGCGCCGTCGCGAATCCGAACTCTTCCGCTCCCAGCAGTGCGGCAACGACAACGTCGCGGCCCGTCTTCATCTGGCCGTCGGCCTGCACAACAATGCGATCACGCAATCCGTTGAGCATCAGGGTCTGCTGAGTTTCGGCCAGGCCGAGCTCCCACGGTCCACCGGCATGTTTCAACGATGTCAGTGGGCTCGCCCCAGTTCCGCCGTCATGCCCAGAAATGAGCACGACATCAGCCTTCGCCTTGGATACGCCCGCAGCGACAGTGCCCACGCCGGTCTCCGCAACCAGCTTGACGTGGATCCGCGCCTCCGGATTTGCATTCTTGAGATCGTGGATTAACTGCTTGAGATCCTCGATCGAGTAGATGTCGTGATGCGGCGGCGGACTGATGAGGCCTACGCCAGGCGTCGAATGGCGAGTCGATGCGACCCACGGATACACCTTGTGGCCAGGTAGCTGACCGCCTTCGCCTGGCTTGGCGCCTTGGGCCATTTTGATCTGAATGTCGTCGGAGTTGGTCAAGTATTCCGACGTCACGCCAAACCGACCTGACGCAACCTGCTTGATCGACGAACGCCGCTCAGGGTCGTAGAGGCGATCGACATCTTCACCGCCTTCACCCGTGTTGGACTTAGCTCCGAGGCTATTCATTGCGACGGCCATCGTCTCGTGAGCCTCGGCGGAGATCGAGCCGTAGCTCATCGCTCCGGTCGAGAAACGCTTGACGATCTCCGCGATCGGCTCGACCTCGTCGATCGGCACCGGTTCCCGGTCGTCAGCGAACTCGAACAAACCACGAAGAGTCATCAGGTGCTCGGACTGATCGTCAACGAGAGCCGTGTATTCCTTGAAGATGTCGTAGCGACCCGAACGAGTCGCGTGTTGGAGCTTGAACACGGTGTCAGGGTTGAAGAGGTGTGCCTCCCCTTCGCGGCGCCACTGGTATTCACCGCCGAGTTCCAGCCGACGGTGGGCGCGATCTTCAGGGCGCTTTGGGTTTGCCATCTTGTGACGAGCCGCTACTTCGGCGGCAATCTCATCGAGTCCGATTCCACCCAGTTGCGAAATCGTACCGGTGAAGTATTCGTCAATGACGTCCGCTCCCAGGCCGACCGCTTCGAAGATCTGGGCTCCGGTGTACGACGCCACAGTCGAGACACCCATCTTCGACATCACCTTGAGTACGCCTTTGCCACACGCCTTGATGTAGTTCCGAATAGCGATCGTTTTGTCGATTTCGCCAAGATCGTGCATCCGCTCCTCGATGAGGTCCTCGATCGACTCGAATGCGAGGTATGGGTTCACAGCCCCGGCCCCGTAGCCGACCAGGAGTGCCATGTGATGCACTTCGCGAGCGTCGCCAGTCTCCACTATCAGGCCAGCCATGGTGCGCTGCTTGGTTCGTACAAGATGGTGGTGGACGGCCCCCGTCAGAAGCAGAGACGGGATCGGTGCGTCAACGGTGTCGGCGTTGCGGTCGGACAGCACGATGATCCGGGTTCCGCTGTCGATCGCCTCAGACACCTGGGCGCAAATACGGTCGAGCGCGGTCCGCAGACCTGGCCCGCCTTCAGTTACTCGATAGAGCCCGGGGACGACGAGAGCCTGCAACCCTGGGTGCTCGCCATCGTCGTCGATGTGAATGATCTTTGCCAGGTCGTCGTTGTCGATAATTGGGAACGGGAGGGCCAACTGCCGGCAGCTCTCCGGTCCTGGATCCAGGAGGTTGGCTTCAGGTCCGACGGACGATGACACGGCGGTCACGACCTCCTCGCGAATCGCGTCGAGAGGCGGATTTGTCACCTGAGCAAAGAGCTGAGTGAAGTAGTCGAACAGCAACCGTGGACGATCCGACAGTACCGCTAGTGGCGTGTCAGTCCCCATCGATCCGAGTGCTTCCATCCCTCGCGCCGCCATCGGCGTGAGCAGGATCTTCAACTCTTCGTGGGTGTAGCCAAACATCTGCTGACGGCGGAGAACACTGTCGTGACTGAACACGATGTGTTCCCGAGCGGGTAGATCGTCGAGGTCGATCATCCCGTCAGCCAGCCATTCGCCATACGGATGAAGTGCCGCAAGCTCCGCCTTCACTTCGTCGTCGCTCACTATTCGACCGGCACGAGTGTCGATGAGGAACATCTTGCCTGGCTGCAACCGGCCCTTGGAGACGATCTTCGATGGGTCGACGTCGATGACGCCAACTTCAGAAGCCATCACCACGAGGTCGTCATCGGTGACCCAGTAACGACTGGGACGCAGACCATTGCGATCGAGCACGGCCCCGATCACCTCACCATCGGTGAAGGCGATACTCGCCGGGCCATCCCAAGGCTCCATGATGGCCGCGTGGAACCGGTAGAAGTCCCGTTGGTCCTGAGACATCGTTGCGTGGTTCTCCCACGCTTCGGGGATCATCATCAGCACGGCGTGGTGAAGGGGGTAGCCACCGAGGTGAAGAAGTTCCAGAACTTCGTCGAATCGGGCGGTATCGGATGAGCCCGGCGTGCACGTCGGGAAGGAGCGCTCGATGCCGGGGAGGACGTCGCTCTCCAGCATCGCCTCTCGTGCGCGCATCCAGTTCTGATTGCCCTGGACCGTGTTGATCTCACCATTGTGGGCGACGAACCGGTACGGGTGCGCCAAGGGCCACGAGGGAAATGTGTTCGTCGAGAACCGAGAATGGACGAGCAATAGGGCCGACTCGACGCGAGGATCCAGGAGGTCCAGAAAGAATTCGCTGAGCTGCGGTGTCGTAAGCATGCCCTTGTAGACGATCGTGCGTGACGAGAGCGAGGCGAAGTAGGTATCGAGTTCACCGACGAGCTCGCGACGACTGCGCTTCCGAGCAACAAAGGCTTTCCGATCGAGTTCGAGTCCGCTTGCTCCCCCGGGATCACTTACGAACAGTTGCCGAAATGTCGGCATCGCCCCACGGGCAGTAGCGCCCAGACAGTCGGGGGCCACCGGCAGGTCTCGCCATCCGAGCACTGTCAACCCGACTTCGACAACTGTGGCTTCGATGGCGGCCACTGCCTTGTCGCAGGCGACTTCGTCGGCTGGCAGAAAAGCAATACCAACCGCGTAGGACCCAGCCGACGGAAGATCGAATTCAACCACCGAGCGGAAGAACTTGTCAGGAACCTGAATCAGAATTCCGGCACCATCTCCCGTGTCGGGTTCGGCTCCGGTGGCACCGCGATGTTCCAGATTGGTCAGGGCTTTGAGTCCGGTGACCACCAATTCATTCGAACGGACGCCCTTCAGATTGGCCACAAAGGCGACGCCGCAAGAATCGTGTTCGTTTCGGGGGTCGTACAGGCCGATGGGGCCCGGAGGGTGCTGCATTGTCACATCCACGAGTATCGAAGTAGGAACGAACTTCGTGACTTGGATTCAGCGATCGACTCTGATCTGTTGACCCGTGCACGAAGACGCCCGAGACGACGTTGGCTCAAGCGGGGGAAATAGCATCATACGCGGTCGCCGGCTCGTTTCGAAAGCTCATTCATCGATCACGCCCGTGTTGACATGTGAGAATGAACCCTCTCGACCAAGTTTCTGACCGAAAAGGGAAACAATGACTCATCAGAACATTGCCACCGCTCCTGACGGAACAGCTATTTCCTGGAGCCGAATCGGAGCGGGCGATCCGGTGGTACTGGTGCATGGAATCACCGAATCCGCAGCATCTTTCGAACCTGTGGCACAGCGGCTTGCGGCCAGTCATGAGGTGATCACTCTGGATCTCCGTGGCCATGGCGAGTCTGGCAAGGCTGACACGTACGACCTCGCGGCCATGGCGAGCGATGTATTGGCCGTGGTCGCCGTAGCTGGCGTCGAGTCGCCGCACCTCGTCGGGCACTCGCTCGGCGGCGCCGTGGTAACGGCGACTGGGGCCTCCGGCACGGTTGCCAGCGTGATCGACATCGATCAGTCACTGCAGCTTGGAGCCTTCAAGGATCAACTCATCGGTGCGGAGGCGATGCTCCGCGATTCTGAGCAATACACACTCGTCCTCGACGCCATGTTCGAGATGATGGGCGGTGAACTGCTGCCATCAGAGGAACGCCAGCGCCTCGACGAGTTGCGTCATGCCGACCAAGACGTCGTGCTCGGTGTATGGGACATGCTGTTGACACAACCCGTCGAGGAGATCGCGGCCACCGTTGATGCCGCGCTTGCACCATATGGAACGTCATCCGTGCCCTACCTCGCTCTGTTCGGCCTCGATCCCGGTGACGACTACGCGGAATGGCTCGCCCAGCGGATTCCGACGAGCGTCGTCGAATTCTGGCCCGAGTACGGCCACTATCCCCACCTCGTCGACCCCGACCGCTTCGTCGAACGCGCCAATTCGTTCTGGCAATGACCCTGCGATGAGCGAAGGCGCGGACAGGTCGCGCTCAAGCTCACCGCAACAACGACCGAACATCCACCGGTGAGCGAAGGCGCGGACAGGTCGCGCTCAAGCTCACCGCAACAACGTCAGGGGTCGGTGAAGACTGGGGGGCGGTTACCGAAGCTGGCTGTAACGGCCTCGACCTGGTTGGGCGAACCGATCTGACTGCCGATCACGCTGCGCTCGGCGGCGAACTGATCGGCAGCCCCCTCGTCGAGTATTCGGTTGAACAATTCTTTCGAGCCGCGAACCGCCCCCGGGCTTAACGTCGCTATCTCGATGGCTAGCGCCATCGCATCTTCGTAAGGCTGATCACTGATTCGCGTCGCGATACCGAGCTCGGCTGCTTCGACCCCGGAGAACATTCGTGCCGTGAACGTCAACTCCTTTGCCACATCGGGGCGCACGATCTTCGACAGCATGAACGTTCCAGTCATGTCGGGCACCAAGCCCCAGTACACCTCTCGAACTGACAGCTTCGTGTCGGGGTGAACAATCCTGATATCGGCGCCGAGCGCGATCTGTAGCCCTCCACCTAGAGCGTGTCCGTGCACCGCTGCAATCACCGGCACAGGCACTTCCTGCCATACCCAACAAATCTGCTGACCGAGGTGCGTGATACGGCCCTCTTTCATTGCCCCGGGATTGCCGCCCGAGTCTGATTGCGTAGCTGGCGGGCGGTCATCTCCTGCCATCGCCTGGAATGACGAGAAATCCAGACCGGCACAGAACGACGCCCCATCGCCTGACAACACGACAGCACGCAGGCCAGGCTCGGTCTTCAAGCTCTCCCCCGCCTCAGCGATCGCGGAGAACATGGCTCCGTCGAGCGCATTGCGCTTGTCGGCGCGGTTGAACTTGACGTCAGCGACGCCATCGGAAATGGAGATGAGTACACGATCTGACATAGCTGGCAGTCTCGCGCCCAGCTCGCTGGCCTGACGAAGCCGGTTCAAGACACAAGCCGTCGATGCCGATGAAGAATCATGTCTTGGGACGCACCGACAGCTGGCCCGCGACCTGTCGAGACTCCCGTAGGACTCTCGACGCGGCCCCCTTCGCTGCCCACCGAGCCGTCTCCTCCCTCTGAGCCTCCACTCCCTTACCTGCCCGATAAGGCCGCACCAACACTGTATGAACCCGCAGTAGACGTGCTTGGCGACATTGCACCGATTATTCCGGATGCATCAAACGCCGAGGCGACTGCAGGTCCAACCTCCGTCACGCCGACCCCAAAGTGGAAGAAGCGCAAGAAGTCAGGTGCCAGACGCCTCGTCTCCGTTCTCCTCACTCTCGCTGTGCTGACGGCATTAGGTACCGGGGCAGTGTTCGGATACCGGGCAATGAATCCCTCCGTCGATGCCCCGCCGCCTGTTCCGCTACGCGACCGCCCCGACACGATCTTCGGCAAGACCGGTGAGCTTGTCGACGGCATCAACGAGCAAATGCCCGACCAGGAATTGCTCGACGATGTGCTCGGCGGGACGAGCGACTGACTGGCTGTGCTACGGCCGACGTTGAACCAGATCGCGATTGATCTCCGCGATTGTTCGACACCCGGTCAGTGCCATCGTGCGTTCGAGTCCATCGCGCATGAAGTCGAGTACATGGTCGACTCCCCGTTCGCCCGCCGCGGCGAGACCGTATAGATAGGGCCGCCCGATCGAGACCGCGTCCGCACCGAGCGCAAGGGCTTTGACGATGTCGCTTCCGCGTCGAATACCACCGTCGCAGATAATCGTGGCACCATCGCCGACCTCGTCACGAACAGGTGCGACCAGATCAATGGGGGCCGGTGCGTCGTCGAGTTGACGGCCACCGTGGTTTGATAGCCCTAGGCCCTCGACACCCATTCGTTGCGCGATCTTGGCGTCAGCGACAGTTTGAATTCCCTTCAAAACGATCGGGCCGTCCCAGATCGAACGCAACCAATCGATGTCATCCCAGGAGAGCGCTTGATCGAATTGCCGCGCCATGTGCTCCGACAGCGTCACGGCGGACGATCCGTCTTCGTCGAGGAGACCGGTCACGTTTGCAAATGTGATCGGCTCATTCCGTAGAAAGTCCAGTGTCCAAGATGGGTGAATCGCGCCATCAACGATCGTCGATAGACCGATCTTCGGGGGCAGGGTCATACCGCGACGAACGTCACGCTCTCGACGTCCGAGGATCGCCGTGTCGACGGTCAACCAAACAGCGGTGTAACCAACGGACTTTGCACGGTCCACCATGTCCTTGACCAGGGCGCGATCTTTCCAGGTATAGATCTGAAACCATTTTTCCCCGTCGCTCACCGCCGCGACTTCTTCGATCGATCGAGTCCCCATTGTGGACAACGACCATGGAATACCTGCTCGGGCTGCGGACCGAGCCACCGCAAGCTCCCCCTGGGAATGGGCGATACGCGTAAATCCGGTTGGCGCCATGATCAACGGCATCGCGGCCTGTCGCCCGAAGATGGTTGTGGTCGTATCGAGGTTGCTGACGTCTCGTAACACCCTGGGACGGAATTCGTAGCCGGCGAACGCCGAGCAATTGGCCGCGAGGGAGCGTTCGTCCTCCGCTCCTCCGTCGATGTAGTCGAACACTCCGTGCGGGAGCCGCCGTTTGGCAATCAGCCGTAGGTCTTCGATTGACGCTGCCTTTCGAAGACGCCATTCGACCGGGTCCATCGAGAGGCTTTGAAACTGCACGACCGAGCGGAAGGTCTTGATCATTCCCATTGTTCAGAGCGTACGGTCAGTCGACGATGCGTACACCACTAGGTGTCATCGAAGGCTCGGCCTGAGGGAGATCGACCACGAACTCGGTGCGGTGGGCCGGAAAGAGGTGTTCGCTGACCAGAACAGGTTCTCCCGTTGCCGCCGTGGTCACCCTTTGGCAGCGCAGTACCGGTGAACCGGTCGGCACCCCGAGCAGGTCTGCATCGACCTCTCCAGCCAGATCGGCACCGATCGTTTGAGTCGCACCTCGAAGCTCGATATCAAGCAATTCGTAGAATGGTCGGCGCTCTACGTCACGTCGCGAGAGGTTGGCTCCGAGGTCGGCAGGACACCACACGGTCACGACCGCGAACGGCTCGCCATCAGCGAGGTTCACCCGCTTCACTCGTAAGACCTGACTGACCCCGAGTATCTGAGCGACGCGCGTAGGTGGCTGCTCGAAAGCAAACTCCTCGATTTTGCGTTCGGACAGTTTGCCGACACCCTCGACATGGGATTCGATAGTGGCGAGCGAGCCCAGGCTCTGACGTACTGGCTCGGCCGCAACGAACCAGCCGAACCCCTGGCGGGCAGCAATCAGACCTTCGTCGCGGACCATTTCGAGTGCCCGACGCACGGTGACACGCGAGGCTCCGAACTCGGCGGACATTTCTGCCTCGGACGGAAGCACAGAGCCAGGTGGTGCGTCTTGCGCTCGCTTCCGGAGTTCGTCGGCGATCTCTTGATAGCGGATTCGCCTCATGGGTTCGCTTCGATCAACTCGATGCGATTCCCAAACGGGTCGTCAATGTGACACCGAGTGACACCACTGATCTCTTCATTCCACTCCGCATCGAGACCGGAGCTCTCGATCAACGACGCGAGGCCGATGACAGTCAACGCCGGATGTGCTTTGTGTGCGGCGACGAATGCTTCCTCGGTACCGACGTGAATCTTCACGCGCCCAGCCTCGAACCACGCTCCTCCGCGCGCTGCCATGGCAGTTGGTTTCCGCACCTCGCGGAGACCCAAGAGATCGACATAGAACGCTCTCGCTGCAGCCTCTCCGCCGACAGGGATGGCGAGTTGAACATGGTCGATTCCTGTCCATACAGGTCCGGTCGTAGCCGATTCGGCCGCGTGTGGCGATGCCATGAACTTGTATTATAGTTGTCTACATGACTGTAAGCGCCAGCACTCCCATAGAACTCGTCGAGAGCGTCTACGCCAGCCTCCCCGAGCGAGCAGAATTGGGTCGCGAACGCCTCGGCCGGCCGCTGACTCTGACCGAAAAGATCCTGGTCAACCACCTCGTTGACCCCGATGGCCAACAGATGGAGCGCGGCGTGAGCTACGCCGACTTCCGCCCTGATCGTGTTGCCATGCAAGATGCAACGGCACAGATGGCGCTCCTTCAATTCATGACTGCCGGGCTGCCGGAGGCGCTCGTACCCTCGACGGTTCACTGCGATCACCTGATCCAGGCCAAGGTCGGTGCCACTATCGACCTCGGCGTCGCGGTCGATACAAACAAGGAGGTCTACGACTTCCTCAAGTCAGTGTCGGCCAAGTTCGGGATCGGGTTCTGGGGACCCGGCTCGGGCATCATCCACCAGGTCGTTCTCGAAAACTATGCCTTCCCCGGCGGAATGATGATCGGCACCGACAGCCACACGCCGAACGCCGGTGGAATGGGCATGATCGCAATTGGGGTCGGTGGAGCCGATGCCGTCGACGTGATGACCGGATTTCCTTTCAACGTGCGGTGGCCCAAAGTCATCGGTATAAAGCTGACCGGCTCGTTGAGTGGCTGGTCAAGCCCTAAAGACGTGATTCTCGAAGTCGCCCGCGTGCTCACAGTCGAGGGAGGCACTGGGGCGATCGTCGAATACTTCGGCCCTGGCGCCGACTCGATCTCCGCCACCGGCAAGGCGACCATCTGCAACATGGGTGCCGAGATCGGGGCTACGACTTCTCATTTCCCGTACGACCAGAACATCGCGAGATATCTGAAGGCAACCGGCCGCGAGGCCATTGCCGACGCGGCCGACAAGGTCGCCGACGATCTGCGCGCCGACGAAGGCGCCATGTACGACCAGGTGATCGAGATCAATCTCGATGCCCTCAAGCCGCTGATCAACGGTCCTCACTCCCCCGACCGTGCACACAAGGTCGGCGTCGACGGTGTAGGCACTGCGGCGCGCGAAAACGATTGGCCGCTCGAGCCGTCCGCCTGCCTCATCGGGTCGTGCACCAACTCGTCGTATGAAGACATCACCCGCGCGGCATCGATTGCACGTCAGGCCGCCGCGAAGGGCCTTACTGCAAAGTGCGAGCTACTGATCACACCCGGCTCCGAGCAGGTCCGCGCCACCATCGAGCGCGATGGCCTTTTGGCCGATCTCGAAGCCATCGGAGCGACTGTGCTGGCCAACGCGTGCGGGCCATGTATCGGCCAGTGGTCCCGGCCCGAATCGGTCACCGGAAAGCCGAATACGATCGTCAATTCGTTCAACCGGAACTTTCCAAAGCGCAACGACGGCTCACCGTTGACGCTCAGCTTTGTCACATCTCCCGACACTGTGCTCGCAATCGCCTTGGCCGGTCGACTCGACTTCGACCCGACAGTCGACACAATCACGGCGCCCGACGGCACCGAGGTGACTCTCGATGCCCCCGTCGGCGAAGTTCTACCAGATCGTGGCTATGACCCAGGAGAAGAAACATTCACGGCACCGCCCGCTAACGGATCAGGAGTGGAGGTAGCGGTTTCGCCGACGAGTGATCGGCTCCAACTGCTCGCTCCCTTCCTCGCCTGGGATGGCAACGACTACTTGAATCTGCCAATCCTCATGAAGGCGCAGGGCAAGTGCACGACCGACCACATCTCAGCCGCCGGGCCATGGTTGAAGTACCGGGGTCATCTCGAGAACATCTCCGGCAACTTGTTTGCCGGAGCCGTCAACGCCTTCACGGGCGAAGCCGGTTCGGGCAAAGACATCACAGACGGCGAGACCCGCCCGTATCCCGAGATCGCCACTCGATACGACGAAGCAGGAATCAATTGGGTGGCGATTGGCGACCGTAACTACGGCGAGGGTTCGTCCCGCGAGCACGCCGCGATGGAGCCACGATTCCGCGGGGGATTGGTGATCCTCGCCCGGTCCTTCGCCCGAATTCACGAGACGAATGCCAAGAAGCAGGGACTCGTTCCGCTGACCTTCGTTGATCCGGGCACCTACGACCTGATCGAAGAAGACGACCGGATCAACGTGGTGGACCTTCCCCCGGTGCCCGGCCAGAACGTCCGCTGCCAGATTGTCAAGCCAGATGGAACGACAATCGATTTCGAGGCGACACACACCTTCAGCCCCGAACAGGTCGAGTGGTTCAAGGCTGGATCTGCGCTCAACATCGTTCGCCAAAAAGTGGCCGCAGCCGAGGGCTGACAGGTATGGAAATCAGCGATGCCATCCGGACCAATGGGTCC
>JADWMG010000218.1 GCA_015767405.1 Actinomycetota bacterium
GTTTTGTCTCGTCGTTAGGGGAATCGTTTGGCCCGGCTGCGTTTACGTACAATCTGGTATTTGTTCTTATGATATTTTTGTTTGCTTATTTCTGGACGACCGTTCAGTTTCAGCCCAAGGAGATGGCCAAGCGTCTTCGGGATGCGGGCTCATTTATCCCCGGTCTTCGCCCGGGTCACCGCACGGCCGAATACCTGGAACGTGTTCGGCGAAATCTCTTTCGCATACATCGACGCCTTAGTGTTGGCGCCCCATTTGACGCCCCCAGAACTAGAAGTGACACCGACCGTGCCGAGGCCATCTAGGGCCGTCAGGCGAACGCGGATCCGCGCCTGAGCCGTATTCACGTCGCCCAGTGAGGTACCGCCGTAGTAGTGGTCGAGGATCCAAGTCCAATCCTTGCCCTCGTCTACGGCCCAGCCATAGGCGCCCCACTGGCTCATGCCGCGACCGTGGCCGTTGCCGGTGCCCTCGATGACGATCGCTACGACGTCGGACGGGGCCGCTGAAGCCGTCTCCGATGGCGCGACGGATATGAGCATCGTGAGGCCGAGCGCGGCCGTGAGAACTGTCGCGACTCGGCGCATGTAACCGAACGATAATCTCTCGCGACGCGGCGGGGTCGTCACCATGAGAGGTTTTTCGTCACATCGATGCTGCTTCTTGAGACGAATTTGACGATGTCGTTACCGCCCGGGCACCGCTTCCACGGCTAGTTGGTCGACGAGATCGTTCATCGGGTCACCGCTGTGACCCTTGACCCAGCGAAAACCCACATCGCCAGCCGTGACCAACTCGATGAGCGGTTTCCACAGATCGACGTTCGCCACAGGCTGCTTCTTCGCGTTCTTCCACCCGTTGCGCTCCCATTTGACCCACCAATTGTCTCGAAAGCAGTTCACGACGTACGTCGAATCGGACACGATCTCGATCGGCATCGGCGCGCCCCGATCGTCTGCCAGTGACGAATAAGTCTGCAGCGCGTCGAGCACCGCCTGAATCTCCATCCGCTGATTCGTCGTCTGCTCCTCGCCACCGGAGCCGAACGGCTCACCGCCAGGAGCCACCGCCCACGCCCAACCACCGGGCCCCGGGTTACCACTGCACGCTCCGTCGGTGTATATGACCATCTGTTCCACGCCGAGGAAGCTAGTGGCGTGCGCCTGATTGTGATCGATATCACAGACAACTATTCAGGACGCGCACATAGTAGTTGACCTACTGGAATACCAATCAGGGCGAGTGGACATGGGGAATGGGGAAAAACAACTCCGCCACCAGCACAGTCTTCTAAGACTCAATCGCGGTGGCCTCGGGCGACGATTCGCGTCATGGCTGGTGATTGTCGTCGCAACAGCGGCCGCCAGCATCGTTGGGGCATCGTCCGCTCCGGTTGCCGGGATTGCGGATCGTCCCAACGCCGTGATCATCGGCGACTCGATCACTGCCTTCCACGAACCGGCACTAGCGGCGGCATTCCGGGATCGAGGCATTCCGGGGATCATCTTCGACGCTCAGCAGGCTCGTCAGATCGAGGCGTCGGTGACGTATGCGGACGAGTCCATTCGCTCGGGCATCTCAGCCATCGCGCAACTGAAGAACAACGGGGTCGACCCTAAGCTCTGGGTCATCGAGCTAGGCACGAACGATGTATGGAACTCGCTCGGCGAGGGACGTGACGAGCAGGTCGCCTATGCCTACAAACTGATCGGGCAACTGCTCGACACTGTCGGGCCAAGCGCGCCGGTCGCGTGGGTGACCGTGTCGTTTCGGATGTACCCACTCGAATCCGACGCGTTCAACGAAGCTCTTCGCCGACGGGCCGCCATCGATCCACGAATGACGCTCATCGATTGGCACGCCCACTCGGTGACACACGCCGACTGGTTCGCAGATCCAGTTCACCCAAACGAACTCGGGGCGAAGGCGCTCGGCCAGTTGTATGTCGACACCGTGCTCGAGCTCCTCGCGAGTCCTCCCGAGTTACCGTGCGTGTGTCCCCAGCACGCCGAACGACTCGGAATGTCGTGATCTCGGTGCGTACCGACTGGTAACACTGCGAGACTGGCGGCCATGATCTTTGACGGCCACGTACACCAGCTGCCTGACATCGACCCGGACGAGACCACTGAGTGGCTCGACAGCCTCGATGCGGTCGTCAACATCCAGGGAAAGACGCGAGCGCGGTACCTGCTCTCACGCCTGATGGAGCGCGCTACCGAAACCCAGGTGTCGTTCCCGGCGACCGTCTCCACCCCCTACGTCAATACCATTCCGCGTGCCGAAGAGCCGTGGTTCCCAGGCGACGAGCACATCGAGCGGCGAATCCGTGCGTTCATCCGATGGAACGCCGCGATGATGGTCGTCAAAGCCAACAAAGAGGCCGATGGAATCGGTGGACACCTGTCAACCTTCGCCAGCTCCGCCTCGCTCTATGAGATCGGATTCAACCACTTCTTCCGCGGCAAAGACGACGGCACACCCGGCGACCACGTCTACTTCCAGGGCCATGCCGCCCCTGGCGTCTACGCGCGAGCATTCTTGGAAGGGCGTCTGACCGAAGACGACCTCAACCACTTCCGTCGCGAGATCGGCCGCGATGGACGCGGGCTGTCCTCGTATCCGCACCCTCGCTTGATGCCTGAGTTCTGGGAGTATCCCACTGTGTCAATGGGCCTCGGCCCGATCACCGCGCTCTACCAGGCTCGGTTCAACCGGTATCTGCAGAACCGGGAGATCGATGACACCAGCGGCAGCCGAGTGTGGGCCTTCCTCGGCGACGGCGAATGCGACGAGCCCGAAACCCTCGGCGCGATCTCACTGGCATCTCGTGAGGAGCTCGACAACCTGGTATTTGTCGTCAACTGCAACCTGCAACGCCTCGACGGACCGGTTCGCGGCAACGGCAAGATCATCCAGGAGCTCGAAGCCACGTTCCGCGGCGCCGGCTGGAATGTGATCAAGGTCATCTGGGGTTCGAAGTGGGACCAATTCCAGAGCTATGCGGTGGAGAGTGGCGCCTACACGCGAGACGAGTTCTTCGGCCCCGATGAGCGGCTACGCCAGATGGTTTCCCACCTGTCCGATGACGAGTTGCGCAAGATGCCCCGTGGGGGCCACGACTACCGCAAACTCTACGCCGCCTACAAAGCAGCAACGGAAAATCTCGGGTCGGGACGCCCAACGGTAATCCTGGCCAAGACGATCAAGGGGTGGACACTCGGGCCAGGGTTCGAAGGCCGGAACGCGACCCACTCGATCAAGAAGATGACCAAAGTTCAACTGCTCGAGCTTCGCGACCGCCTCCACTTGGCAGACCACATCCCCGAGGAGACAATCGACAGCGACAATCCGCCATACATCCGCCCAGCCAAAGACTCGATCGAATATCAGTACATGATGATGCGCCGGAAGGCACTCGACGGATCGATCCCCAAACGCACAACCGTCGCCCGTCGGCCACTCGTACTGCCTAACGACTCGGCGTTCGCCGAATTGCGCAACGGGTCGAACGGCCAGGAAGTGTCAACCACGATGGGGTTCACACGGCTGCTCCGCGATCTGTCTCGCGATGAGAACATAGGACCGCGAATCGTGCCGATCATTCCCGACGAAGCACGCACGTTCGGCATGGATTCGTTGTTCCGCGAGTTCAACATCTACGCATCCCAAGGTCAGAAATACAAGCCGGTAGATCACGCCCTACTGCTCAGCTACTCCGAGTCGAAGCAGGGTCAGATCCTCGAAGAGGGCATTACCGAATCAGGGTCGATGGCGAGCTTCATCGCCGCGGCCACCTCATATGCCAGCCGCGGTGTTCCAATGGTGCCGTTCTTCACCTTCTATTCGATGTTCGGCTTCCAGCGCGTCGGCGACCTCATCTGGCAAGCGGCCGACATGCGGGCGCGAGGCTTCTTGATGGGTGCCACAGCGGGCCGAACGACGTTGCTCGGCGAAGGCCTGCAGCACCAAGACGGCCACAGCCTCGTCCTTGCCTCGACCGTCCCCGCCGTGCAGGCCTACGACCCCGCGTTCGCGTACGAGATGGGGGCAATCGTGCAGGCCGGACTCAACCGGATGTACGGAGACGGGCCACCCGAAGAGACCGACGTCTTCTACTACATCACGCTCTACAACGAGAACTACGAAATGCCTGCCATGCCCGAAACCCCAGGTGTTGCGGAAGGCATCATCGAAGGTCTCTACAAATGGGCCGAAGCACCCGACGGTCCAACGATCCCGGCAACAATCCTGTTCTCAGGAACTGCCCACACGGCGGCTCGTGAGGCCGCGAGGGAACTGGCTGAGCACTACGACGTAGCCGCTGAATTGTGGTCGGCGACGTCTTACAAGGCGCTGCGCGAAGAAGCACTAGTGACCGAACGCTGGAATCGTCTACACCCCTCGCAGGAAAAGCGAGCCCCGCTGGTGGCCCGAATTCTCGAACCTTCGCGTGGGCCGATAACAGCGGTGACCGATTTCATGGCGATCGTTCCCGAGCAGGTCCATCGCTTCCTTCCCGGACGCACATTCGTCTCACTCGGAACCGACGGAATGGGCCGTTCCGACACCCGCGAGGCCCTGCGCCGGTATTTCGAGGTCGATACCGGCAATGTTGTGGTCGGCGTGTTGTCCGGCCTGTTGGCTGATGGCAAGGTCGATGCGTCCGTCGTCGATGACGCCATCGCTCGTTACGACATCGACCCGGACGCGATCGACCCGTTCATCCTCTGAACAGCCACGCCCTCTGAGTACGGGTGCTTCTATTCAATCTGACAACGACACAGCGGTAGCGTGCTCCCATGCCTGGGACGCTCTTCATCACTGGCGAGGAGACCGCCGACGGTCTCCTCAACTCTGACGGCAACGCTCTACTGCTCGGCATGTTGTTGGACCAACAGGTGCCGATGGAGTGGGCATTCGCTGGGCCGGCCAAGCTTCTTGACCGCCTCGGCCACCTCGACCCGACAAAGATCGCCGCCATGGATGTTGATGACTTCGTCGGGATCTGCGTCGAGAAACCAGCTATCCATCGATTCCCTGGCTCCATGGGCAAGCGCATCCACTCGGTCTGCGAGGCTCTCGTCGCCGACTACGAGGGCGACGCAACCAACATTTGGGCCGACGTCGACAACGGCGCAGATCTCTATGACCGCCTGCGAGCACTCCCCGGATACGGCGACGAGAAGACGAAGATCTTCATCGCCATTCTTGCCAAGACGCAGGGAGTCGCTCCCGATGGCTGGCAGGAGGCCTCCGGCAAGTTCGGTGACGACGTCCCGCGATCAGTCGCGGACGTTCACGACGAGATCTCGCTCGGCAAAGTTCGCGACTGGAAGAAGGCCCAGAAAGCAGCCAAGAAAGACAAGCAAGGGCGGGCACTGTGACGGAGCCCGACGAACCACCCCAGCCTGTTTCGAACGAACCTGACCGCTACTACGAGACGAGGCTCGCCTACGACCCGTCCCGAGAGCGCGTGTGGAATCACGTCACCGAGTACCTGCAAACCTGGGTGGATCCTGACGGCGCAGTGTTGGATCTTGCCGCGGGATATGCCGACTTCACGCGATTTGTTACGGCATCCCGCAAGGTAGCGATCGACTTGAACCCGACCCTGCCCGAACTAGCCGGGCCGGACATCGAGTCAATCGTGGGAGATGCGACCGACCTCTCCCGATTCGGTGACGGCGAGTTCGCCACCGTCTTCGCGAGCAACTTCATCGAGCATCTCGAATACGATGCCGTCGACTCGCTGCTCGCCGATATTCACCGGATTCTCGAACCAGCTGGGCGGCTGATCCTGGTTCAACCGAACTTCCGTCTCGCACCGAAGCAGTACTTCGACGACTACACACATCGCACGATTTGGACCGACCGGTCACTGAGCGATCTCCTGAATGCCTCTCGATTCGACGTGGTGCACGCCGAGCCGCGGTTTCTTCCACTAACCATGAAGTCCCGGTTGTCATTCGGTCACCGACTTGTCCCCCTCTATCTGCGCCTGCCGTACCGTCCACTCGCCGGCCAGATGTTGGTAGTCGGCGAACGTCAATGACGTGACCGAAGAAAATGACGTCCAGGCAGATGACGTCCAAGCCGACGGGGAAACACAAGCACCGTCAGCCCACCAGCGGCTGACGGCTGTCGGCCCCTATCTCACGGTTGCCGCAGTCAGCCTCTTGCTGACGCGCTCGTTCTGGACTCCAGGTCATTACGTCGTCGGATTCGACACCTACGCATACTCAGGCCCAAATCTCGAGATCACCGAACGGGCACTTCGCGCATGGCAGTTCCCCTTGCTCAACGACGCAATCTTCGGTGGCGTACCTCATCTCGGCAATCCGCAAGCTGCCGTGATGTACCCAGCACACCTCCTCACTCTGGCGTTCGAGACCAATCGGGCAATGGGGATCCTGGTCGCGCTGCACGTCATCATTCTCGGCACAGGGATGGTCCTGCTAGCGCGACGCCTCGGTCTCGGACGGATCGGGGCGACGGCCGCCGGCGCATTCGCTGTCGCGTCCGGATCAGTGCTCACCAAGACAACCCAATTCGAGCAGATACTCGTCCTCGCCTGGGCTCCACTTCTGCTCGCCGCGATTCACGCGGTCCTGACCTCGAAAAGGCCGTGGCCGTGGGTGGCAGCGCTCTCGGCCACAACTGCGGCGGTCCTGCTCGCCGGACACCCGCAGTTGGTCTACGAGACGATGATGCTGGCGGTCGCGGCGACCATCGGTTTTGCCATCGGCGATCAGCGGTGGCGGCGGCTGCCGCATCTAGCTGCTGGCATCACGCTCGGCGCAAGCATCGCCCTCCCGCAGTTGGTTGCGGCGGCCAGCGCAACCTCTGCCAGCGCCATCACTGGCGGTCGAGACATCAACGAACTGCTCTCACCGGCACTCTCCCTCGACCCGTCGGCCACAGCGCGGGCGATATTCGGCACGATCCAGGACCGCGACCCGGCAGTGTTCGCCGGCGGCTTCGAGAGCATCGGTTTCGTGGGGGTGGTCGTTGCAGTCCTGGCACTCGTCGGGCTGGTGCAGGCACTCTGGTACCGGCCGTGGCGGCCATGGGCGATCTCGCTGTCGGTCATGGCGTTGCTTGCGTTGGTTTGGGCAGCGGGGCC
>JADWMG010000057.1 GCA_015767405.1 Actinomycetota bacterium
GGGAGCAAGGCCGGCTCGCGAACTGTCGGTCGAAGTGGTCGTTTCAGGAATCCATACGACCACAGTCGCTGCGGCGATCGTCGGACCAATGCTCAGCGGCAATGCTGCACCGTCGACCGATGCGACTACACCTCCGTAGAGAGATGCCCCAACGTTGTCGGCATGCCCCTCCAGGCCGGCACTCATTCGAAGAATGTGCTCGGCTCCCTCAAGCAGCGCAGTAGACGGATCCTCAGCTCCTTGCACGGCGGCCAGCGCCGCGCCGCCCACCCTTGCCGCACCGCTGAACCCCAACCCGCGGCCCATCGGAATGGAACCACGCGTCCACACCGGACCAGCTCCGCCAGATGACACGAAAGCGATGCTCGTCGGATGGTATTCGTCGAGCTGCAGCGCCCCGTCAGGTGCCATTCCGGTTCCGAAGTCCGCGCACAGATCTAGTGCCATTCCCAATACATCGAACCCAGGCCCCAAGTTTGCAGATGACGCCGGGACGCGAACCACTAACCCCGCAACCATCAGGTCACGTTTTGTGCGGTCGAGACCGTGACGAGCGCATCCAGAGTTGCCTCGGCCCGGCCGTCGTCGATCGCCGCGGCCGCTAGCTCGATACCCGCCGAAACGTCCTCCGCTCGCCCCGCCACGACCAAGGCGGCGCCGGCATTGAGTATCACGATGTCGCGATGCGGGCCCTTGTCACCGGCCAGGACCCGTCTAATGGCAAGCACGTTCTCCCCCGGGGCACCCCCAGTCAGATCTTGTACGTGGGCCGGGGCGAGGCCGAGTGCAGCGGGATCAACAATGAACTGCTCGATGACCCCGTTGTCCAGTGCAAGGACCGTCGATGGACCGGTGGTCGTGAGTTCATCGAGACCACCACCGTGCACAACCCATGCTCTCGAAAGGCCTTGATCTTGCAAGGTTCGGACCATGGGCTCGGCGAACCGTGGATCGGCAACTCCGATCAATTGGCGCTTGACGCGACCCGGGTTGGCCATCGGGCCGAGCATGTTGAACACGGTGGCGACACCGAGTTCTCGTCGTGGTGGTGCCGCGAATCGGAACGCTGGGTGGAACATCGGCGCAAAGCAGAACCCAATACCTGCTTCGCGGACGCATGCTGCCACTCCATCGGCCGTTTGCTCGATCGCCACACCGAGGAGTTCGAGAACATCGGCGGCCCCGCACTTCGACGATGCTGACCGACTGCCGTGTTTGCACACCGGTGCACCGGCGCCTGCGGCGACGATCGCCGCCATCGTCGAGACGTTGATCGAATTCGACCCATCCCCGCCCGTGCCGACGACGTCAACGGTGTTCTCGCGCTCAAAATCGGTCAGAGGCACGAAGGTGGCGGCTTCCAGTGCTGCAGCCAACAACCCGGATAGTTCCTCAGAGGTGACACCCTTGGCGCGAAGCGCAACGAGGAATCCGGCTATCTGGGCTTCAGTGGAATCACCTGAGAGGATCGCCGTCATCGCCTGACCAGCGAAGGCCGCGCTGAGATCGCGGCCTGCCAACAGGTCATTCAGGAGTGTCGGCCAATCATGGAATTCGTCGGGACGTGACATCGCTCAGAGCGTAGATGCGCCAACACACGCGCGTGAGGAATTGCCTGCAGTGTGCTAGGCGAGGCGGCGGCGCTGACGAACAATCCGCCGACGATCGCGTTCGGTGGCACCACCCCAGACTCCGGCCTTCTCGCGCAAGGAGAGAGCATGCTCTAGGCAAGCGGCTTTGACGGGACACTCCGCGCAAACTCCCTTCGCCACTTCAGCCCCGGCTTCATCTTCCGGGTAGAACACCGACGCGTCAAGACCGCGACATGCTCCAAGATCCCACCACTTCATTTCCTGCTTGATTTCTTGTATCGACAAGACCGTTCGGCTCCCAAAAGACGTTGACTACCTGCCGAGCTGAACCCCCAACTCGACGCCAGGTCGAATCTAGAGCCGACAGACATCACGCGCCAGTGAAATTTTGGGAATTCTGCCATTCTTCGCAGTGCCCGTCTTTGCAGCTAGGGGCGCAGATCAGTCAGAAGTTCAGCCCGCGTTGTCTCATTGAGCTCGACAGACTCGAGATAGTCGGGGTGCTCAATATCGATCCGCACGGTGTCGCTAGCGAATGACTCGACCTGTTCGGGGGTGAGCTCGAATCGGATGTAGTGCACCGCAGCAGTCACCTCTTCACGGGTCAACTGCGCAGCATGTTGCTCCTCGGTGATTGAAGCAACGCGATCTCCGTTGGGGAGCACCACGGTGAATGAACGTTCGATACCGACGAGTTTCGGCAGCCACTCGCGCATCTGGTCGTCGCTCGTCAGCTCCAGAAAGAGGGTTGCACAGAGCTGCCCGGGGTCGGGAATCATCGAGTTGTAGGTATCGATCTCGAGTTGGATCGCCTCGTCTGTCACCAACTTCTCGACACGAGCCATTTCCTGAACCTGAAGGCGCATCGTCTCGCGATTCTCGAACATCAGTGTGATGAACGTTCCGAATGAGATCCGTCTGCGGCGCTTTGTTTCCATTACAGCAGCACGGAATTCGGCACGCTCACGTTCGTATGCGCGAACGTCGGCGATATCAGCAAGGGTCAGCTTGCGCGATGGAACTGGAGATGCACTCATGGAGTTCTGTGTCCCTGGCCGCTCACCTGTGTCACGACTCATCGGCTATGCCGTAGGCGCGGGCAAAGATTTGCAGCGGATGCGTCGACTCACGGCCTGTCTGCTCGACGATCGCCGTGTTCGCCAAGTGACAATCGCCGGAGACGGCCTCGCCCTCGGCTCGGTCGATCATGGTTGCCAGCTTCTCGGCGATTGGAATCGAGATGTCTTCATTGCCAGCGCGTAGACCCCACATCCCATCGATCCCTGAGCATTGTTGGATGAGCTTGACCTTCGCTCCCGTGAGCTTCAGCAAATCCCGACTCTTGAAGCCAATGTTCTGGGCCCGCAGATGGCAGGGCGCATGGTAGGTGATCGTCTCGAGTGTCTCGCCGGGAAAGTCGGTGTCGAGGACGGTGTCGTCTGCCTTGTGGATCATCATCAGGTACTCAACAGCGTCATAGGTGTGCTTCGCTACGAGCTCCGCGTCGGGACCGCCGACATAGTCGAGATAGTCCTTCTTGAGGATGTAGCTACACGTTGGCTGTGGGACAACGACGTCGGTCCCCGACCTGATCTCGGCGGCCAGTTTCTTGACGTTCTTCTTGGCGACCTTGGTGAAATGCTTGATGTCACCAGAGTGCAGCCATGGGGCTCCGCAACAGTCGGCGCCACTGATGTTGCACTCGATGCCATTGCGCTCGTAGACCTTGACCAGATCCTTTCCGATGCCGGGCGCCTGGTATTCGACGAGGCACGTCGGGTAGACGGTAACTCTGCCCTGGCGGTTGCCGAGCGACACCTTTGGCCTCTTCTTGAACCAAGTGGAGAACCGCTGCTTTGCGTATGGCGGTAGGAGACGCACGGCCGACACTCCGGTCACCTTCGACATGACCTTTCGAACGGTCGACCCCGGTTTGGCGGTGATCACCTTGTCGGCGATTGGTTCCGTGGCTGTGGCGACCATGCCGAGCAAGTCGGTGCGACCCATCATCTGAGTGGTCGTTTTGTCGCGGGCCGACTTCAGCCCATTGGCAGTTTGCATCGCGTCGGCGCGCAGCATCAGGCGTGGGAAGTCGAGATCCCATTCGTGCAGCTCCGGGATGTACGGACAGTTGACATAGCAGAGCTTGCAATTGAAGCACTCGTCGACGACCTGATCCTGTTGGGCCGGTGTCAGGCGACCCGCATCTTGATCGTCGTGCTTGTCGATCATCTCGAAGAGCGTCGGAAATGCGGTGCAGAACTTGAAGCAGAGACGACACCCGTGGCACAGGTCGTAGACCCGCGTCAGCTCTTCGCGCGTGTCTGCCTCATCGAGATACTTCGGATCCTTCGGATCGTAAATGGTGGTCATGACTACTGATGCCGCCTCACGGAGAGTCTGCGGTGGATCGGTCTGGTCAGCGGTCGCCCGACCTCACGCCACCGAGCAGCGACGTGAGGTGAGGGCGACCAACTTGTCACAGTGCGGCGAGACCCTCGGAGAACTTGCCGGCGTGGCTCTTCTCGGCTCGTGCCAGAGTCTCGAGCCAGTCGGCGATCTCGTCGAAGCCCTCATCGCGCGCCGTCTTGGCGAAGCCTGGATACATCTGGGTGTATTCGTAGGTTTCGCCAGCGACTGCGGACTTGAGGTTCTCGTCAGTGTCGCCGATCGGCTCGCCCGTTGCCGGGTCGCCAACTTCGGCTAGGTACTCGAGGTGGCCGTGCGCATGGCCGGTCTCGCCCTCAGCGACGGAGCGGAACAACATCGCCGTGTCGGGATAACCCTCGACGTCGGCCTTCTGGGCGAACCAGAGGTAGCGACGGTTCGCCTGGCTCTCGCCGGCGAACGCCTCTTTCAGGTTCTCGTGTGTCTTGGTGCCGTTCAGTTCTGGCATGTGCGGATCTCCTTAGGGAGTGTTTGGTGTTTGTTGTTGGGAATTTGGTATTGGGTTTGACGTCGACTCGTCTGTTGACGACGCGCAAGGCGCGCATTGCCCGCGGAAAACGATCGAAGCAGAGTTGGTGGTGAAGCCATCGAGCCCTTCGACAATCAGGCTTTCAGCGCCGACGACGTAGGCATCGGTGACGTTGCCGCACGAATCGCAGACCCCATGGTGGTGATCGTCGACATTTGGGTCGAAACGAATCGCACCTGCGCCGCACGAAACAGGTTGCAGCTCGCCCATCTCGGCGAGGTCGGTGAGCGTGGTGTAGACGGTTCGCAACGAAATGCCCGGCATTTGTGCGCTGGCTTCGACAAAGAGTCCCTCGGCAGTCGGATGCGACGTATTGCCGTCGAGCAAACCAAAAAGCAGTTGGCGCTGCGGTGTCACCTTCAGCCCTCTGGCCCGGAATGCCTCTGCGAGTTCCGTCGGTGGCTTCACGGCTCCGACCTTACGCGCATCAGATGCTCATCTACAACTCGTGCAAATTGCGCAATTCCGTTTGTAGGTAATTTTTTGGTCGAATAGGCCAAAAAAATACCTGCAAACGTTCACTGGGACGTTCGTGGGGGTGTTCAGGCAGGCCGCGTTCTATCATCGAACTGATGCCCAAACCAGCAAAGGGACTCCCGTTCGAGCGAACACCGATGCTCGACGCGTTGCGGGCGAGCGGATTGCCAAACGGTGAGCCATTCGACGTGCTCGTCATCGGTGGTGGCATCACCGGGGTGGGAGTGGCTCTCGATGCTGCGGCTCGCGGGTTCAGAACGGCACTCGTCGAGCGCGATGATTTTGCCAGCGGCACTTCGTCGAAGAGTTCCAAGATGGTCCACGGCGGGCTCCGCTACCTCCAGAACGGCGACGTGCGCCTGGTGTACGAGGCGCTACGCGAGCGGCGACGCCTGATGAAGAACGCTCCTCATCTGGTTGCCGTGTCGCCCTTCATGATTCCGATCCTGTCCAAAGATGGCGTCGTCTCGCGCAAGGTCGCACGTGCACTCGGGTCCGCGATGTGGATGTATGACCTCACCGGCGGATGGCGAATCGGGAAGTTACACAAACGCATCTCGGGCAAGGTGGCCGCAGAACATTTTCCGACGGCCCACCTCGACAAGCTGAGCGCTGGGTACCTGTACTTCGACGCCGAGGCCGACGACGCGCGCCTCACACTTGCTGTCGCCTCCACCGCAGCCGCGCGCGGCGCTACCGTGGCAAATCGTTGCGCTGTCGTCTCTGTCGAAACCGACGAAGACGGACATGCGAACGGCGCCACCGTCGAGGCCGATGGAGATCGCTTCTCCGTCAGAGCCCGAATCGTGGTGAACGCAGCTGGTGTCTGGGCCGACGAGGTACGCGCGCTCGATGAAGGCACGCACCCCGACTCCATTCGGCCCGCCAAGGGTGTGCACATGGTGATCCCCTGGTCGAAGGTGCGCAATGACATCGCGGTGATCATCCCCGTCCGCAGCGACAGGCGAAGCTTGTTCATCATGCCGTGGGGCGAGAACGACGACGGAACGTTTCGGCACGCCTATGTCGGCACGACCGACACCGACTACGACGGGCCGCTGGACAACCCGCAATGCACAGCCGACGACATCGACTACATGCTCACGGCGCTCAACGAATCCCTCACCGTTTCCATTGAGAGGTCAGATATCACAGGTGTATGGGCGGGCCTCCGCCCGCTCGTCAATGCCTCGGCATCCGAGGGAGACCAAGAGTCCACGAAGGACTTGTCGAGACAGCATCAGGTTGCAGAGAGCTCGAGCGGAGTCATCAGGGTCAACGGCGGCAAGCTCACGACATATCGCGAGATGGCGGAAGACACCGTCGACCGCGTTGCTGCAAAACTCGGAAAACGCGGTCATGCGACGCGTCGCAGTTCGACACGCCGCTTGAAGTTGATTGGTTCTGACGGCTCGGGGCCAGCGTCCCGCAATTTGACCGAAAACCATCTCTGGCGGAGGTACGGATCTGCCGCAGATGAGATCCGTGCACTCATCGCTTTCAACCCCGAGCTAGCCGAGCCACTGGTGATGGGACAGCCCTATCTGCGGGCCGAAGCTGTGTACGCCGCTCGCAATGAGATGGCCACGACCCTCGACGACGTACTCATGCGTCGGACACGCGCCCACCTCTTCGGCCGTGCAGCGACGCTCGACGCCGCTCCGAGAACAGCTCAACTGTTGGCTGTCGAACTCGGCTGGGACGCCGCCGAAACGGAACGCCAAATCAACGACTACCGGCAGATCTGTGCCGAGGAGGAGGCAGCATCGAATGAGCACTACGCCGACGTCGCCCACACCACCGATTGAACTGAACGGAACCGCTTCTCAGTTCGAAGGAATTGCAGTCGACGTTCCCGAGGAGGCCTTGGCTGCCCTTGCCGAGGTCTGCGAGGTGATTACAGATTCCACTTCCGTCGCTGAGGCAAGCCGCGACTGGTGGCCCCTGGCCCTGCACTGGTCGTTGGCCGGCAAGGTGCCGCGGATGGCCGAAATTGTCGCTCGGCCAACTACCACAGCCGAGGTCGAGGCGGTCGTGAAGATCTGCAATATGGCGCGACTTCCACTCACCGTGGCAGGTGGAAGGAGTGGTGTCGTCGGGGCCGCCGCCCCAGTGTTCGGTGGGGTTGTTCTCGATATGACTGCACTTGCGGGTGTCGTCGAGGTCGACGACATTTCCGGAGTCGTCGAGGTCTTGGCCGGCACGTTCGGCCCTGAGCTCGAAGAGGAACTCCAAGCCGAACATCAACTATCGATCGGGCACTTTCCGCAGAGCTTTGACCTTGCGACGGTCGGTGGATGGGTGGCGTCGCGCGGAGCAGGGCAGTACTCGACTCGCTACGGCAAGATCGAAGCCATGGTCGTCGGACTCGAAGCAGTTCTCGGTAACGGAACGGTCATCCGAACCGGAGGGGCTCCCGCGGCGGCAACCGGCCCCGACCTGACGCAGTTGATTATCGGGTCGGAGGGAACGCTCGGCGTGATCACTCGGGTATGGCTTCGAGCCCATGCGCTGCCCGCCACGGAACAGCGCGCCGCATATTCGTTCCCGACGTTCGGTGATGGCATCGAGGCGTGCCGAAAGATCCTTCAGAGGGGCGCGACACCGGCCGTGCTCCGGCTCTACGACGCACAGGAATCTGCTCGCGGACAGAGTGGCGACGGCACCGAATGCATCCTGCTCGTACTCGACGAGGGTGACCCCGGCATCGTCGGGTCAGCGATGGCAATTGTTTCCGAGTGCTGCGCCACAAATCGCGGCAAGGAGGCAGATGTCGGCCTCGTCGACGCGTGGCTCGAACACCGCAACGACACATCTGCTCTACAAGGTCTGACGCGCAAAGGCTTCGTAGTGGACACCATGGAGATCGCAGCTCCATGGTCCGCTCTTGATCAGCTCTTCGAGGTTGTCAGGAAAGAGATGCTCGCTGTGCCGCATACCCGTGTCGCAACCTGCCACCTCTCGCACAGCTACCAGGACGGGGCCTGTCTGTACTTCACGTTTGCCGCCACTCCCCCGCCAGACGACATCGAGGCCACATACATCGCGTTGTGGGATACCGGCCAACGCGCCGTGTTGGCAAATGGGGGCAACCTGTCGCATCATCACGGCATCGGCTTGAACCGGGCACGGTTCATGAGCGAGTCGCTTGGGCCGGCTCATGATGTGCTCAGGTCAATCAAAGAGACATTGGACCCCAACGGGATCATGAATCCAGGCAAGCTGGGCTTTCCGTCGCCGTTCGGCGAGGTCCCGTGGCCGTGAACGAACAGTCTGGCGCCCTCAACGGTCGCTGGGATTGGACTGCTCTCGAAGCTGGTGCCGGTGTCTGCCTGCTCTTGGCGATTCCGCTCACGCTCGCCGCTGCCTTTGTGGATTCTGATAACTCGGGCACGAACGCTCTGTTCTTCTTCGGCGCAATGACGGGGTTCGTCCTCGGAGCGGGGTGCGCGGCATGGATTCAGCGCGTGGGCACGCCGATCAGCCATGGCATAGTCACAGCCATGGGTGCATACCTGGCCGCTCAGGCGGTGTTCATCACGATTCGGCTCATCGGCGGTCACTCTGTCAACTGGTTTGGCGTTTTCTTCACTCTCTCGCTTGTCATGGGAGCGGGACTCCTTGGTGGTCTGCTCGGCAGTCTGCTGCAGTCTCGAGGGTTCACTCCCTCAGTTCACAGGTCATCACAATGACCACCATTCAGAGATCACGGAGATCATCACAATGACCGCCATCCTCGTCGTCGACGTCGGAACTACCGGGCTTCGCGCTGCAGTTGTCGACGAAAACCTCTCGATCCGCGCTCTCGAATATCGCCCGTGTCCCCCAACGATTCCTGCCCCGGGCCTCGTGGAGTTCGATGCATCCGACATCGCCAGCAAACTGCTCGACGCAGCACATGCGGTGATGGCGTCGGTAGATACCCCGATTGATGCGGTTGGGATCACCAACCAGCGAGCAAGTGCCCTTGTCTGGGACCGGGCGACCGGAGAGCCAATCGCGCCCGGACTCGGCTGGCAAGATCTCCGGACCGTTGGTGACTGTATGGTCGCCAAGGCCGAGCACGGCTGGTCGCTCGCTCCTAACCAGTCAGTGACGAAGATCAGCTGGTTGCTGGCAAACACCCCTGACCTCGACGGTCGCGATCTCTGCGCCGGGAACATCGATTCATGGATTGCGTGGACACTCAGCGGAGGCGCCAGCAACAGCAAAGCAATCCACGTCAGCGATCAGACCAACGCCTCGGCAACCATCAATGGGCTTCGACTTCCTGATGGCTCTGGCTGGAACGAGGATCTATGTGAAGCATTCGGAATCCCGACGGCAATACTTCCGGACGTCGTCGACTCGGTCGGCATTTTCGGATCTGCGAGCGCTCTTCCCGGCAGCCCGCCGATCGCTTCGATTCTCGGCGATCAGCAAGCATCTCTGATCGGGCAGAACTGTGTGGTTCCTGGGACGGCAAAAATCACATTCGGTACCGGCGGCATGCTCGATCTCTGTACCGGCCTCGATGCCCCGGGCTCAGTCGTGAGGCACACGTCAGGCACGTACCCAATGCCGATGTGGTCCAGGAACGGCGAGCTGATATGGGGAGTCGAAGGGATCATGCTCTCAGCCGGCTCCAACGTCGAGTGGCTGCGAGACGACCTCGGGCTGATCACAACCAGTGCCGAAAGCCACGAAGTTGCGAGCGGGTGCGATGACACCGACGGCGTGATGTACGTTCCAGCCCTTCTTGGGCTTGGTACGCCACAATGGGACTACGGCGCACGTGGGACGCTGCTCGGCATCACTAGGGGCACCAACCGGAGCCACGTGGTTCGGGCGGTCCTCGAAGGTGTCGCCGACCGGGGTGCCGATCTTCTCGAAGCAGCCCGAGCTGATACCGGAATCGATATTCAGATTGTTCGAATCGACGGCGGAATGAGCGAAAACCCGACATTCACGCAAGCTCTTGCCGATGCCACTGATCGAGCAATCGAGGTCGCGCCGGTAGCTGATGCAACGACCATTGGCGCCGCCTTCATGGCTGGTCTCGGGATCGGCGTCTGGAGTGACATGTCGGATCTCGATTCTCTGTGGAGACCGTCGATAGTGGTTGAGCCACACCAGAGCGGCCAACACGCGTCCAGACGCTCGAGGTGGCGTGAGGCACTCGAACGATCTGCCGGTTGGATTCCGGAACTCTCCGCTCTTGACTTCTGACCGATCACCGGATGCACTGCGCTCGGACCCTAGAATTGCTCGAAGCCCCTCCGAGAGGGAATGCTGTCTAGTGCATGAACCCGAAAGGACATTCCTCCGTGGACCCCGAAACCGCTGAGCCCGCATCATCGCGGCGCAGCCTCATTAGCGCCATCGGCGCAGCCGGCCTTGCCAGTGCCGCAGCTCTTGGCGTCGCTCGACCTGCATCGGCAGCCCCGTTTACTACTACTCCTGAAGACCGCGAGTTGCTCGAGCAGGCCATGGGCCTCGAACTGACGGCACGAGATCTCTATCTCGAAACCATCGAGGCCGGTATCAGCGACGACATTCTCGAGGTGGTCGAGGCGCTGTCCGGAAATCACAGCGCGTACGCCCAGGCAATCGCCGCTGTAATCGGAGCATCTGCCGCTGGCCGCAACGAGGAGCTCTACACGGAGTTGCAGCCCGAGTTTGCGACCACCGACATCGAAGCATTTGCTACCGCTGGATGGAATCTCGAGAACTCAGCCGTCGCGACTCACACCGAGCTTTTTTCGCTCTACGAGAGCATCGACGCGGTATCGCTCACCGGATCTATCCTCGTCGTCGAGGCCCGCCATGCGACCGTACTCGCCGACATCGGAGGATTCAGCGACGATCTCGACAAGCTGTTCGAGCCCCAAGCTGAGCCACTCGTCCTCACTGGCGACAGCGGTGGTGAAGAGTCATGATCAAAGATGTTCAGCTCCCAACGAGCGGCACGCGATTCGGGCGTCGTGATGCATTACGCGTCGGTGGAATCACGCTTTCGCTCGCCGCGCTCGTTGCCGCATGCGGCGACGACGTCGGAGGCAGCGAGGCACCCGGACGAGTCGGCTACGCCCCACCTGTCACCGACCCTGCTGACTATCCGGTCGACGACGCCGTGCTGCTTCGGACCTCTTCGTCTCTCGAGAACACGATCATCTCCGTATACGACGAGATTCTCGCCAGCGGAGAACTCGAGACGGACGCGACGACTCTGATCGAGCGCCTGATCGAAGACCACCAGGCGATTTCCGATGAGATGAACGCACTAGCCATCGGGGCAGGCGGCGAGGCATGGGACTGCACCAACCCGTGGATGGTGGACCGCTTGGTGGAACCAGTCATGGAAGTCATCGAAACGAGCGACGACCCTGCCCGCGACATGCTGAGCTTTGCGATCAGCCTCGAGAGTCTGGCCGCGGCGACAAACCAAACATTCGCTTCGGAACTGTCAACCGTCGACCTGCGCGCCGCAGCCATCTCCGCGGCAACCCTCGAATCTCGGCACTCCGCAGCCCTCCCGATCTTCGTCTACGGGCCTGTTTCCTACGTCAGCCCAGCACTGCGGGGCGAACAGCCCGGCACCACTTCCGAGGATCTGCCACAGTGGTATGCGATCACGAGCGCGTTCGGTTCGATCGGTCAGATCAACCTGGTCATTGGCGCCCCTGACGAAAACGGAACTCGCAGTTCTTTCTTCCTGCAGACGCCAGCAGCAAACTCCTACATCTACAACGAGCTCGAACCAACCTGCTGATAACGCACTGCCCATTCCGTTCTCGTGAACTTTTACCGACGACACGTCGGTAAAAGTTCACGAGAACGCGGGTTTGGCCTCGGTCTGACGGTGACACCTTAGACTCGATATAGCGATAGTGAGGTGGCCGGGTGACCGCGGCGATGCGTGCTGCATCGTCGAGGAAAGTCGGGACTCCACAGAGCAGGGTGCTGGCGAGAGCCAGGTTGGGGCGACCTGACGGATAAGTGCAACAGAGAGAGACCGCCGATGGGCCGGGCAACCGGTCACAGGTAAGGGTGAAACGGTGCGGTAAGAGCGCACCAGCGGCGACGGTGACGTCGTCGGCTCGGTAAACCCCACCCGGAGCAAGGCCGAGCAGAGAACATGGACGGCTCGTCCGTCCATGACATCGAGAGATGTCATGGACACCCTCGGGTAGGCCGCAAAGATGGATGGTCACCGGCCCGGCGTTCAGCGTCGAGCCACAGAATCCCG
>JADWMG010000219.1 GCA_015767405.1 Actinomycetota bacterium
CCCAACCGCTCGCCCCAGTGGGAGGAGCTGATCGGTACTTTGCGGGGTGACGGTGGCCCGATCCACTACGCACCGGGCGGGACGATGATGACCAGCGTCGTCCACATTGCCGAAGCGGTGCTCGGTGGTCTCGAACGAGGAGTCTCTGGTCACCGCTATCCGATCGGGGACCAGAACGTGACCTGGGCCGAACTCATCGCCAAGATCGCCAGCCTCGACGGCGTCGAGCGAGAAGTCGTCACCGTCGGGCATGCCCGGCTGCGCGCCGCGGCGAGAGAGACAGCGCAACAACTCGAAGCGGCAGGCCTCGACGTCGGCATCCGACCCGTCCCCTATGTCGACATCCAATGCGCCAACACCTTCTTCGATCCCGAACCGTCACGAATCGCGCTAGGCCTCACATCCGGCGGCCTTGACGAGGCCATCCGTGAGCAGGTCGAAATGTTACCGATTGAGGTAGCCCAGTCAGGCCCAAGCGCCCTGTGAACAAGTCGCTTCAGACCTGGCACTCCGGAGTGCGGAAGTAACTCCCGATGATGGTGCTCGGTACCGTGTGGATGCCCAGTATTCGGGTCGTGGGCGCTGACCAGGTACGGTAACAGCCGCGACCGAAGTGCGCCGGCTGCGACTCAGGCCGCGAGCAGTTCGACGGCGCGCGCGATTCGCTGCATCGGGTCGGTGTCGCTCAGCTCGCGGCAAGCGTTGTCATCGACGATCCAGTCGCGAAGGTTGCGCTTGCGGCACTCCCGACACCCGATTCCGCCGAACTGACCTCAGACCGGGTCGCAACACTCATCCACGACACCATCGCCGAGATCCGAGTCTTCATCGCCGACGACACCCTCACACCGACAGCCAAACACCCCCAAAATGAACCGAGCAAGACCGGGCCGCCAAGACCCGACAGCGGCACCCTCGACTCGCCCACAAGCCGCACATAACCGGCGAAGTGTGGGAGCTTCGACTGCCAATTGGGCGGCGCATAATCCCGCCTCGCCGAAGGGCGCAACCCGTCCGAGATCGGCACGTACGCGAGCAATCAACCGCTCCAGATCGTGCGATTGTCGACCATGATCGTCAAGGCGCTCTGCACCTCCGGTGGGGCGTTCTCGCTGTCGTGCCGATCGGTGTCGTCGGTCAGTCGATGAGTTGTCGAAGCCGGTCGGCGTTGTCGTCGAGCGCGAGTTCTGTGCGCGCGACCTCCATCACCAATGTGTAGATGTCATCGTTGGTGGCTACGGCGGCGCTGACGTCGTTGATCTCGAGGAAGACGGCGACGGAAGATGGTGTTTGACCTGTTGCTAGCGTGGTCGTGGAGGTGGTCGTAATGTCGGAGATGAGTTCAGCTCCGCGAGATGCATTTGCACGGCACGTGGATGAGCCAGATCATCGCGAGCCTGTCATAGTGACGCTCGTACCGGGTTGTTCTGTTGGCACTATCGATGGGTTCGAGGTGCGACACACGGTTAGATCGGGAACGATTGTTATGGGGATGGCGAGTGCTGACGCTGCTCGCGGGCTTGCCACACACGAAGGGGTCGTTCGTATTGAGAACGACAGTGGAGATATGCGAGCCCTGGGCTAGGGCAGCATCATCAGGGCTCTGACACTCCTCCCTCGTCTGAGCGCGACAGTCGCTTGTAAGCCGATCGATCCGAATCGTGCCTTCGGTGCCAGTCGACGATCGAGTCCAGGGAATCGCGCGCGTCGGTCCGGTGCGAATCGAGGACGTCGAGGCACACCGATCGGGCGTCGGAGGTGACCGGAATGACTTGTGCGAGCGGTTCGCCTGCCTCCATGTGGACCCGGGACGGAGGCGGAGGGATCACACCGACGAGATTCACGGCGTTGTGGTACCACGCGGTCTCGACCAGCCCGCTCAGCACAGTGAAGCCGTCGCCCCGGGGGCGGTTGACGGGCGGCGAGAACAGCAACTCGACACCGGCGGGGCTTCGCCATCCGTACGGAAGGTGGATCTTGATCATCGACTGCTGGTCGGCGCGCTCGAAGAAGCTCAACCCCGGGGTCGTCGAGCACGTAGAAGGCGCGATCGTCTCCCGTCGCAGGCGGCCCAACCGGGGAACGGAATGCCCTCGCGCCGGGCGGGACGTCGGACGGGAGGCAGCATCCCCATGAGAACGGTGACGGCACGGTGATCCCGAGCGCTGCGGCCGAGGCGAACGGGAGACATTGCTCGCGGACGCCGTAGCCCGGTGGTCGGTAGGCCCGTGTGCGTGGCCGTGCCGACTCCGGTGGACGGAACGCGTCGGTGAGTCCGAAAACCGTAATCGTCAGGTCATCCCGCTCTGTCTGGGTCACCTTGGCGCCGGGATCAGAACTCCGGTGGGTTCCCGATGTAGAACGACGTCGTGTTCGCGTCAACGCGCCCGTCGCCGTATTTCTCCGGGTCGCCATCGCCGACGTTGACTGCGAACGTATTCAAGAGCCAGCGGATCTGTTTGTTGTTGCCTCCCCTGTGGGATCCCCATGCCAATGCCGCCACACCGGACACGTGGGGGCACGCCATCGATGTTCCACTCATGTAGCCGACTCCACCTCCCTTGGTGGTGGACAGCACGTTCACGCCGGGTGCACAGACTTCTACGGCTGGCCCCACGCTCGAGAAGCCGGCGATCGTGTCGGTGCTGTCGACAGCGGATACGGCGACGACGGAGTCGAACTTCGCTGGGTATCCAACCGTGTCTGGTGGTCCTCCCGAGTTACCGGCGGCAGCGACGAGCAGGACGCCGTCGTCGTACACGGTCTGGCACATGTCGCCGAGCGCTTGCGGCGCACCCGAGCCTCCGAGGCTCATGCTCGCGATACGAGCGCCCTTTTTGTCCGCAATCCAGTCGAGTGCGGCAATCAGCCAACTCCAGTTGCCCGAGCCGGTGCTGCTGAGCACCTTGATCGGGTACAGGTAGGCGTACGGTGCGACGCCGACAACGCCACTACCGTTGAGCGACGCCGCGACCGTCCCGGCACAGTGCGTGCCATGGCCGTGATAGTCCTCAGTTGAGCTCTCGCTCGTGACGAAGCTCTTCCCGGCTCGCAGGTTGTTGACCAGATCGGGATGGTTTGAGTCGATCCCCGTGTCACAGATGAAGACCTTGATTCCTTCGCCCTGGCTGGTCGGCCACGCATCGGGCGCCTTCACCTGGTTCACCCCTGCTGGAATCGTCTCGGCTTGCGGAGCTGGAGTTCCTTCGAGGTGCAGGTCGAGCGCATGCATCTCGCCGTCTTCCTCGACGCGCAGGACGTTGTCGTCTGCATCGAGGGCCTGCGCCTCGTCGGGCGTCAATCGCGCCATCAGCAACGGGGCTCCGTACCTATTCACGTCATAGCCCAGGCTCTCCATGTCCTGAGCAGACGGCACGGGGTTCTTGTCGCGTGCGAAGTCCTCTGAAGTGAAGAATTGCACATCCGACGAAATGGTCTCACGAACTATGTCCTGTTTGTCTTCTGCTCTGGAGCGTTCGTCCTTGCGCTTGAATGTGATGATGTACGGCTGACGGTCGTTTGAGGATGCCATTGCTCTACCTTTCGTTGCAGGTGCCCCCTTGGGTCAGGTGCCCCCTTGAGTTCCGCCCGCAACGACCGCCACTCAGCGCGGTCGCCCCACCACAGCATGCGCTCATCCGGCGGCGGAGTCAATACCCGGCGGATAGCTTCCAGTAATTGATGCATCGCAAGTATGTTCGGGTCGAGATTTGATCAGATGCCGGTTCGTTCGAAGACCCATGGCGTCACGTTCTGGGACGACGGAGCCATCATCGCCTTCCACGGCTCCTGGAACCGAGCGCCGCTGCCACAGGAGGGCTACAAGGTGGCTTTCGTGCCGATGCAGGACGGTCTTCCTTCGGGCGAGTTCGAGATCTTCGCCGACGGATTTGCCGGCGAGGCGCCGATCCGGATGGGCGAGGGCACAGCGCGGCCGACGGGGCTCGCGGTAGGGCCGGACGGAAGTCTGTACATCGTCGACGGGTCGATGGGGAAGATCTGGCGCATCGCCTATGTGGGCACGAGCCCGACGGGCGTCGAGAACTGATCAGAAGCGAAACCTGAGGCTGGCGCCGGGGCGGTGCACCGTCATTCCTCGGGTCAGGGATGATCGCAAGAGGGGCCAGAATCGCGGCAACAGTGTACGGCACCGCTCCGTGAGCCGGCCAACTATGAGTCCACGACTCCTTTCTGTAGAATAGCGGCTCTCTTCCCCGACAAACTGCTCCCATCTGAGGAAAGCAACTATGCGACGAGTCGCTCTCGTA
>JADWMG010000220.1 GCA_015767405.1 Actinomycetota bacterium
TTCGGCTTCGATGACCCACGCTTCAGAACTGACGTGAAACGACGCCGGGTTGTTGGCTCGTCGGGTCCATCCGGGTGAGCCAATGCCTCTCGGACATCGAGCACAGCGGTCGGGCCGAATACACGAAGCGTGACCAGCAGGGCGACGTGCATCGCGGTGATCTTGCCTTCACACGTGATGATCCGGCCGACTTCGACGATCCGCTCGTCCGACGCCGATGAGCCGTAGGACTCGAGTAACGGTGTGGCCAGCCAGTGTGTGGCCGCGTCGTGATCGTCGAGCAGTCCAGCCGCGGCTACAACAACGGTGCCGGTCGAGCTAGCGGCCATCCACTGACATTGGGGTTGGACGGCCTGCAGCCATTCCAGCAGGAGGTCGTCTTTGGCCGTCCGTTCACACCCGAGTCCACCGGGAACGAGCACGATGTCGGGGCTGAGCACGTCGTTGAAGAGTTTGTCGATGTGGTGGCCTCCACCCTGCCCTTCGACTGGCCCGAGTTCGGCGCCGACACCGACTAACTCGACGTCGGCCAGCTTGTCGAACACGAGCGTGAACGCCTCACACTCGTCCGCTGACACTCCGGGGGACAACGCAAGCGCTACCTGCACCCCGGAAGTCTCCCACAGCTCCAACAACATGCGAGACCGTAACGTCAGGGGCCAGGCCCCTGGTGTTACGTTGCGCCGGTTGCACGTCGGAAGTTTCCGACGCGTTCGCTGAGGTGCGAGACTGACGCAATGCATACGTTTCAGGACCCGTTGCGCCATGCTCTGACGTCGCACGCGCACTCCGAAGCAGTGGTGTGCGGCGATGTGCGCCAGGACTTTGCCACCACGATCGATCGATGTCAGCGGCTCGCCGCCGGTCTGCGCAATCTCGGTCTCGAACGCCGTGATCGAGTAGCGGTCGTCGCGCAGAACTGCCACAGGTACATCGAGGCATACCTCGCGATCCCCGCTGCCGGCTTCGTACTCGTGCCGTTGAACTCTCGCCACACCGACCACGAGCTGAGCTACGCAGCGGTCGATGCCGGCGCCCGCATTCTGATCACCGACCGACCGCCATCCGACCTCGACTCCGATTTCGAACACGTCGTGCGGATACCAGACGACTACGAGGCACTGCTCGACACGCCAGCGGAGCCCTTCCCCGACGACGTGGCTGAAACAGACCTCGCAGGCCTCTTCTACACCGGCGGAACTACCGGCGCAGCAAAAGGGGTGATGCTCACGCATCGCAACCTGATCGCCAATACTTGGTCGTGCTTCTCCTGGAACAAATTGGCGCGCGACGATCGATACCTTGTCGTTGCTCCGCTCTTTCATGCTGCAGGAAGCGTTGCTGTGCTCGGGTCGATCTGGATCGGGGCGACCCAAGTCATCCAGCCCTCATTCGAACCGAACAACACTCTCGATCTCTTGGAGTCTGAGCGAATCACTTCGACTTTGCTCGTTCCGACAATGCTCGCCGCCGCGAGTGACGTGCAGCTAGAAAACCCGCGCAACGTGAGTTCTCTGCGGATGCTGTCTCACGGTGCATCACCCGCGACGATGGCAACATTGCGGCGAGCGGTGGAAGCCTTTCCCGGAGTCGAGCTCGTGCATCTCTACGGAGCGACCGAGGCTGCCCCGCTCGTCACTGCACTCCCCGACGAACAGTTGCTGCTCGACACCCCACTCGGGCGTTCTTGCGGAGCGGCTTCCATGGGTGTCGAAATCGCGATTCTCGACCAAGACGACGAGCGGATGGAGGCTGACGAGATTGGCGAAGTCGGCGTTCGAGGCCCCAACATCATGCAGGGTTATTGGGGCCGTCCCGACGATACTGAAGCCGCGCTCCGCAGCGGCTGGTACCACAGTGGCGATGTCGGCCGGATCGACTCAGATGGCCACCTGTTCCTGGTCGACAGGTCCAAAGACATGATCGTGACCGGTGGTGAGAACGTGTACAGCACCGAGGTTGAGGATGCCATCGCCAGCCATCCGGCGGTGGCCGAAGTCGCGGTTATCGGCGTACCCAACGAACGGTGGGGTGAGGCCGTGCATGCGGTGGTCGTCACCCGCTCCCCCGTCGACGAAGCCGAACTGATCGAGCACTGCCGCTCCACGATCGCCGGCTACAAGGTCCCCAAATCGATGGAGATCAGCGACCAGCCGCTGCCCAAGTCCAGTGCTGGCAAGATCCTCAAGCGCACCCTGCGCGAACCGCACTGGGCCGGCTACGAAACCCGCATCAGCTAAAAGGCGATGAGTCTCAGCGCGCACAGGTCGCCCGCGCCGAAACTCATCGCTGGTGCGTCAGATTTCGTTCCTGTGAGCGACGACGCGGACAGGTCGCGCCCAAGCTCACCGCAACAACCTCGACTCGCCCTCCTGTGAGCGAAGACGCGGACAGGTCGCGCCCAAGCTCACCGCAACAGATACTTACTGGCCGGTGAAGGTGGGTTGACGCTTGGCCTGGAACGCTCCTATGCCTTCGGCATAGTCGGCGGTGCGGGAGGCCGCGCCCTGCGCCTCGGCCTCGGCGACGAGAACGTCATCGAAGCTCATGTGCTCGCGGTCGATGCGCTGCACGATCTGTTTGGAGAGGGCGAACGCGGCAGTTGGCCCGGCGGCGACGCTCGCGGCAAAGGCCCGCGCCTCGTCGAGCAACGCGTCGTCGGCGAAGCATCGATTGACCAACCCCAGGTCAGCTGCTGCGCGTCCGGAGATGAGGGCACCCGAGTAGATCATCTCGAGCGTGCGATGAGGGCCGAGACGCTCGACGAAGTGGCGATGACCTCCGCTGTCGAGCACGCAACCGATGCCGGCAAACGGTGAACCGACCTTGGCCGATTCACCCACGAACACAACATCACAGGCAAACGCCAACCCGAGTCCGACTCCAAGCGCTGGACCTTGGACGGCGGCGATCGTCGGTACCGGCACGGCCCTCAGCCGTTCGAACAGCGGGTTGAACTGCTCGACCAGGATCGCTTCGGCATCTTCATCCGCCGGGTTCGCATCGCCGAGATCACGGCCGGCACAGAACCCTCGACCCTCACCACGTAACAACAGGGCGCGACACCCGCTGTTTGTGGCCTCATCGATCGCCGCCAGCAGCTCACCCGCCATCTCTTCGTTGACGGCGTTGAACTTCGATGGGCGGTCGAGCACGACCTCCGCTACATCGTTGTCGATCTGTACTTTGACGGTCATGCTGGCGACACTATTCGACGAACGGTGACACACCCACACGTGTAGACAGCCGATACTCTGTGTCATAGAGTGACCCACCGAGGAAAGGGATGCCCGATGGAGACTGAAGAAGAGAAATTCGACGCGCTGATCGACGCCGACGACCGGATCGAGCCGACCGATTGGATGCCCGAGAAGTACCGCAAGACACTCGTTCGCCAGATCGCCCAGCATGCGCATTCCGAAATCATCGGGATGCAGCCTGAAGGCAACTGGCTCACGAGGGCCCCGTCGCTCCGGCGCAAGGCGATCCTCACTGCCAAGGTGCAAGACGAGGCCGGTCACGGGCTCTACCTCTATGGCGCCGCCGAGACTCTTGGGACCGACCGCTCCGAGCTACTCGAACTGCTCCATGCCGGCCGCCAGAAGTACTCGAGCATCTTCAACTACCCGACGCTCACCTGGGCCGATGTCGGCGCGATCGGTTGGCTCGTCGACGGTGCCGCGATCATGAATCAAGTACCGCTCTGCCGCTGCTCGTTCGGGCCCTACGCGCGAGCGATGGTGCGAATATGCAAAGAGGAGAGCTTCCACCAGCGGCAGGGTTTCCAGATCATGCTGACACTCGCCAACGGCACCGACTCGCAGCAAGCCATGGCCCAGGATGCGTTGAACCGATGGTGGTGGCCGACGGTGATGATGTTCGGCCCGGCCGACGCCGACTCGCCCCACTCCGAACAGAACATGCGCTGGGGTATCAAGCGAATCTCCAACGACGACCTCCGCCAGAAGTTCATCGATGCCACGGTGCCACAGGCCGAGCTGTTGGGTCTGACGATTCCGGACCCTGACCTGCGCTGGGACGAGGAGCGCGAGACGTACGACATCGGCGAGATCGACTGGGACGAGTTCTGGACGGTCGTCGGTGGGAACGGACCGTGCAACGAAGACCGAATCGCCACGAAGGTGCGTGCCTACGACGAGGGTGAATGGGTTCGCGAAGCGGCTACCGCATACGCGACGAAACAAGCGGCACGATCGAAAGTGGTGGCGGCATGAGCGCCGACTGGCCAGCCTGGGAAGTATTCGTACGCGCCCGCCGAGGTGTGAACATGCACCCGACGCCGCACTGGCGATCGAGAACGCTCGTGACCTCTACACGCGCCGATCTGAAGGCGTGAGTCTCTGGGTTGTGCGCTCGAGCGATGTCATCTCGTCCGACCCCGACGAGCGCCACTCGATGTTCGACCCGGCGGCCGACAAGTCGTACCGCCAGCCGACCGACTACGAGCTGCCGCCCGAAGTCGCACACATGTGATGAGCGACGCCGTCGACCATTCCCCGCTGCTCACCTATGTCCTCCGCCAGGGCGACCGCTCGCTGGTTCTCGCTCAGCGTCTGCTCGAGAACGTTGCTCACGCGCCCGAGTTGGAAGAAGACATGGCGCTCGGCAACATCGCGCTCGACCTCATCGGGCAGGCTCGCCTGCTGTACACCTACGCCGGCGAGATCGAGGGTGCCGGCCACGACGAAAACCACTACGCCTACTGGCGCGACGACACCGATTTTACGAACCCGCTACTCGTCGAGCAGCCCAATGGTGACTTTGCCTACCTGATCACG
>JADWMG010000221.1 GCA_015767405.1 Actinomycetota bacterium
TGCTCAGATGGAGCTGTTCAACTCCACCGAGAAGTACCCGCTCGGCGTTTACGTGCTGCCCAAGCACCTCGACGAGAAGGTAGCCCGCCTGCATCTCGATGCACTCGGCGTCAAGCTCTCGGTCCTGAGCGATGAGCAGGCCGAATACCTCGATATGGATCCGGGCGGTCCCTACAAGCCCGAAAACTACCGCTACTAAACCCTTCCGGTGAGCGAAGGCGCGGACAGGTCGCGCTCAAGCTAACTGCAGGGGGTTGAGCGGATCTTGCGGTGAGCGAGGGCGCGGACAGGTCGCGCTCAAGCTAACCGCAGCGGGTTATTCCTCCGCGGTGAGTTCGCTGATGTGCTTTTTGTAGGCCTGACGTTCGCGCCAGGACTGGCCCATGCCCTGAAGCATGGCGGGCGGCATGTCTTCCAATGGAATGACGAGGTCGTCGCTGACGGGCCATTCGGTCAAGAGCTCGGGGTAGTAGCCCTCTGGGTAGTAGTCGGCGGGCGGGATTTCCTGCTCGCGGACGAACGGCTCCTGGATTTCTTCGCGATTGGTCGGGGGATAGGGCACCACCAACTGTCCATCGTCGAAGTCGAACTGCGGCGCCCGGCTGTTCGGGTAGTCGGGAAGCACGCCTTCGCGGACCCAGATGTCGTCTTTGGTCACGTTGACGACGATGCCGTCAGGGGCGCCGAAGTGGAACGGGCCCTTCCAATGTTCGCGAACCTCGGCGACGGTCTCTTCGTTGATATATGGGTCGAACGGCATGTGGGTCGTCATGAACAGCCGCGGGTTGGCCCGCTTGGCGAGATAACCGGCCGCGTAGCCGGGGGTGTGGTGCGTGTCGATCGTGTAGCGGCCGAGGAAAGGCGGTACGCCCTGCACACCGGAGCTGATCGCCACGAGTTCTGGCTGAACCTCGGTGATGTAGACGTCGGCATCGGAGGCGTACTCGGCGTCGAGCAGCGATGGTCGGCCATCGCCGGTCCACACAACACTCAGCCCATTCCATTCGAGCGGTAGCCCGATGCGCCGTCTTTGGCGTGGGAGCGCTGCCAGTGGATGACTTTGACGCCGTTCTCGTCGTAGATAACTCCACCGTTGTCGCGGAAGTCGAACTCGTTGACCTCGACATCGTGGCCCTGCCCAACGGGAAACACGCTGAATGCATCCCGATGCCAGGTGAGCATTTGCTTCATGCCCTCGACCATGTGCGCTGTCCCGAACTCGGGGCTGCGACCAGACGGACCAAACACGCGGAGTTTCTTGTGCCAACGACCTGCCCATCCACCGAACATGTACAGATACGGCAACGCGCCATAGTGGTCGACGTGAAGGTGGGTGATGAAGACCTTGTCGAGTTCGTTGAGTGCGTGCCCGGCGGAGATGTAGTTGGCAACCGATCCCTCGCCGATGTCGAAGATGATCTTCTCGCCGTTACCCAGTTCGATGAGGATCGATGTGTTCATCTGGCCGGGTCGGATGAACGGTGCGGTGCCCATGAACGTGATCCGCATCTCGTCGGGACCGACGGTCTCGGAGCGGGGGAACCAGTTCGAAGCACTCTTCAACCCAGGGGTGGGATTGATGCCCTCGAACATCAATCCTTCATTCCAACGACCCAGTGGCACGCCGCCGGTCAGCGCCGCTTGCAGATCTTCGGGGCTGCTGGGTTCACGTTGGTCGGTCATCGATGCTCCTCGTCGTTGAGTCGTTGTAGTGAAACTAATGTCGCGCCACCTGATATCAGGCAACGGTGCACGAGTCGATCGCAGCCTCGATTGCGTCGCGATCGACGTCATCGGAGGCGATGATTACGAGCGTCGTCGACCGGGCCCGGTCGCCCCAGGTGTCGAACGGCGTGAAGTCGCTTCGCAGCCCGACCGCTTGCACCAGCGTGCGCATCTCGGGCTCGCTGACAGCGTCGATGAAACCTTTGATCCGGTATACGGATCCGGGAAGCGTGAGGATGACCTTGGCGAGGCGTTTCGAGTCGATTGGTCGGTCGCGGCGGTACACCCAACTCACGAACCCGTGCTGGTGCCCATGGTCATGATCGTGTTCTACCCCACCGGCTGCTGGTGCCCATGGTCATGATCGTGTTCTACCCCACCGGCTTCGACTTCAGCGCCGACTATGTCGTTGGCGGTTCGGCTGCCGACGATGACGGAGAGCGGTACGTCGGCCTGCACAGCCTCGATGATGCGAATCGTGGGAAGCCGCTCAGTTACGAAGTCACGCACTTCGTCTATTCGTCGTCGATCTGCGACGTCGACCTTGTTGAGAATGACAAGGTCGGAGCACCCGATCTGGCTGTACACGAGTTCGCTCGTGACCGGATCCTGAACCTGGGCGGGGAGCTGTTCGGCATCAACAACCGCGATGATGCCGTCGAGCCGGATGCGATTGCGGTAAGAGGCATCGACGAACGTGCGGGCGATCGACAGCGGCTCGGCTACTCCGCTCGCCTCGAGCACGATCGCGTCGATCTCATTGTCGGCTGCCAGCACCGAGTCGATCGCCGTAATCAAGTCGTCGCGAATCTCACAGCACGCGCATCAGTTGGCGAGGCTGATCTGATTCGAGGTGATGCCGACGATCAGTTCGCTGTCGATGTCGACATCACCAAAATCGTTGATCAGAACGGCGATGCGCAGGCCATGGTCTTCCGACAGGATCCGGTTAGCGAGGGTTGTCTTCCCCGCGCCGAGAAAGCCTGTGAGAACCGTGACGGGAGTGAGCGAGCGGCCATCCTCGATGTCGTCAGTCGGGGCCGCGAGCAGGCACTCCATCTCCGCGTCCAATTCAGATTCACTCGGTATGGGATGGCCTGCGATGGGTCGGATAGATGTTGCAAGTCTGTCGAGCACTCAGGCGAATGTTGCTGAGAGGCCGATGACGAGGCCCGCCTGGCCGAGTTGGTAGAGCACGTGGACGTACACCCGGTGATTCGGGGCGGGTGTGACGAACCGGTCGGACCCGAGCAGCGCGTCGGACAGCGCGAATGACACAGCACCGGCCGCGAGCACCCAACGACCGGTCGCGATACCGACCACGACGAGCGCCCCGACCGCTCCGATGTACACGGTGACAGGAATGAAGTAGCTGGTTCCGCGAACCGCCAGCACGATCGGCCGGCCGATCACTGAGAGGAGCGCAACTCCGGCGACAGCACCGATGATGAACAGCTCCCAGCCATCGCGGATCTGAATGAGACCCCCTATGTAAAGGACATGCCCTACGAGAAAGGCTCCCAGGCCGGCCAGGAAACGATCGACATTCGGGAGCAGGAAGATGTCGCCGGCTAGTCCAGCAACGAGGCCGGCCACGATCCAGGGACGGGCGGAAGTTGGGTCGGCGTCGATGATGAGTGCCGCGATGATCAGCCAGATCATCACAAGTGGCTTTGCAACGGTTTCGACTCGGTGGTTGCGGGTGGCGACTGACCACCAGTCGACCATTGCGGTGAGGCCCGCGGCGGCCAGGACGATGGCAATCATGATGCTGCGGGGGAAGGCGCCTCGAGCGCCGGGGGAGTGTCATCAGCGAGAGGCCGGATCGCGAACATAGGGAGGAATACGTGCACGAGGGGGCCGATTGCGATGGCAAACACTGCGGTGCCGATGCCGATCGAGCCGCCGAGGGCGATACCGACCGCAAGCACGAACAGCTCGATACCGGTTCGTGCGACGCGGATCGACAGCCCGCGTCGCGCAAGACCGGTCATCAGACCGTCGCGGGGCCCGGCGCCGAGCCCGGACCCGATGTAGAGGCCAGAGCCGATGGCGATGATCACGACGCCGCTGAGCATCATGGGTACTCGCGCAGTGAGCAGGTCGGGTTCGGGGATCAAAGGGAGTGTCAGATCTACGACCACTCCGATTTCGATCGCGTTGAGAACTGTCCCGATTCCCGGCTGTTCTCGCAGCGGAATCCACAAGACGAGTAGTGCGACACCGGTGATGATGATGACTGTGCCAACGGGTATCCCTGTGAGTTCGCTTACTCCGGTGTGGAAGACGTCCCAGGGTGCAGCCCCGAGATCGGCCTGGAGGATCAACGAGATACCGAGCCCGAACAGGGCCAGGCCGAAGACACAACGCACCAGGCGCTGGAGAAGCCTGTCGGGCGGGATGAAACGGTGCACCCCGGAACTCTATGACCTTCGCGTTGTCGTCAAGCGAAGGCCTTGCTGGTCGAGTTGACCTTGCGGCTACTCGGCCAGAGCGCTGATGTTGGCCTTTGTGGGCTGCGAGCGCTCGACATCAGGATGTGTTGCTTGCCAGCTTCTGATTCCGCCGGTGAGGTTCCGCACATCGAATCCGTGCAATTGCAGCATTCGCGTGGCGAAGTAGGAGCGCTGGCCGGAGAAGCACTGGGCAACGATTGTCTTGGTCTTGTCGAGTTCATCCAGTCGTGACCGCAGTTCATCGAGCGGAATGTTGAGTGCCCCAGGGATGTGTCCGAGTTCGAATTCTTCGGAGCTGCGCACGTCCAATAGCACCGTGTCATCGTCGAAGTCGTCGACCTCGTACCACTGTGCGATCTCGACATCACGCTTTACAACGTTTCGGGCGGCCATCGCCAGCAGGTTGACCGGATCCTTGGGCGCTCCGAACGCGGGCGAGTAGCACAACTCGAGCTGGGCGACGTCGTCGACTGTCATGCCGCCCTGGATCGCGGTCGCCAGAACGTCGAGCCGCCGAGCCGCCGTCTCCTTACCGACAACCTGAGCTCCGTAGATCGCCCCATCTTCAGCTGAAAACAGCAGCTTCATGTCGAGTATCTCGGCGCCGGGGTAGTAGCCGACATGGGAGAGCGGATGGACGTGGACGGCTTCGTAACAGATTCCGCCTTCTGTCAGCTGTTGTTCGTTGAGGCCGGTGCTCGCCAAGGTGATGTCGAACACGCGAACCAGTGATGTGCCCCACGTGCCGCGGTAGCTGGATGGCCGCCCCATGATGTTGTCGGCGGCGACTCGCCCCTGGCGGTTGGCGGGCCCGGCCAGCGGAATCGACGCCCAGGCGCGGGTGACTGGATTGTGCACCTCGACTGCGTCGCCGACTGCCCAGATATGAGGATCTTGTGTACGCATGTGGTGGTTCACGCGGATACCGCCGAGTGAACCGATTTTCAGACCAGCGTCACGTGCCAGCGTCACTTCTGGCCGGATACCCATGCTGAGGATTACCAGGTCGGTCGGCAGCCGGGAGCCGTCGTCGAACACCAACACTGACGCCGCCGCTGTTTCATCGGGCCCGGGATCTTCGAAGCGAACCACCTTGCTTTTGAGGCGGATGTCAACCCCATGGTCTTCGAGCTGATGCTGCGCCCAAGCGGCCATATCCGGATCGATCGCCGCCATCACGTTCGGGCGAGCCTCGACTAGCGAAACGGAGATCCCGAGGTTGGTGAGTTGCTCGACCATTTCCAGGCCGATGAACCCCGCTCCGACAACGGTGGCATGGAGCGGTTTGATCTGGTTGTTCCAAGCAATCACCATGTCCATATCTGGAATCATTCGCAACGCGAAGTGGCCGGCGCGGTCGATGCCAGGAATGGGGGGCAACAACGGTTCGGCGCCCGGCGCGAGCACGAGATCGTCGTAGTGTTCCGTGTAGGTCGTGTCGGTTTCTAGGTCGAGGATCGTGAGTTCTTGTTTGTCACGATCGATGCTCACCGCCTCGCTCTGGATCCGGACATCGAGATTGAATCGATTCTTGAGACCTTCCGGAGTCTGTACCAGGAGATCTTCGCGCTCCGCGATCTCGCCACCGATGTGGAAGGGAAGACCGCAGTTGGCATAGGAGACGAAGCTGCCTCGTTCGATGATGATGATGTGTGCGTCTTCTGAGAGCCGCCGGGCTCTCGCCGCCACGCTTGCACCTCCGGCAACACCACCGACGATTACTACCTTCTTCAATCCTGGCATGGCCAATTGCTCCTTCAGGGGACTTTCCGCAATTGCCAGCCTATGAGTGCCAGTCTCCTCCACACCGTCCGGAACGGGCTCACACATCATCTCTGTGACACCCCCTCGTCACAATTGGTCACATGTTGTTTCAGATTCGTTGCGCAGGGTGTGATGCCCCGGGCGCGCCCGTATGTACCACTTGCCGTTTTGCCCTCGTTGGTCGGTTGCCGCAGCCTGCGAGCCATGGCGTGCACGCCGCCGTGCCGTACACGGGCCGCGCTCGTGCGGTGATCTTGGGGCTC
>JADWMG010000222.1 GCA_015767405.1 Actinomycetota bacterium
GGTCGGACGAACTACCAACGTTCACACCGTGGAGGTCACAGGATCAAAACCTGTATCGCCCACCCGTTAGCACCAGGTCACGGGCTTGGAATGACGAACACGGAGCGTGGATCCGGCTCGCGCCCGGTTAGCACGGCAGCGACGGCCTCGGCAGTGCGAACGCAGATCTCGCGATAGGTCACATCGGTTAGGGCCGCGACGTGCGGCGTGACGAGTGTCCGCGGATGCCGCAACGAGTCGTCGCCGACCTCGGGTGGCTCGGGATCCCAGACGTCGGCTGCATATCCGCCGAGTGTTCCCGCTGCGAGCGCTGCAGCGAGGGCGCCGTGATCGACAATCGGGCCACGGGCGGTGTTGACGATCATCGCTCCTGGCTTGAGTGTCTCCAGTCGAGGTCCATCGATCAGCTGCAATGTGTCGGCGGTGAGTGGCACACACAACTGCACGACGTCAGACGTCGCCAGCAACTCCTCGAGCGGGAGGCGTACGACATCCCCGGTCCGTTCGCGTCGGGTCGTCGCGACGACGTCCATGCCGAGCGCCATCCCGAGTTCCGCGATGCGGGTGCCGATCGCTCCGAGGCCAACCACACCGAGCCGTTTCCCCCGCATCTCGACGCCTTCGTACCCGCTGCGGATCCCCCAGTCGCCAGTCTTGACAGCGCGATCCAGCTCGCCGAGACGGCGGGCGAGCGCCAGCATCAGCATCAGCGCGTGCTCGGCAACGGCGCCGGCGGTCCCCGGGTCACGATCGCACGCACGCCCTGTCCGACGAGCGCGGTGTCGAGTTCGGGCGGCTCGGTGACGAGCACCACGTCGTCGATCGACGACAGCAACTCCACCGCGTCGGGGTGCACCGTCTCGAGAAGAACGATCACACCGGCTCAGCTCGACGACGAGAAGAACTGCTCGTCGGGCTCAACGAAATCGAGGTCGAAGATGGCTTGATCGACCGGCTGGTCTGCCTCGCATGACAGTTCGATCAGGTTGCCGGAAGGGTCCCTGACGAAGAGCTGCATGACTCCGGTCGGAAGACGTCGTACCTTTCCCCACGTTTCGGTCTCGATGATGCCGAGCTCGTGAGCCCGACGGAACAGCGTGTCGAAGTCGTCGACTCGAAGGCAGAAGTGAGCCCGTTCGGGGCGGATGTCGTCGAGTTGGTTGACGTGGAGTTCCTGGGATGTGTTGACCGCGTAGAACTGCGCGGGGAACCCCAGATCCGGGGTAGGTGCCCGCGGCAACCCCAGCACCTCGCCGTAGAAGGTGTCGGCCGCGGCGAGATCATCGACCATCAGGTTCACGTGTTGGATGCTGTTGTCGTATTGCATCAAGTCACCTCGTATTCGTCGAGAAAATCGGGTTTTGGTGTTACTCCAAACCCCGGGCGGGTGGGCGCCGGCACGAGGCCATTGGCCACGGCAAGGTCCTCCTCCGGCAGCTCGCGCAGCAGCGGGTTGCCACCGAGCGAGTATTCGATGACGCGGGCGGACGAGCTGGCGAACGCAAGGCTGACGCCCGCGCTGAATGACAGCGCCGACCCCCAGCAATGTGGAGCGAGTTCGAGCTGGTGCGTGTCGGCAAGCGCCGCGATGCGACGACCCTCCGAAGGGCCGCCGCAGATCGCGAGGTCGGGCTGGAGAACGTCGACCGACTCGTGTTCGATCATGTCCCGGAAGTCGAACCGGGTGCATTCGCTCTCCCCAGCGGCGATCGGGATCGCCGTCGACGCCCGGACGCGTCGTGCGCCAGCGCGATCGTCGGCGTTGACCGGCTCTTCGAACCACCGGAGGCCAAGGTCTTCTACGCCGGCCGCGAACTGCATCGCTTCCGACGGGCTGTACGTGCCGTGGGCGTCGACCATCAACCCGACGTCGGGGCCGACACCCTTGCGGGCCGCTCGCGTCCTCGCGATGCTGGTGCGCACATCACCGTCCATCACACCGACGCGCATCTTCACGCTCTCGAACCCCTGCTCGACGTAACCGAGCAGTTGCGCTCCGATGCCGTCGGCGTCGGCCCATCCTCCGCTCGCGTAAGCCGGCAACGTAGCGGTTCGCGGGCCGCCCCAGAGCTCGAGGACCGGGACGTCAAGCGACTTGCCGAGCAGGTCCCACAGGGCCATGTCGACCCCGCTCATTGCACTGACCGAGAGCCCACGCCGGCCGAGCACCGGGAATGCACGGCCGCGTTCGAGTGCATACCCGGATCGCGGTCCGTTGTACATGCGATCCCACAACGCCGTAATCTGGCGTGCGTCTCGGCCGACGAGCTGAGGGGCGAACTCGTCGGCGACCGCCGCCACCAGCGCCCGACATGCACCGGCGCTGCCGACCGCCGCCTTCGCCTCACCCCAACCGACGAGGCCGCTCTCGACCTCGATGCTGACGATCGCCGTGTCGAAGCTCTGGATCCGACCGAAATCCGACACGTGCTGCTGGTCGACCGGGATCGGCACATGCACCCACCGCGCCCGGACCTCACGAATCAACATGCGCGTCGGCCTTTCCCGACCATCAGATCAGTGGCAAAATTGTGGTCGCGCACTTTTCGACGAGCATGTCGTAGAAGCCCTCGGAGAGCAGGCTGCTGCCATGGTCGATGATGAACTGCAATTCTTCGGGCGAGATGTCGACCGGGTTGGTCTCGATCGCGTCGGGAAACTGGTTCGCTGGTGTCCGATCGATAGGGGCCACGAACTCGACGGTGAGCGCGCCTTCGTACCCGATGTCCTGCAGGGTGCCGATGATCTTGGGCCAGTCGAGCGCACCCATGCCGGCCGCCATACGGTTGTTGTCGGCGAGGTGGAAGTCGGTGAGTCGATCGCCGGCGTCGCGGATGGCTTGGTAGAAGTCGATCTCTTCGATGTTCATGTGGAAAGCGTCGAGACAAACACCGACGTCGGGCGCCACAGCGTCGGCCAGGGCCAGGGCTTGATCGCCACGGTTGATGAAGTAGGTCTCGAAGCGGTTGAGGCCCTCGATGCACATCTTGACTCCGGCTGTGGTCGCATGCTCGTGGATCTCCTTCAGCCCGTCGACACTCCACTGCCAGTCTTCCTCCGGGGTGCCATCGGGGACGATCTTGCCGACCGTGCTCGGGACGATCGTGATCACGTCGCCGTTCAACTCCTTGACCATCGTCACGCAGTCCTTCATGTACTGCACGGTCGCAGCTCGCTGCGCCTCGTCGCTGGCGCAGAGGTTGCGTTCCCCGAGCGTCAGTGTGATGGCCCCCCAGCATTTGAGCCCGTAGTGGTCGAGCTGACCGCGCACCACCTTGGTGTCGTACTGGTCGGGTTCACCCTTGATCTCGATGCTTTCGTACCCATAGCGCGCCAACCGCGCGAGGGTTAGGTCGAGCGGCTCCGAACGCATCCAGTTATGCATGGACATATGCATGTCAGTGTCTCCTTCTGCCGGCGTTCGGCCGGCCGTAATGGTGTGTAGTTGGTGTGGTGGTCATGTATGAAAGATTGGATTCTCGGTCGTGCCGTCACTCATCTCTCAGGTTCTAGTAGAGAGTCCTGCCGGGCAGTCTCAGATCACACGGTCATTGCCCCCATCGACGGGGATCTGCGCGCCGATCGTCTTCGAAAGGGTCCCGTCCACCAGGGCGACGGTCGCCATCGCGACGTCGAGTGATGAGACTTCCGTCGAGAGCAGGTTTCGGGTCTTGTATTCGTCTACGGTCATCCCGTAGCGGCGCGCCGAGGTCTCGAGCACCTCGTCGGTCCAGAGGCCGGTGTCGAACACCGCATCGGGGTGTACGGCGTTCACGCGGATTCCGTCTGGCGCGAGCTCGAGGGCGAGGACCCGCATCAACTGGGTCAGACCAGCTTTGGAGACTGAGTACGCCGATGCGCCAGCCCCTGGTGCTGCGACATTTCGCGAGCCCACAAAGACGATGGCCGGATCGAAACCCTGGCGAAGGAAGGGAATGGCGTGCTTGACCAGCGTGCGGTGAGACGTCAGGTTTACGCCGAGTGATTGGTTCCACGTCTCGTCGTCGAGTGTTTCCACGTTGTCACCCGTACGGAACAGCCCAACTGTCGACACTACGATGTCGAGGCCGCCGTAGGTGTCGACGACTCGTTCCAAGGCCGCAGCAGTGGCCGATTCGTTTGTAGCGTCGACCTGGAGCCCCTCGAAGCCCGGCACATTCATCATGTCGGTCACTTTGCCGTCGACATCGAGGCCTACGACTACTGCTCCCTTTTCCGCCAGGAGTTCCGCGCATGCCCGCCCGATGCCTGACGCTGCGCCGGTGACCACGGCAATCTTGCTGGTAAGACGTGACATCGGCGGCTGTCGCCGAAGCTTCGCCTGTTCGAGTTCCCAATACTCGAGGTCCCGGAGATCGTGCTCGTCGAGGCCCATCCACCCACCGGCGCCGCCTGCGTAGTGCATCGCACCGAGGGTTGTGGCCGCCACATCGGCGGAGACCTGCGACCGCTTCAGATTCTGGCCGTAGGAGCGCACGTGGCCCGACTCGAACAATGCCCAATGGGGAAACGGCGCGAGCATCGTGAGAGTTGGGTCGTCGGCCCGATCGAAGTAGGCCCGGTACCGCTCGTCGAACTCGTCAAAACCCCCGTTGCCATCCTGGTCGACGACTGCTGGAAACGGTTTGTTGTGGATCACGTGCTCGGGCGTGAGCGGACCCCCGTCGAGCAGCGACGCAACCTTCCGTGCAGTTCCGGCCTCGATGTTGCCCGCGGGCAAGGAGAGCACCGGCCGGCCGGCCAATTCGCCCGCTCGGCGCCGA
>JADWMG010000223.1 GCA_015767405.1 Actinomycetota bacterium
CGCGCTGGCCTCAGCGCAGCTCAATGCACGTTGGCGGTACGCAGGCTCACGGACGATCCGGGACCGTGATGGAAGCGATGTCAACAGTGGGCGGCACGTTCGTCGCCGGGTTTGCCGGCGCGGTCGACGCATCAGCCATACCCTCGAGAAGCGGGGGCTCTGGCGTCGGAGCTATGTCGTAGTCGACCGACGGTGGTTCGGTCTCGACATCCGTGATCCACCTGACAGCATCAAGTGCGCCAATCGTCCAGTCACCGCCGCTTCCCTCGCCGTCGCAGGGGAGCAACTCTTCGATATCGGTCGGTGCCGAGGTCACAAACGTGTTATCGGAGAAGCAATTTCCGAGCGGCACCGGATCGAGGTACGACAGGTCGCTCGCGTCAACATCTGTGATTGCAAGGTCTCCCTCCCTGCTGTCCTCCACAACGTTGCCAATGACCCGGTTGTTGTAGGAGCTCCAAAAAATGGCGTTCAGACTGCTCGGGTCGGCCAAAGGCAGATCGCGAGTATCAGAGCAGGGCTTGGACCACTGGTCCCGGTCCGGCTCCGCATCGTTTGGTGTGAACTCCGGAAACACGACCAGACCGATACCTGTCTTGTCGTGGTCGTAGACCCTGTTGCGTTCGATGACATTGCCAACTCCACCCTCAACCAAAATCCCGTTGTGCGCAGCAAGGATCGCAGCGTCGATCGACGGAGTGTCTACTTGATTGTTGGAGTAGACCAAATTGCCGACGATCGTGTTCTCGCGCTGTGGATAGCAGAGTTCGTAGGTTGCAGAGTTCATCTGTATACCGGACCGGTTGTTGTTGAAACGACTGTTGATTATGAAGAGATTTCCACCGGCCGTGGTGCCCGAATAGCCGAATCCGTTGTACTCGGCAATTACATCGTCCACGACCGCGTTGCAGGGGTAGCACTGGCCGATGTAGAACCCGCCATCCGAACTGCCGCTTGCATATGAGTGCTCCAGCAAGCCGTTCACGGAGTCAAAGGCGTAGATGCCATAGCCGCCATTGCGATATGTAGTCAGATACGAGCCCCGATAACCGTCTACAGAGGTCCAGAAGACTCCATCGTTGGTGTAGTTCTGCACGGTGAGGTTCTCGACGGCGACACCATTGGCACCAAGAATCCGAACCCCATTCTCGAGTTCGAACTCTCCGTCCAGGATGACCTCGTTGCGATCGAGACCCCGAATTGTGACTTCGTCCGTCGTCACGTCGACCGCCTCGTTATAGACACCGGGGGCGATGAGAACGAGATCGCCGGGCTGAGAGGCATCGACTGCTTCGGTGATAGATGCGAACTCCTCCGGAACGTCAAGTACTCCGTCCGCGGTCAGTTCCGACTCGTCGTCACCCGTAGGAGCGTCTGTACCAGTGGGGTCGTCCGACTCCGCACGGGCGTCACCGTCTGCTGGGAGCACCACAATCTCGCCGATCATGCCGGCATCGGGTGTTCCGTGGAGGGAGCAGTAGTACGCGTACGTGCCCGGCGTGTCGAAGACCCGCGAGTACTCGTCGCCTGGAATGAAGTCTTCGGTTGGCACGCCCCAATCCTCTACGTCGTCGGAGGGCGTCATGTTGTGTTCATTTCGCCCACGATTTTCCCATTGGACCTCGGTCCCGGCAACGATCTCGACGCTCTCAGGACGGAATGTGTTGTCGAGCGCTGCAACCTCGATCGTCTGGCCGTTCGGGGGAACAGGGTCGCCGCCGTCCTCGCCCACATCCGGTGCCAACTCAGGAACGTTCGCTTCGACAGCCGAGTCGGTGTTCTCGCCTACGTCGGACCCATCGCTTCCGCACGCGACTAGAAGGAGGGCTGATGCGGTCGCCAAGGCAAGAGGCCGGCGGATCCGCTTAGATTTCATTTGGCTCAACATCAGGGCATGAGTGTGCCTGAAAACTCCTCGCGGAGTGTCTTCTTCGAGAACTTCCCGACACTGGTCTTCGGGACCTCGTCGATCCAGATCACACCCTTCGGAAGCTGCCATTTAGCGATCTTCCCTTCGAGGAATGCGAGGACCTCCTCTTCCGTCAGATCTTCGCCAGGCGCCTTGACGACGCAGGCCAACGGAGCCTCGCCCCACTTCGGGTGGGCGACACCGATGACTGCCGCCTCAGCAATTTTGGGGTGCGCCATGAGCTCATTCTCGAGCTCGACCGAACTGATCCACTCGCCGCCTGACTTGATGAGATCCTTGGTTCGATCAACGAGTCGAATTCGTCCGCGAGCATCGATGGTCGCAACGTCTCCCGTGCGGAGCCATCCATCGTCGGTGAAGCTGTCACCTGAGCGTTCGTCGTCGTAGTAGGTAGCTGCAATCCAGTTGCCGCGGCATTGCAGCTCACCACTGGCCTCACCGTCCCATGCCACTTCGACAGTGCCATCCGGCTCGACAACACGACACTCAGTGGCGAACACTGTGCGACCAACCTGCGTTCTCAGCTCCGCCTTCTCCTCGATCGACAACAACTCCTGATCGGCATCGAGGTGACACACCGCGGCGATCGGGCTCGTTTCCGTCATCCCCCAGGCCTGGAGGATCGGTAGACCGGTCTGCTCACGGAATCCCTCTGACAGTGACTTCGGAACTGCGGAGCCGCCACAGGGGATCGCGCGAAGAGCCGAGGTGTCCCTGCCCTTCAACTCAGGTAGCACAGCCATCCAGATCGTCGGAACACCGGCCGCGACCGTAACTTTTTCATCAACGATGAGGTCGGCGAGAGCTGGTCCAGACAGATCGTTGCCGGGCATCACAATGCTTGCACCGCTCGCCACTGCCGCATGTGCGAGACCCCACGCGTTGGCGTGGAACATGGGCACGACGGGCAAGATCACATCGCTCTCGCGCGTTCCAAGACTGTCAGCCATCATTGCCCCCATCGTGTGGAGGAACGTCGACCGGTGGCTGTAAACCACTCCCTTCGGATTGCCAGTAGTGCCACTCGTGTAACACATGCTGGCAGCCTGATTCTCGTCGGTGACGTCGAACTCGACCGGCTGAGCAGCCGCAATGAGCTCCTCGTAGTCGAGTAGCTCGTGACCGTTGAGGTCTTCAGGGATGTCGCCCTTTCCGTCATCCATCAGTACGAGGTGCTTGACGTTTTGGAACGTCGGGAGCAGTGGTGCCAACAGCCCGAGTAGCGACCGATCGACGAAGATCACCTCGTCGTCTGCGTGATTGACTATGTACGTCAACTGCTCGGGGAACAGGCGAATGTTGAGTGTGTGCAGCACGCGGCCCGTGCAGGGCGCGGCGAAGTACAACTCGAGGTGTCGCTCGTTGTTCCAGGCAAACGTGGCAACTCGCCCATCGCTTGAAATCCCGAGTCGGTCAAGTGCACCGCCAAGCTTGCGCGTTCGCGCCGCCCATTCGGCGTAGGTGACGCGTTCCAATCCCGTGCCAGTCGCGGTCACAATCTCCTTGTGACCGAAGTACTTTTCGGCACGGTCAAAGATGTGCGGAATGACGAGTGGAACATTTTGCATTAGGCCCTTCATGAGCGCCGAACGTAGTGCCCGCGGCACCCAAGGATCCAACGGACCGGGTACCGTCATGGTTTCGTGAGTGAGAGCGCAGCCATCGAAGCACTTGAAGTGCCACACGTTCGGCCGGCCTGGGCGCCGTTGACTCTCATTGCTTTTGTCGTTTTGGTCATCTGCAGCAACATCGCGAGCGGCGTCTGGGCGCGCTGGATCGACACGAACCCTGAGGGCCTCTTGATGCTCTCGTCCCGCAATCGCTACCTAGCGCTGACTCTTGCCGCCGGCATACCGCTCACCTCGTACGTCGTAATCGGGTTCTTCCGGATCGCGTTGGCCTTCGTGGTTTGTCACATGATCGGGCGCGCCTACCACGACGATGCGATCGGCTGGTTCACCAAATACCTGGGAGTGACTCCCGAGGCGATCGCCGGATTCAATCGTGGTTTCGCCAAGGCCGAATGGGCACTCATTCCGATCTTTGTCGGCTCCAATATCGTCGCTGCGCTCAGCGGGGTGCACCGCACCCCGCCCTTCAAGCTTGCCGCTCTACTAACAGTCGGCATTGCCGGGCGGCTCACTCTCATGTGGTGGTTGGCGCGAACTTTCGAAGTCCAACTGGTCGATTTCCTCGAGTGGCTGCAGCGTTACCAGTGGTGGG
>JADWMG010000224.1 GCA_015767405.1 Actinomycetota bacterium
CAGTCGTTGAACGTCGAGGCCGGACTGAACGATGGCTTGGCGATGCCGTTCTTCACGCTGTTCATCGGCTTGGCCCGGCTCGACGAATCGTCCAATCAGACCTCGATCGTCCAGTTCACGCTCGAACAGATCGGGTACGGCGTTGCGATCGGGTTGTTGTTCGGTGGCGTGGGCGGTTGGTTGCTGCAGCAAGCGAGCGAGCGACGTTGGGTCACCGACACCTACCACCAACTGACGCTTGTGGCGCTGGGTCTCGCATCGTTTCTCGTTGCACTGGAGATCGGTGGCAACGAGTTCATCGCACCATTCGTCGCTGGTCTGTGCGTCAAGTTGAGTTTTGAGGAAGCTGGCCAGGAGATGTCGAGCTTCAGCGAGGCCTGGGGTGGCTCGCTGAACTCGTTGGTCTTCTTCGTGTTCGGGATGGTTGTCGTTCAGAATCTCGATCTGCTCACCGCGTCGAGCTGGGTTTACGCCGTGCTCAGCCTGACCGTGGTGCGAATGGTGGCTGTGGCTATCTCATTGATCGGGGCTGGGCTGCGTCCTGCGAGCGTGGTCTTCATCGGTTGGTTCGGGCCGAGGGGTCTTGCGTCGATCGTGCTCGGTCTGATCCTCGTGAAGAAGACTGCGTTGATTCCGGGTCAGGAGGTCATCGAAGGTGCGGTCATGGCCACCGTGTTGCTCAGCATCGTGGCTCATGGTCTCACGACGAACCTAGGGATCAGGCTCTACGCCGACCGAGTTGGTGAGCTTCCAGCGCAGGCTCCCGAGCGAGAGGCGAGCGACGATCTCGTCGACCGGTTCTGGGACGGCATGGTCTGACCACCCGGAACTCCCCCGTGGCCGGCGCTCACGCAGAGACATGAGTCCGCGGCGGGTCCAAGCGCCCCTCCACGGCACTCGATAATTCCCACGCGCGACTACCGATCAGCTGCTCGATATCCGGCGAAGTGTTGCGGGTCGGCCAGTCCAACAGGCAGCGCATAACGCGATCACCGACCGTGTTCGGCCGGTGGGTCACCACGGTGATTATCGGGTGCAGCACTTGGGCCGCACTGTGGCGCGGGCTGGTCATCGTCGACTGGGTTACAAAGCGAGCGTTCTGTGCGGCTCTCCCTGATCGGCCACCGCTCGCATTGCCGGTTCTTGCTCGGTCAGTATGACGATCTGCGATGTGATTATCGAGTGCTCACGAATCGGCGTTTGGGAGCACCCCACGATGCTGGTTTCGAGTCACACAACGTCCAATCGTTGTTTTGGAGACCACAGCGATCGCGTCTCGGCCGAGGAACTCTGTGCTGTTTGCGTTCGGTTGTGGGCCGAAGAGGACGGCTCCCAGATTGGGATGAGGAGTCGGGCCCATTCTTCGGATTCGGCGAATCAGGCGGCCCTTGGTATTTCTTCACAGGTTGGATACGTTCGCTACGAACGAACGTTCATAGAGAAAGGTGTTCGGAAGTGACCGAATCGAAAAATCCATACGGCAAGCGGCCAGGGGGCGGAATCAGCCTTCCCGAGGAATACCGACCAACCCCATCTGTGAAGAACCGGAACGTGTATTTCGGGGGCATGGAGCACTTGGGGCCCGGGGAAATGAGGATTTCGTTTCTGGGCAGCACGCCGTGGCCGCCGACTCGGAGCCAAGCGGGCACCTCGATGCTCGTTGAGTTGGGGCAGAAGGCGGATCAACCTCGCCGTTTCTTCTTCGACCTCGGTAACGGCAGCGTCAAAAACGCAATCGCGCTACAGGTGCCACCGGCACTGATAAATGACATTTTCATCAGCCACCTGCATAGCGACCACTTCGCCGACCTGCCGTACAGCTATCCGTTCACTGCCTGGGGAGGTCGTTGGACACCTCTTCGGGTGTATGGCCCGTCCGGACGCACGCCTGAGCTCGGCACCAAGAGCATGGTCAAGCACATGAAGAAAATGTTGGCGTGGCACGAAGATAACTTCGACGTCAATCCAATCGGGGATGGTTACGAAATCGAAGTAACCGAATTCGATTGGAAAGACGAGGGCGGCATCTGTTACGACCAAGATGGTGTCGTGGTCCGACATTGGCCACGTTCACACGTCAAGGACGGCGCATCGGCTTTCCGGCTGGATTGGGAAGAATACGACCTCTCCTTCGTTTGGACCGGCGACGGTCGCCCAGACGAGAAAACAGCGCACTACGGAGCAGGCGCAGACGTCTTCGTCTCTGAGGGGCAGATGGACACTCCTGCCCTGCAAGCGCTCAAGTTCGGAATGCCCGAAGACATCATGAAGTACGTGCTCGACACCTCACACACGATGTACTACGCCGCTGGCTACTTGTTCGACAAAGTCCAGCCGAGGATCGCGGCCATCAACCACTACGAAGCTGGTGGTGGGGCGACGGATGCCGAATCTATTGCTGAGATTCGCTCACATTGGAAGGGACTGTTCATGTGGGGCGGCCCAGATTGCCAGATCCTAAATGTGACCAAGGACGCGATCTGGGCTCGGGAAGCGGCCATGCCCGAAGGCGCAGCTGTTGCCTCGTTGGATCCTCGCTGGATGATGCCAGAGGGCGCTCCGCTGCCGGACAAGATGAAGCTCCCTCAACCCAAGTTGCAGCGCGAGGATCAGCAAGAACAGTTCGTACGGGATATGGAGATCGATCCCCACCTGTACTACCCGGCCGACGTGGATCGCCCGCTAATTCAGAACTGGCCAGAAGAAGGGATGTACCTGGATCCCAGGGAAATGCTCGCAGCTCGCGGCATCGACCCCGACGCCGATGACGACGCCGACGAGTAGAGCGATTGGAGCGTTGTTGGGGTGCCCACGACAGGCACCCCAACAAGACGGAGGGACGCGTTCATGACCGACCCCATCCTTGAGCCTGGCGCGATAACTGAACCCATCGTTTCCCCAAGGGGGGTTCCTGTCCCGGTCACCATGCTCACCGGCTTCCTGGGGGCGGGGAAGACCACGCTGCTCAACCGCATCCTCAACGGCGACCACGGGCTGAAGGTTGGCGTGCTCGTCAACGACTTCGGGGCGGTGAACATTGACGCCGAGCTGGTCGAGGGCGCTACCGAGAACACGATCCGACTCACCAACGGATGTGTCTGCTGCGAGGTACGTGGCGACCTCATCACTTCCCTGGAGGACCTGCTCCTGAGTGGTCAAGAAATCGACTACGTCATCCTGGAGGCCAGTGGTATAGCTGACCCTGAGGGCATAGTCATGACTTTCCTCGATGCCAAATACGAGCAGTTGCTTCGTCTCGACAGCATCATCTGTGTTGTTGATGCCGAGGGTCTCTTCGTCGACCGCGAGCACGCTGGCTTGGCTCAGCTGAAACTGCGCCAGATCGGATTCGCCGACTTGGTGATCCTCAACAAGGTCGACCTTGTTGAACGAAGCCATGTCCAGATCATCAAAGACTGGATCGGCACCCATCTCAGGCGAGTGCGAATCGTCGAGGCCGTGAACTGCGACGCACCCTACGAGATTCTGCTTTCCGTTGGCCGGTTCGACGCATCCTTCGGAGAAGACGTCAGTCGTGACGTGCCTACCCAACACAGCCAGACGTCCGGATTTGGCACCTGGCACTACACCAGCGGTGACCCGTTGTCCTTGATTGCCTTGCGAGATGCAATCAAAAGACTTCCGTCTTCTGTCTACCGCTGCAAGGGCATCGTCATGACGGCAGAAAAGCCGGAGGAACGCACCGTCGTGCAGGCCGTGGGCCGCCGAACTTCAACGAAGCCACTAGGGCCGTGGGGCGATCACCCACGACGCAGTAACATCGTGCTGATTGGAGCTGAGGCGGCCATGGACTCCGGTGAATTGCAGCAGATTTTCGACGACTGCCGATCCGACCGATAACCGCATCTACCGACCCTGTGGACACCGAAACCGATCGCATCCCGAGCGGTGTGGACATCGGGCAAGGCACGCGGAGAGCCCGGTCGCGAGCACTCACATCGACATCGCGTCAGTGCTCACACCGCTAGCGCAGTACGGCACATCTGATCGGTCGATCTGTGCTTCGGACCCACGCGATAATGACTGGCCGGATCGTTAGCCCTCGCGCCACATATCCGGCGAACTGTTGTGGCCCGCTGCCCGTTCGAGGCCGCAC
>JADWMG010000225.1 GCA_015767405.1 Actinomycetota bacterium
GGCATCATCTATGCGAGTCGCTTCTACCGCCTACTCCCCGACGCTGAAGTACCGCCACGGACCGGGCCGATTGGCGGCGACCTCGGCTACATCAAGTACGGCACGTTCTTGGGCGACAACCGCACCTTCTCGGTGACACTCGCTGCTCCAACTGAAGACAGTGAGCTGCGTCGGTTGCTCTCGGATCCCGTCGTGTTCGACGCCGCGGCGCGCGCTCTACCTCCCACGGCGCCTTGGCTCGACGGCCGCGCTGAGCCCCTGACGGCGGAGGTTCACATGATGGCGGGGCTGCTCAACAAGTGGACCGAGTACGTCGTCGATTCCGAACCGGTCGCGATCGGTGTCGTGCCGATTGGAGACGCGGTGCTCTGCACGAATCCGCTGTACGGCCGGGGTTGCAGCATCGCCTACTGGAGCGCCAACCTCCTGACGCAGGCCATCGCCGAGCATCCATCTGATGTGCGCGCTATCGCTCTCACGTACGACGCCGCTATGCAGACCGAGATTCACCCGTGGTACAAGGCTTCAGTCGAATCAGACCGCGAAGCGCGCCGCGTCGCGGCAGCGATGCTCGCTGGCGAAGATCCCGACGCCGACAAGGACGACCCGCGCACAATCACCCGGGCAATCATTCGTGATGGCCTGGGAGCGGCGCTGCGCGTCGACCCAGTCGTCTTGCGGAAGTTCTTCCAGAACCTCAATCTGCTGACGCCTCCAGGTGCGCTACTCACCGACGCCGACTTCGGCGTACGCGTGCTCGCCGTTCTCGAAGACGAAGAGGGCCGGCCACCCATGCCGTATCTCGGCCCCAAGACTCGCGAGGAGTTCCTAGACCTCCTCCCAACCGCGTTCTCGTGAACTTTTGCCGACGATGCGTCGGTAAAAGTTCACGAGAACGGAAGCGGGGTGGACGTTGGTCAGAGCCAGTGGCGTGGGATGGGCAGGTTGTCGCGGACTCGAACGCCGGCAAGAAGCGATCGAGCCTCTCCGCCCGCTGCGTGGGAGTACCCCGGTTGTGATCAGTGACAGGAGATTGGCTTGGCGAGGCAGGCTAGGTTCCAACGCATGTCACAGTTCCAGCTCGCCGAGTTCAACATCGCCCGGCTGACACACCCGCTCGACAACGCTGAGAGCGCCGAGTTCGTTGCTGCGTTGGAGCCGGTCAATGCGATTGCCGAGGCGACACCAGGGTTCGTGTGGCGACTGAAAGATGACGACGGACAGTCGTCGACGTACGTCACGATGCCCGAAATCGACAACCCGCTGGTGATCGTGAACTGCTCGGTTTGGGCCGATCTGGAGTCACTGCAGCACTTCGTGACGAGGAGCGGTCACGGGTCGTATCTGCGCCGACGGCGGGATTGGTTCGAACCGCCCGATGGCCCGTCGACCGTCTGTTGGTGGATCCCCGCCGACACCATCCCCGACCTGAGCGACGCTCACCGCCGACTGGTCCACCTCAGCGAGAACGGTCCGAGCGAAATCGGTTGGCCGCTCAGCAAGCCCGTGCCCGCACCAACAACCTGAACCATTACCAGCAGCGAAAGTAGGACCACATGATTCCACTCGACGAGACCTTCGAGGGAACATTTCCGTTTGCCCCGCACACGTTCGATGGGCACGGCTTTGTGCAGCACTACGTCGACGAGGGGCCACGAGATGGAGAGACGATCCTCTGCCTGCACGGTGAGCCCACATGGAGTTACCTGTATCGGAACATGATCGGCCCGCTCAGCCGCGACTACCGCGTGGTGGTGCCCGATCACATGGGATTCGGCAAGTCCGAGACGCCGCAGGACCGGCCGTACACCCTCCAGGAGCACACCGAGAACCTGGCCGCCCTCATCGATCATCTTGACCTTCGCGACATCACCATCGTCGGCCAAGATTGGGGCGGGCCGATCGCCACCGCCTACACCGTGCGTCATGCCGACCGAATCAAGCGCATCGTGTTCGCGAACACGTTGGCCGGATACGGCCAGGTCGACGATCCCACCGTCCCACAGGTACCCGAGTCGCCGTGGTTCCGGTGGATCGGTGAGGGCCTCGAAACGGGTCGAACCGAGCAGGTGCTCCGCAACTCGGGGTCGACGGTGCTGTCGGTGATGAAGATTGTCGGCTTCGAGAACAGTGCCGCGGTGGACGACACGTGGATCCGCGCCTACTCGGCTCCATTTCCCGATTGGGATTCCGCGATCGGTGCCTACGAGTTCCCGATCGACGCATACAGCGGGCGCATCGCGGAGTACGTCATCGCCGGAATCGGGGGTGTTCCCGACCTCGTCTCGAAACCGGCGATCCTCCTCGAGGGGATGGAGGACCACGCGATTCCGCCGGCTCGTGCGATCGCCGACTTCCGATCGCTCTGGCCCAACGCCCCGGTCGTCGAGCTACCTGGAGTCGGCCACTTCTGCCAGGAGGATGCCCCCGACGTCCTGGTCGCGAACATCCAACAGTTCATCCAGTCCAACCCCTGACATCGATGAGTCTCAGCGCGCACAGGTCGCGCCCGAACTCATCACCACAATCCACCGGTGAGCTTCGGCGCGCACAGGTCGCGCTCAAGCTCACCGCAAGAACGTCAGACGATGCGGCTGTCGCCGGCGTCGGCCCAGTATTTGTCGCGCAGGACACGCTTGTAGAGCTTGCCGGTTGGGAGGCGCGGCAACTCGTCGACATAGTCGATCGAGCGCGGGATCTTCTGGCGCGAGAGATGCTCGCGGCAGTAGGCCAGCAGCTCTTCGGTTAGCTCGTCGTCCACCGCGATGCCCGGCATCAGCTGGACCGCGGCCTTGACTTCCTCGCCGAGATCGACATTCGGCACGCCGAAGACGGCAGCGTCGGCCACCTTCGGGTGCGTTATCAGGATGTCCTCAGTCTCCTGTGGGTAGATATTGACACCACCGGAGATGATCATGAACGTCTTGCGGTCGGTGAGGTAGAGGAATCCGTCCTCGTCGACATATCCGACATCGTTGACGGTGGTCATCGAGCCGTCGGGAGATGTCGCGTCGGCGGTCTGGTCAGGATCGTCGTGATAGCTGAACGGAGAAGCCGTCTTGAACCAGATCATGCCGGGCTCGCCTAGCGGGAGCGGGTTCATGTCATCGTCGAGGATGTGCAGGTCGCCGAGCACGATCTTGCCGACGGTGCCACGATGAGCCAACCATTCCTCGCTGTTACACGCAGTGAAGCCGAGCCCCTCGGTCGCTCCGTAGTACTCGGAGATGATCGGCCCCCACCATTCGATCATTTGTTCCTTGACCTTCGCCGGGCATGGTGCCGCAGCGTGGACGGCAACCTCCAGTGACGAAAGGTCGAAGCGCTCACGCTCGTCGGCGGGGAGTTTGAGCATCCTGCTGAACATCGTGGGCACGAGTTGCGTGTGCGTGGCGTGATACTGCTCGATGAGTCGGAGGTATTCGACGGGATCGAACTTCTCCATGACGATAACCGTGCCACCCTTGCGGAGCGTGAGACCGACAGCGACCTGCGGCGCCGAGTGGTACATCGGTGCCGGCGAAAGATAGATCATGTCTTCTCGGTACTGCCACAGATTGCCGAGGAACTCCATGAGCGGAATCTGGCTGTCTGCCGGGAGTGTCGGCAGCGGTCGCGTGATCCCCTTGGGGCGCCCGGTCGTGCCGGACGAATACATCATCGCGAGACCGAGCTGCTCATCGGCGAGCGGGGTGGTCGGCTGATCGGCGATGGCGGTCGCATAGTCGAAGACACGTGGATCGTCGGCGCCGCCCGGGTCGTCGACGATCAGCACCATTTCCAGGGCGGGACAGTCTGGGAGAGCTTGCAGCGCTGTCTCGCGCCTGGCTCTGCTGGTGATGAGCACCTTCGATCCGCTGTTGTTGATGATGTAGGCGACTTCCTCGGAGGTCAGATACGAGTTGACCGGGGTCATGTACAGACCTGACCGTTCGCCCGCCGCGCAAGCCTCGAGGTAGCGGTTGTTGTTCTCCATGAACACCGAGTAGTGATCGAGTGGAACCAGCCCCTCCGCGCGCAGCAGGTGCGCCAGCTGATTGGTGCGCGCCTCGAACTCGCGATATGTGACCGTCTCGCCGGTCGACGCCATGATGAA
>JADWMG010000058.1 GCA_015767405.1 Actinomycetota bacterium
GCGTTGTTGAAGATCATGTTGACCTTGCCGTGCTCTTCGACGACAGTGGCTGCCCAGGCTTCGACAGCGTCTCGATCGGCGACATCGACAACCCAGGTGCTGATCTTCACGGAGCCGACCTGTTCGGCCATTGTGACGGTCTCGGCCATGCCGGTTTCGTCGACATCGCTGAGCGCGATATGGCAACCCCGTGCCGTGAGTTCGACGCTCAGGGCTCGGCCAATGCCAGACCCGGCGCCAGTGATCGCGGCAACCTTGCCAGTGAAGTCGTTCATCGTGTTTTCTCCTATTCAGATCAGACGGGTGCGGCGGCTGTCGATTACGCCGGTGTTGAAGCCCGCTGTGTGTAGCCCGCCGCGGAATCGTGCATGCTCGACCTTCAGGCAGCGGTTCTGAACCACGTCGAGCCCGGCGTCAACCGCAGCTGACGCGGCGTCGGGGTGTTCGAGGCCGAGTTGAAACCACACCGCCCCAGCATCGGCGGAGATTGCTTCTGCCGTCACTGCTGGTAAGTCGTCGGTTCGGCGGAAGATGTCGACGATGTCTGGCTTGACTGGGATATCGGCCAGCGACGCATAGACCCTGCGGCCCATGATTTCGGTCTCGTGGGGATTCACGAAGTAGACGTCGAAGTCAGTTGAGCCCAGGAGATACGTCGCGACGAAATGGCTCGCCCTGCTCGTCTTCGATGACATTCCGACGACCGCGATCGAGGTGCTCCGTTGGAGGAGCTCGAGCCGGTCTCCCGCTCGGTCGAGAACGGCAGCCATCAGTGCGATCCCTGCAGCGCCTGGTCGAGGTCGGCGCAAATGTCCTCCGCGTCTTCCAGACCCACGGAGATCCGGATCAGGTCGGGGCCGATGCCCCCGGCAGCGAGTGCATCTTCCGAGAGCTGAGCGTGGGTTGTCGAGGCCGGGTGGATGATCAGTGTTCGTGAGTCACCGATATTCGCGAGATGGCTCGCCAGGCGGCAACCCTCGATGAACTTGGCGCCTGCCTCGCGGCCGCCCTTCACGCCGAAGGAGAAGACTGCGCCTGGCCCCTCTGGCAGGTACTTCTGAGCGCGCCCGTACCAGGGGGATTCGGGCAGTCCGCTGTAGGCAACCCACTCAACAGACGGATGCGTGGCAAGGTAGGTCGCGACGGCAAGGGCGTTCTCAACGTGCTGGCGCATGCGTAGTGCGAGCGTTTCGAGGCCCATCAGAAAGAGGAAGGCGTTGAACGGGGTCATTGTCGCGCCCACGTCACGGAGTTGTTCAGATCGCACACGTGTGAGGAAGCCGTATTCGGCAAAGTTCCCCCACCAGCTGATCCCGCCATACGAGGGGATCGGGTCTGTCATCAGCGGAAACCGTCCGTTGTCCCAGGGGAATAGCCCGGACTCGACAATCGCTCCACCAAGTGAGGTGCCGTGGCCTCCGATGAACTTCGTCACCGAGTGCACGACGATGTCGGCGCCGTGCTCGATCGGGCGACATAGATATGGCGTCGCCATGGTCGAGTCGACGATGAGCGGAACCCCAGCCGCGTGAGCGACGTCGGCCAGCCCCTCCAGATCGGGGATCATGCCGGACGGATTGGCGATCACCTCGACGTAGACGGCCTTGGTATTGGGCGTGATTGCCGCGGCGACGGCATCCGGTTCAGGTTCGGCAACGAACGTGGTGTCCACACCGAACCGCGCAAGCGTGACCTCCATCAGCGTGCGAGTGCCTCCATAGAGCTGTGCGCTCGCAACAAGGTGATCGCCGGCGCCTGCGAGGGAGGCGAGTGTCAGGAACTCGGCCGACTGTCCGCTCGCTGTACCGATCGCTCCGATTCCGCCTTCGAGCGAAGAAATGCGTTCCTCGAATGCTGCCACTGTCGGGTTCGAGATGCGACTGTATATGTTGCCGTAGGTCTGTAGAGCGAAGAGGTTGGCGGCCTCGTCGGTGTCGCTGAAGACGTATGACGATGTTTGATAGATCGGCACAGCGCGGGCGCCGGTCGCAGGGTCAGGTCGGCCACCGGCATGTACCGCTCGAGTGCGGAATCCGTAGTCGTTGCTGCGGTCCATCATCGCAGTCTGGCCGATATCGACGTTGTCGCGCGCACGCGGGCGATGCCGCTCAATCGCGGCGCCGGTGTTGATCGACCGCCGAGGAGATTGTGCTCCCCGGGTTCTGGTGTCTCCTAGGCGGCGAGCGTCAGGCGCGAACGGTCGATCGACGAAAGGATCTGCATCGCGAGAAGGCCGAACGCGCGCTCGCGCACGGCAGGCGGAGCGGTCGAATCAGCGAGGACTTCAACGAGAACAGGGGAGGTCTTCGCATTCCGGGCGATGAGCAAGACGTGATCGATGGCCTCGGTTGGCGTGTTTTCGACTCCGTCACGATCGATCTGCCAGGCGACTGTGTCGATCTCTGCGAGGGCAGCAACCGAGTCTGTGGCCTCGAGTGAGTTGGTGTTTGCGGCAGTGGTGATCATTTGTAGCTCCAATCGTGTGTTCCTTCAACTACTACGATACGACTACTCGAAGGTTATGACTAGCGATACTTATTACTCATAAGCATCAGATATGCTGATGCTTCATGACGACCATTCGAGACCTCGAACTCCGCCATTTAGTGGCGCTCGACGCCGTAGCAACGCACGGTACGTTTGCCCGGGCGGCCGATGTCCTCGGCTACACGCAGTCGGCCGTCAGCCAGCAGATTGCGGCACTTGAACGAACCGTCGACGCCAAAGTCTTCGATCGCCCAGGTGGTCCGCGTTCGGTTGAACTCACACCCTTCGGTGAAGTGCTGCTCGAACGCGGACGCGACCTCCTCAGGCGGGTCGACGCGCTCGGTCACGAACTCGACCGATTCCGTGAAGGGCATCTCGGTCACCTGACGGTCGGCACGTTCCAGAGCATCTCCTCTACGGTTCTGCCTGTCATTGTCGGACGCTTTCGCGAGATGTCTCCCGATGTGAGTATTCAACTGTTCGAAACCGACGCTGACGAGGCGCTCAACGATCAGTTGATGAGCGGAGAGACTGAGGTCGCTTTCGTTGTTGGAGATGTTGCGGAAGGCCTCGAGTCGCGTCACCTCCTGACTGACCCGTTCGTCTTGATAGCCCGCCCCGGTCAGTTCCCCGCTGGGGTTGTGCCGATTGCCGATCTCGCTCGCGAACCCATGATCGGTCAGCGTGAGAATTCCTGTCAACTGCTCAACGAGGCAGGTCTTCGCGCATCTGGACACGAGCCGAACTACGTATTCCGTTCAAACGACAACGGCACAGTTTCAGCGATGGTGCGCGCCGGAATGGGTGTTGCGGTCATGCCGCTCCTGTGCACGGAGCCCGAAGACCCGCGCACGTCCCTCCACGATCTGGATCCTGTGATTCCGGGTCGCAACGTTTCGATTGCTTGGCGGTCCGGACGGACGCTGTCGCCAGCTGCTGAGGCCTTCATCGACATCACATCCGAAGTTTGCGCCGCAACCTCCGCCACGGCGGATCTCGCGACCGTGGGCTGAGAGCGCCGCGGTGATGTAGCGGGAACGGTTACCACTTACCGTATGGCGATGCCCGGTACTGCCTCGCGTCGTCATGCGGCGGCGCTCACCGCTGGGCTGTTCATCGTCGCGTACGGGACCAACGTGTCGACCCCATTTCTCCTTCTGTACAAGGAGCGACTTGGTCTCAGCCCCTCACAGACGATGGCCATCTTTGCCGCCTACGTCGCTGGCATCCTCGCGACCTTGATGGTCGCCGGACCGCTGTCAGACCGATTCGGCCGCCGACCGGTGGTCCTCCCGATGGTCGCACTATCTGGAGTGGCCTCGCTAGCCATGGTTCTCGGGCGAAATGACTTTGCGCTGTTGCTCGCTGGACGATGTCTGCTCGGCGTTGTGAGCGGCGGCGTTCTTGGTGTGGGTGCGGCGTGGCTGTTCGAACTGCTGGGTCCGGGCCAGGAGCAGCGGGCGGCCGTGACAACCACCGTGGTGACCTTCACGGGGTTCGGTATAGGGCCGCTCGTTTCCGCGCTGTTTTTCTGGGTGCTGCCAGCTCCGCTTGTCGTTCCGTTTGTGGTGCACGCTGTGGCGACCGGAATCGTCGTCATCTTCATGCTCGCGATCCCGGAAACTCATCCGGCATCGCCTGGCACGCCGATTCGAATCTCCCTCGGTGTTCCTCCTCGCGCACGACGATCGTTCTGGATCGTGGTCGCTCCTGCCGCGATCTGGGTGTTCGCGTTTCCTTCGACCTCGTTCGCCCTCTTTCCTGTACTCGTGAGCGATGCACTCGACGGGGGAGAGGTAGCCGTTGCCGGTGCGGCAGGAACGCTCACCGCCTGGGCTGGTCTAAGTTCGCGACCACTCGTGAATCGGGTCGGACCGCGGGCTGCACTGCCCGTCGGCATGATCCTCGGCTTTGGTGGGTACCTGGTCGGCACCATCTCCTTCGCCACCGATATCTGGCCACTCGTCCTGATCGCCGCGCCATTGCTTGGTGGCGCGGCGGGTGCGATTACGGCCGGGTGTCTCGCGTTGCTCGGAACGATGGCAGACGATCGCCAACGGGGCGCAGCGACATCGAGTTTCTACTTGCTTGCTTATCCAGGAATGACGATGCCGGTTCTGATCACGACACTGGCCGTAGCCTCGTCGATGTCCTTTGCGCTGACCACAGTGACCTTCGTTAGTGCAGTCTTCGCCGTTGGAGTTGTCGCGGTGGCGCGGTCAGGAACCGGCTCAGTCGTCGGAACCTGATTGTCAGGCCGCGGTCGGCGACGTCGCGAGTGTCGCCGGTTGCCAGCCCGGCCCGCGGAAGACGTATCCGAGTTTGTTCCTGAATCCACGAGCAGACCTCACATCGCGGGCGATGTCGGCGAACTCGTGGTACCCGATGCGGAATGGGTTGAACGTGTGGATGTTCTTGGTCAGGCCGTACTTGATTCGCCGAACCTCGGGTTCGAATGTGCCGAACAGCTTGTCCCAGATGATGAGGATGCCTGCGTAGTTCTTGTCGAGATATTGCGCGTTCGCGCCATGATGCACGCGGTGATGAGACGGAGTATTGAAGACCGCCTCGATCGGCTTGGGCAGACGATCGATCGCCTCGGTGTGAATCCAGTATTGGTACAGCAGGTTGAGCTGCCCGGCTTTGGCGACATGGTGGGCAGGAATGCCGAGCAGTGGCATTGGAAGGAACACCCAAGCTGTCAGGAATCCCGACCACGGCTGACGGAGGGCGGTCGACAGGTTGTAACGCTCACTCGAGTGATGGCTGACGTGGTTGGCCCAGAAGAGCCGTACTTCGTGCATCCACCGGTGATCCCAGTAGTAGAGGAAATCCCAGGCGACCATCGCGACCGGAAGCGACCATCGAGTTGCACCGAGGTTGACGATGCGGTGTCGGAAGACGAACTTCCCGAGCGCGCCGACTGCTCCTGCCAGGGCAAGGTTCACCGCCACGTTGCCAACCAACATCGACAGGCTGGCTTGGGTATCACGACGTTCGTAGCCGACCGGAACGAGAGGGTCGGGCGGGAGCCGGGGATCGGACAGTTCCTCTTCGGTGGCGTCGTCGAGGTCGCCGAATTCTCGCAGCTCACGCTTTTTCAACACCTGATACTCCCAGACCATCGTTCCCACGAACAGCGGGAGTGAGGCAAGGTCGATCGCATCGATCGGGCGTGCTGACTTATTCATGGGACTTTCATTCAATCAGACGTTTGCAGGTAACTTTCTGGTCCTATACGGCAGAGAATTTCCTACAAACGTCTGATTGGGTAGGTTCGTCGGGTGACCGAGACTCGTGAATTCCGTCAAACTCGATTTGCTCCTCCACCGGGCGCATGCGAGATCCTCCTCGTTCGACATGGCGAGTCCGCACCACACGTCGAGGGTGAGGCATTTCCGCTTGTCGCGGGCCATGGCGATCCACCGCTCGATCCGGTTGGCGAGCAACAGGCGATCCTCGCTGCTCAACGTCTGATCGATACCGGCGAGAGTATTGCCGCGGTTTACGTCACAACGCTTCAGCGCACTAGGCAGACCGCCGCCCCGTTACTGGCGCAACTCGACCAGGAGGCGATTGTCGAGGCTGACTTACGGGAGGTGTTTCTCGGCGACTGGGAGGGAGGCGAGTTCCGGCGGCGCGTGGCCGACAACGATCCACTCGTCCAGCTGATGTACGTCGAGCAACGCTGGGACGTGATTCCGGGTGGCGAGCCGGCTCACCAGTTCGAGAATCGGGTGCGGCGAGGCATCGAACGCGTCGCTGCCGCGCACCGCGACGAGCTTGTTGTTGCTGTCGTTCACGGTGGCGTCATCGGCCAGGTCATGAATCTCGCCGCCGGCACCAAGGGGTTTACGTTCACAGGTGCCGACAATGCTTCGATTTCACACATCGTGGTCGAGAATGATCGATGGGTCATTCGTTGCTACAACGACACGTCACATCTGAGTCCGACCTTCAGCACCGCAGCCGAACCCCTGATCTGACTGCCGGCGCTCATCAGCTTCCACCGTTCTCGTGATCTTTGGCTGACGACACGTCGGTAATAGTTCACGAGAACGGTTAGTCCTCGGCGGTGGGCGGTCGCCAGAAAACGGCGAGGAGGGCGATCGCTCCACCGATTCCGGCGACGGCCGAAATCAGTAGCCCCGCCGTACCGGTGAGATCATCGATGATGTCGAAGGCGTCGTCGAGCGACCAAGTGCCGGGTCCGAGCGTGCCGAGCGCAATGCCCGCTAGGCCAAGCACCATCACGTACTCCCAGCCTTCACCCGGGCGGAAAATGAAGAAGCCGTTGCCGCGGTGGTTGATTGCCCAGGCGACGAACGTCACGCCGACTACTCCAGCGGCAGCGAAAGGTGTCAACAGCCCGACGATCAGTAGGAGCCCTGCACCGATTTCAGTCACGCTGGCCAGCCAGGCGTGCAGTTTGGCCGGCTTCATCCCCATCGACCCGAACCATTCGGCGGTGCCCGTGATGTTGCCGTGCCACACATGGTTGACCCCGTGAGCCAACATCACCGCGCCGACACCGCAGCGAAGTAGCAGGAGGGCGAAATCGACTGCATCGGCGTCCGTCATCGCCTCAGCTTGTCACGTCTCGTACGCGCCCCGATCCTCCGTCACACCACTCTCGACGTTCTCGTGATCTTTGGCCGACGACACGTCGGTAATAGTTCACGAGAACGGGTGGGTGGCATGGCGTATCCTCGGAGCATGCCGCGTCAGATCCTCGTGCTCAACGGTCCGAATCTAAACCTATTGGGCACTCGCGAAACCGATGTCTACGGTGCGGTCACACTCGACGTCATCCTCGATGGTCTGCGACTGTTTGCCGGTCAGCGGGACGCCGAGATCAAAGACGTGCAATCCAACAGCGAAGGTTCGCTCGTCGATGCGCTCCACGAGGCCAAGAGTTGGGCGGACGGCGTGGTGTTCAATCCCGGCGCTTACACGCACTCGAGCATTGCTCTACGAGACGCGATCTCCGCGGTCGACTTGCCGGTCGTCGAGACCCATCTGTCGAATGTGCATGCCCGCGAAGACTTTCGCCATACCTCGTTGGTTACAGGGGTTTGTCTGGGAGTGGTGGCGGGTTTCGGCGCCGACAGCTACGTGATCGCGCTCGACGCTCTTCTTCGTAATCTCGACCGCTGAGCTCACGCGAGGCGAGTAGTGATCGTCAGCTGTCAGACCACATCTTGATCTTGCCGCGGAACGGGCTCTCAGCGATCTCGGTGGGCGCCTGCGCGGCGTCGTAGTACGGGGTGTCACCGATGATTGTGACTCGCTCCACTTGACGTCTGTTGGGCCAGTAGTCGGAGACCGCGTAGTGCTGGCACGAGCGGTTGTCCCAGAATGCGATCGAGTTTTCCTCCCACATGAACCGCACCTGGTACTCGGGGAACTGCGCCTGTGCGTAGAGAATCGTGAGGAGCTCGTCGCTCTCGTCAGGGTCCATACCGACGATCTCCTGGGTGAACGCGGCATTCACATAGATTCCCTTGCGTCCCGTTTCCGGGTGGGTACGGATGACCGGATGCTCAGGATTGGGGTACTCCACAACGAGAGCTGCTATCTCATCTTCGGTCGCGCCACCTTGCCGGAGACGCGCCCGGAAGTTGGGGAAGTCATGGCGGGCGGTGCGCCCGTCGACGCGATCCTTGATGCGTTGCGGGAGGCCGTCGTAGGCCGCGTACATGTCAGCGAACAAGGTGTCGCCGCCCACATCCGGGGCCTTCACGCATCGCAGGATCGAGCCGAGCGAGGGTTCGAGTCGCCACGTCACGTCAGAGTGCCAGCCGTTCTCTTGGCCTGGGTGATCGGCGTCGTGAGTGATCGCCAACACCTCGGGGTAGTCGGGCTTGTTGATCGCGAACGGGTGAACTTCGAGCCCACCGAAGCGCCTTGCGAACGCGAGATGTTGTTCCGTGGTGAGGTCTTGATTGCGGAAGAACACGACTTTGTAGTCGAGCATTGCCTGGCGGATCTCATTGATCTGGTTGTCGTTGAGCGGACCGCTCAGATCGACGCCGTGGATCATCGCGCCAATCGTCGGTGACATAGGCGTGATCGAATATGTACCTGTTGAGCGATCGATGACGGTCATAGTGGCTCCCTTGGCTGTTCCCCCGGAGGATTCTTGCAGAGACAGTGGTTTGAGTCGAACACGAACCGATGCGCACCTGGGGCTCTGGCAGAATGTTGCGATGTCAGACGATGCACCTCACTTTGGCTCCGAGCAAGACGGCGACCATCCTGACCGCGAGGATGAGTGGGATCGCATGAGGGGCAAGTATCTGTTGTCACCAGGTGAACGTCCGGCTTCTTCGGCGCGTGGTGTGCATCACCAGGCCTTGATCTCGTCTGACGTCGAGCGCACGATCGCCTTCTATCAAGGTCTCCTCGAGTTCCCGATGACCGAGCTTTTCCAGAACCGCGACTATGTGGGTTCGACGCACTTCTTCTTCGACATCGGTAACGGGAACGCCCTCGCGTTCTTCGACTTCCCCGGCCTCGGCCTGGAGGAATACCAAGAGGTGCTCGGCGGCCACCACCACTTGGCCATCTCGATGCCCCGCGACAACTGGGAACGAGTCCGGGGCAAGCTCGAAGCCGCGGGAGTAGAGGTCTTTCTCGCAGGTGGCACTTCGATGTACTTCGTGGGCCCTGACGGCGAACGCCTCGAGTTGATCTCCGACCCCCTCGGAGAGATGTACGGCAATCAAGTCCTCTGAAACCAGACCCTCAACCCGAAATGTGCCTCAGATCATGCGCTGGATGAATGAATCCAGGCATATTTCGGGTTGTTCGGTTTGAGGGGGCGCTACGGGCGGGAGTTGGGACCGCGGGGGATGGCGACCTCTGTTGCCAGCAATACGCCGGTGGCGGCGCCCGCTGCGACGTCGGGCCGTGAATCTTCGCATGTCAGAACGAACAGCGTGCGCCCGTCGTGCCCACCAAGCATGCATGCGTAAGTGTTGTCGGGCGTCGGCAACCGGTCGGTGATCTCGCCGCCTTCCTTCACTCGCACAACCTGCTTGCCGGCCGCGTCCGAGAACCAGATCGCTCCTTGCTCATCGATAGTGCATCCGTCCGGCGCCATACCCGGAACCTCGGCCCATACGCGACGGCCAGCCAAGCGGCGGTCATGCGTGATGCTGAATGCCGTGAATTGAGCACCGAATGTTTCGCCGACGATCAGTGTTGACTCGTCGTCGGTGATCACCGAACCGTTTGGAAACGCCAGGTTGTCGGCATCGGAGGCGGCCGTGACCGCTCCATCTGCCCAGACGACCGCCAGCGTCGCAGTTGCGAACTCAGCACCACCGAACATGTCGAAACCGAAGTTGCCCACGTATGCGTTCCCATACGAACCGACGACCATGTCGTTGCAAGGGCCGTCGGCGATCCCGTCGAGATCGGCGTGTTCGACGACCGTACCGTCACTCTCGACGCGCATCACTCGTTGGTCGAGCATCGACACGAACAGAAGCCGACCATCAGGCAGCCAACCGAGTCCGGATGGCTGGCCGTCGTATTCCAGCTCCACGCGCCGGATGCGGTCGTCACCGACGGAGGAGATCGTGTGCTGGAAGAAGTCGCTGAACCAGAGTCGGCCGTCATGCCATCGGGGGCCCTCGCCGAAATCAATCCCGTCGACAATGACTTCCCAGGACGGTGCAGTGCTCATGCGGTGGTTCGAGGATCGAATCCGCTGGAAATCCACGCCGCGATCGCGTCACCGATTTCGTGCGGGCTGTCTTCCTGGATGAAGTGGTTGCCAGCGACACGGACCTCACGCTGATTCGGCCAGCTACGGCAAAACTCACGTTGGTCGCCGGTCAGAATGGCCCCAGGTTCAGCGTCGATGAACAGCTTCGGCGTATCCGACTGACTCAACCAATCCGCGTAGGCCTGAACGATCTCGACTACATCGGCCGGCTCGCCTTCGATCGGGATCTCGCGAGGCCAGGTCAGTGTCGGGCGGCGATCTTCGCCCGCCTGGACAAATGGGCGTCGGTACTCGTCGTGCTCCTCAGCGGTCAATCCGCGAAGGACGGCGCTGGGGAGTATCGCCTCGACGAACAGATTCTTGTCGAGCACCATGTCTTCACCGGCTTCTGACCGCAGACCTTGAAAGATGCCGCGGGCGTTTTCGGGCCACAGATCCCACGACGGCACCGGCATCACGATCGCCTCCATGTACACGATTCCGGAAACCCTGTCACGGTGACGGTTCGCCCAGTCGAACCCCAGCGCAGATCCCCAGTCGTGGATGACGAACACGATGTTGTCGCCTAGGTCGAGCGTGTCGAGAAGACGGTCGAGCCACGCCCGGTGTTCGACGAATCGGTAGGAGCCTGGGCCGACATCATCGAGCTTGTCGGAGTCGCCCTGGCCGATCAGATCAGGTGCCACACAGCGGCCGAGCGTCTGAACGTGCGGGATGATGTTGCGCCATAGATAAGAAGACGTCGGGTTGCCGTGGAGGAACACGACAGTGTGATCGGTGTCGGGTGCAGGGCCTGAGTCAAAGTAGGCCATCTTCTTGGTCGCGCTGCCGACGGTGACATCGGCGTACGACTTCGGCAGGGGAGTCGTGTCGAAAGGGGCGGTCGAACCGGTATCGCTCATCCTGCCAATCTGTCAGATCAGCGAGTGCCGTGTGTTACGCAGGCGAGGATTCGACGGTCTGTGGGTCAGGCATCGCGCATCTTGTCGACGAGCGGGGCAAACGTCTCGAGCGCTGCCAGCACCTCATCGCGAGGTCCCTGTGGCAGTGCGAACACGGCCCGCGTTACGCCCTTGTCGGCGAGTTCGGCGAGTACCTCCTCGTCAGGTGGCGGCGTGAAGACGCCGATTTCGATCGTCGAGGGATCGCGACCGATCTTCTCGCAGGCAGCTTCGACCTCTGGCCATTTTGCAATAGCGCTGCGTCCACCAATCGGCATCCAGCCATCACAGAACTCGGCGATGTCGGCCGCGGTACGGGGCCCGGCAGCGCCTCCGAGAATGATTGGGGGGTGCGGCGACTGGGCTGGCTTGGGCCAGGCCCAGCTGGGTTCGATCGAGACGAAGTCGCCCTCGAAGGAAGCTTCATCGGTCGTCCACAGCTCCTTCATTGCGAGGATGTTCTCCCGCAAGATGGCCCGACGCTCACCATAGGCAGTGCCGTGTTGAGCCATTTCCTCCTTGTTCCAGCCGTATCCGATTCCGAACAAGAAGCGGCCGTCGGACAACGCATCGACGCTGGCTACTTCCTTCGCATTGTGGATTGGATCGCGCTGTGCGACGAGACAGATTCCGGTCGCCAATTTCAGTGTTGT
>JADWMG010000226.1 GCA_015767405.1 Actinomycetota bacterium
CCGAAGCGGTGCAGGGAGCCTTCCCGCTGCTCTTCATCGCACTCTTCTTCTCATCGGCCTTCTTCCCACGGGAGACGATGAGCGGGATCTACAGCACGCTCGCCGATTACAACCCAATCTCCTACCTCGTCGAGGGAATGCGCGATCTTGTCATCCACGGCCTCACATGGTCGGCGCTAGCACGCGCCCTGCTCATACCGGCGGCGCTCGCCGTTGGAGCCATTGCGCTTGCTCTTCGTTCATTGAACAAACGGCTGGCCCGCTCATGACCGTCGACGCCGACCAGCAACCCGCGAAGGCGCCGGTGCCCACGCGCCCGCTGAACACGACGCGCACTTCCCTGGCAGCTGCATCCGTTGGCCTCGCCAAGCGAGAGTTGCACAACATCCGAAGGTTGCCATCGGCGTTCCTTCCAGCACTACTGATGCCGGTCTTCCAGGCGATCGCGTTCTCCGGGACGTTCTACGCGATCACCAGGATTCCGGGCTTCCCGACCGACCGCTCGATCAACTGGTTCCTCCCGCTCGCGGTGCTGATGGGGTCAGGCTTCACCGGCATCGGGGTCGGGCTCGCTGCCGTCCGCGACATCGAGAACGGCTTCTACGATCGGCTGCGGACCGCGCCCACACCACGGGCATCACTGATCACCGGGCCACTGCTCGGGGCACTCGCACGATCAGCGATCGTGACCACAATCGTCGTGACTGTCGGATTTTTGTTCGGTGCACGCCTCATAACCGGACCGATCGGTCTGCTCCCGCTCTACATCGCCGGATTCGGACTTGCCGCCACCGGGACAGGATGGGGCCTCGGCCTCGCGTTCCGATTCCAAGACATGCGCGCCGCCGCGCTCATGCAGCTGACCCTGTTCATCGGGCTCTTCCTCACCGATGCTCAGGTTCCGCTCTTCATCATGGAGGGATGGCTGCATACGGTCGCGCGGGTCAATCCGTTCACCAATATTCTGCGGTTGGCGCGTGAGGGCTGGGTCACTGAAATCTCCTGGAACAACACCTGGGGTGGGCTCCTCGCGCTTGGAGTCCTCAGCACCTTGACCCTCTGGTTCGCCCGTCGTGGCTTGAACCATCTCGACGAATGAAATGACACGAATGGGGTCTGACCCCATTCGTGTCATTTGAACTAAGTTCGAAATAGTGAACTACACCGCAATCGGCCGCCTTCGCCGGGCCTTCGGCATGGTTGTTGCGGTCTTCGCAATTGGCACAATTGGCTACTGGTTGTTCGGCCTGAGCCCAACCGACGCGGTTTATCAAACGGTGACCACAGTGACAACAGTCGGATTCCGCGAGGTGCACGAGTTCAACAACGCGGAGAAGTGGTTCACGATCGTCATCATCATCACCGGTGTTTCGACCGTGCTCTACACGTTCACATTGGGAGTACAGCTCGTCGTAGAAGGACAGCTGCGGGACTTCGTCGGGAGGCGACTCATGGATCGGGAAATCAACAAGCTCAACGGCCACACAGTGGTGGCCGGATGGGGCCGCGTCGGAAAGGCAGTCGCTGAAGACCTCGTTCACGCCGGGCACCAGATCGTCGTCGTCGATCTTGAAGCTGACCGCGTCGCTGATGTGCCATACCCGACAGTTGTCGGCGACGCCACACTCGACGCGACCCTGCGCGCGGCCGGAATCGAACATGCCGATTCCTTGATCGCAGCGTTGGAGGGCGACGCCGAAAATCTGTTCGTAACCTTGTCCGCGCGCGCGATCGTTCCCAAGCTCTTCATCGTCGCCAGGGCTCGCAAAGACGAAAGCGTGCCGAAGTTGGCCAACGCCGGCGCCGACCGGGTCGTCAACCCGCAAGAACTCGGGGCGGCCAGGATGGCATCGTTCGTCGCTCGACCCAATGTTGCGGAGTTCATCGACGTCGTCATGCACGAACGCTCCCTCGAGTTCCGGATGCAGGAACTGGATGTGCCGGAGAGGTCAGTCCTCGCCGGACAGACGTTGCGTGACGCAAACCTGAGGCAGAAGACCGGCGTACTGGTGCTCGCCCTCCGATTGGTCGACGGCACGTTCACCACCAACCCCGACCCGGACACGATGATCGAGCCCCATCAGGTGATCATCGCCGTCGGCACCGACGACGACCTCGAGAGCCTCATGAAGCTCGCCAGCTGAGCAACCTCTCATGACGCGCACACACGTTCTCATCGACCTGGACGGCACCCTGTCCGACTCATCCCTCGGAATTTCCCGATCACTGCAACACGCTTTTGCGGCCTGCGGGTTCGAACCGCCGTCATACGACCAGGTCAGGTCTCTGATCGGCCCGCCCTTCGAAGAAACCTTGCCGATACTCGGGATCCCGGAGAGCGAACTCAAACGGGTGATCCACTCGTATCGAGAGCGTTACGAAGACGTCGGACTCTACGAGAACGACGTCTACCCCGGTATAGCCGAGATGCTGATCGATCTCCGCGACAACGAGTACACATTGGCAATAGCCACCGCGAAACCACAGGTCACAGCGGTCCGAATCGTCGAGCACTTCGGTTTCACCGAGCACTTCAGCGTTCAGGCCGGAGCCACCATCGAGGTCGGTTCCGGCCGTCGCACCAAGGCCGACGTGATCGAGTTTGCGCTCGATGAACTCGGAATCGATGCGGGTGACCATGTAGTTATGGTCGGCGATCGCGACCACGATGTCGAGGGAGCCCTGCAGAACAACATCGATTGCATCGGGGTGTCGTGGGGCTTCGGTACGCACAGCGAGCTCACCGATGCCGGCGCCGCGCATGTCGTCGACTCGCCCGCAGAAGTTGTGAGCGCCGTGGCATCCACGTACCGTCTGAGTTGGCCATGAGTACAACCGCCGATCGCCCCGCCCACGACACCATCGATGGTGCTGTGACTGTCGATGCACCCGTTGCAGAGGCGCCCGTCCGCCAGGGGTCATCACTCGACCGGTTCATGCGTCGACTGCTGATTCTGCCGGAAGGCAAGACCGCCACGGCCGACGAGGCACGATCAGCATTTCAGAAGTCGCTCGTGGTGAGCAGCGTTCGCTGTCTGCTGATGTACATCATCTTCCCGTTCGTGTTGCCGGCTGTCGGCATCGCCCGCGGCGTTGGCCCCTGGGTGGGTCTCGTGATCGGTGTGCTCGCGATCATTTCCATCGTGTTCAGCATCCGCAGGTTCTGGCGCGCCGATCACTCCAAGCGGTGGCACTACACGATATTCGGCAGCGCAATTATCGCCTTTCTGATCTACCTGGCCGTCAAAGACGGCTCAGCACTCTTCGGCTGAGAGTCCCCAACGCGTGAACTTCTTGCGCACATAGTGCGCAACTTGTTCACGCGTTCGCATAGAAATCGCGGCTGCATGACAACCGTGACGCCGAAATGAGGCATGATGTCATTCCGGCCCCGAAACTCCAAGGGCCAGGTTCAGCAATCGATACACGAGCAATTGGGGGCATTTGTGGAGATCACCGTCACGATCAACGGAACACAGCAAACGCACGACGTCGAGCCGCGCACGCTGCTAGTGCAATACATTCGAGAACACGTCGGCCTCACCGGCACCAATATTGGGTGTGACACTTCGTCTTGCGGCGCATGCTCGGTCCACATGAACGGTGAGGCTGTGAAGAGCTGCACGGTCCTCGCCGTCCAGGCCGACGGCCAAGACATCACCACGATCGAAGGCATGGCCTCCGACGACGGCACGTTGCATCCCATGCAGCAGGCGTTCATGGAGAACCACGGCCTGCAATGCGGTTACTGCACGCCGGGCATGGTGATGGCCGCCACCAGCCTTGTCAACGACAATCCGAACCTGACCGAAGAAGACGTCCGTCTCGGCCTCGAAGGCAACCTCTGCCGGTGCACCGGCTACCACAACATCGTCAAGTCAGTCCTGGCCGCTGCGTCAGCAGACTGAATCGCCGCCGCTGCCTCCGCAGCGGTATACAACGAAATCTTTTCCGAGTTCAACTGGATGGGGGTCCAGCAATGACAGTCACAGACGAAACCACCACAGAAGCTCCGACAGGAGTAATCGGTCAACGACTACTTCGTAAAGAGGACCCGCCCCTCCTTAC
>JADWMG010000227.1 GCA_015767405.1 Actinomycetota bacterium
TCCATGGCACGTTGCGACGCCTCACGCCTGATGATCTCGCAAGCGGCACCGACCGTGAGTTGTGGTCCGATCGCGGAGCGGTGTCAATCGAACAAGTGCTGTGGTACGCCGCTGCGGCGGTCAGTGTCGCTGTTGTCGCGGCGATCATCTGGAGCCAGATCCGCACGACCGCGAGTACGCCGGTCCAATCTCCGTCGGCTCCATAGCCAACCAGCAGCGCTAGCGGTATGGGCGAAGATCCGACACAGATCCCTCCGGGATGTGGCCGCGCTGGGCATCGCCTGCGAGGCGATTCGGGCGCGGCGACTTCGCTTTCAGTGGCCCTGCTGACACCGGTATTTGTGCTGTTGGCATTTGCTGCCTTTCAAGCCGCTCTGTGGAGCCACGCGAAGACCGAGGCCCGGGTGGTCGCTCGGGACACGGCTGCGCTGATTGCTCGGTCGAAAGTTGCTGCGGGCGACGCCACCAGCTCCGCTACCACGATCCTCGAGGCGGACACCGACCTCAACGACGTGAACGTAATCGTGGCGATCAGCGACGGTCTCGTCGCTGTGACCATCACGGCCGATGCACCGGGGATCATCCACGGCACATCGACACGTGTTTCGGTCACCTCAGCGGTTCCCATCGAAGAGCTGACTCCCCAATGACCTTTCGAATGACCCCTGGTCGAACTCCGATTCGACGGCCCGATGTTCGAGACTGCGGCTCCAGCGACGCGCTCGGTCTCGCGTTGATCGCTCCAGCCGCAATTGGGTTGGCCCTCGTGATCGTCTTTCTCGGGCGCGGCGTCGATAGCCGGGCAACAGTTCAGAGCGCTGCGGAGTCGGCGGCCCAGGCCGCCGCCCAGGAGAGAACGATCGTCGGGGCGCGCGCAGCAGCCGAACAAGTTGGAGCGGCGATGCTCGTTGATCCGACGTCGTGCGCTGCTCCGCGCGTTGTGGTCGACACATCAAACTTCCGACCGGGAGGTCAGGTGGCCGTAACGGTGTCCTGCACCGTCTCAACAGATGGACTCGAGGTCATCAACCCGCCAACACCCGGGCCGACCAGCGCGACCGCTTTCGCGACGATCGACCCGCTACGCGCGGCCGAAGGTGGCCCGTGATGATTGACACCATCAGCGTGGCCGCTCCCGATCGCCATGACAGACGGTTTCGCGGCGAACACGGCTCCGGTCTCGTTGCTGGCGTGGCACTGATATTCGCTTTCACATTCCTGGGGTTGGTGTGGCTCGCGCACGACGTTGATCGTGGTGTGTCGAGCAAGCGACGATGCCGTCATCAGTATCGATGCACCGGCGGCTCGTGAAGCTGCCCAAAGAGTCGCCACGTCACTCTTTGCCAGCTACGGAGTGGACGGCACGATCACATCGATCGTGGTCGACCTCGACAAGGTCTCGGTGGCAGTCTCGATCACCGACGGTGGACGAACTGTGACTGGCGCGGGAACGGTACGAGCGGAGCGCGCGCCGTGAGCCAGTCAATGCATGGCCCACGCGACATCGGGCGCTTCATCGCCTCGCTAGTGGCTTTGGGCGTCCTGTGCGTAGGAGTTCCGGTTGGGCTGGTCCTCGCCGCGCAATCCCGATTCAATTCCGGCAACCCTCTCTCGGGAACCACCGCGCCGTGGCGCTGGAGTGTTTCCGACGTAGGCAACGCTCTGAGCAATCCCCTCGCTGACGACAACGTGATCGATCTCATCATCCGGTTGAGCATCTGCGTCATCTGGCTAGCTGCGGTCGTGATACTTGTCAGCACAGCAATCGAGATGGCCCACATGATCCGACATCGGGGCCTGGCGATGCCTTCCGTGCGGGGGTTCGGTTGGGCACAGCAAGCGGGGAGATTCATTGCGATCGGCCTCCTGATTGTGATTCCGGTCATGTCACCACGGGCCTCGATCGCCTCAGGCTCCGCAACTGGGATTGACGGATCGTCACCCGTTGCGACACGGGACGTGCCCACGAATTCGGACAGTGGTTCGACAACTTCGTTCTCGTACGGCACCCAAGGTGAGGAGCCAGAGGAATCGGTACCCAACCTCGACCCGGTCGTGCATGTTGTGCAAGCTGGCGAGTCCGTCTATTCGATTGCGGCGGGCCTCTCGGGAGGGGACGAGAGCAGGATCCTCGAGGTGGCCAACTCGATTCTCGAGCTCAACCTCGGCATCGTCATGACCAACGGCCAGCGCTTCACGAGCCCCGCCTACATCGAAGTCGGATGGGAACTCTCGATACCGGCCCACCTCGCCATCGAGCCGACGTTCGAATCGGGCACCAACCGGCCCCAGCAACCGACGAAGTACGTCGTTCAACCCGGCGACACTCTCTGGGGAATCGCCGAAGAGGAACTCGGAGACGCCACAGCATGGCCTGAGATCTGGAACCAGAATGCGGGCCGCGACATGGGGGAAGGTAGAACCTTCGATGACCCGAACCTGATCCTTCCAGGATGGGACCTCGAAGTGGGATCCGCCGCCCCGACCACCGAGAATCCGGAGCCCGGCTCGACAGGCTCGCCGACGGCTGAGTCGTCAGCATCCGTCGAGGAACAGTCACCAGCCACGAGCACAACGGATCCGACTCCACCGGGCCCAACTTCAACGCTTCCGCCAGCTGCTACTGCGGCAGCCGTCGAAGCCACGACCAGCGGGAGCGCGACCGTCGAGAGCACCGCTGTTCCCACGACGACCTCTACAACGATCCCGGCAGCGGGGCAGCAAAGTGGCGACGCCTCAAATGAGCGAGGGCCAGAAGGTGAAGCACCCGACGCGCCGTCACCAATTCGCATCGAGCACGCGGCTCTTCTCGCGGCCGGCATCCTGGCCTTGGTGGCAGTTCGGCGCCGCCAGCGTCTTCGCGCCTCAATGCCTCGAAGTCGAGTCCCCGAACCACGTGACGAGGTAGTAGTCACCGAAAAGCGTCTCCGCACCATCGACGCCGGCGAACGAGCGGCGAGGGTTGACGTCGCGTGCAGAGCAGCGGCCAGCGCGCTCGTTGACGGCGATGCTCAGATCGGTTGGGTCCGCGTGACCCCCGACGGCGACGTCGCGCTGCGACTGACTGGAGCGGCCGAGCTCCCCCCTCCTTGGGGCGGCGTCGATCAGGACTGGGTGCTGGCTGCGGCCGTACCCATCGAGTTGCTGAGCGAAGACGCCCGCCGAGTCGGCATGCCGTCGATCGCCTTCGTGCAACTCGGGGTTACCGACGACGGTGACGACGTGCTCGTAGACCTCGAAGCATGCGGAGTGCTCGCGATCGAGGCCAAGCCAACGCAGGCAGACGAAGTGATCACGGCCATAGCCACCGGGCTCGCGTCATCGATGTACGCGGAGGTCGCCCATCTCATTACCGTTTCCCTGCCAGAGGCAGCAGTCCTCAGCCATCGCAATGCACATCGAGCGAACACCGTCGACGCGGCCTTCGAATTGGCTGTCTCACTGGTCGGTTCGACGCTGACCGATGAGCGAACATCATTCGCTCTCCGTTCGCTCCGCACCGGAGGGGAAGTATGGGAGCCAGCAATCATCCTGCTCAACAGCGACGACAACGCTGACCAGATCGTTGCCAACGAGGCACTTCCGCCGACCGGTCACGGGCTAGCTGTCGTTGCGGCAGCCGGCAAATCCGGATTGCCGACCGCTACAAGCCGCCTGCTCGCTGAACCAGCGGGGTGGACGTTTCACGCATTCAGTGACTCGATTTCGCTGTCCCCAATTGGGCTCAGCCAGATCGAGCTCGACGAGGTCGTAGAAGTACTCGCCGATGCGACGGGACCGCTCGAAAACGCTGAGCCCGGCCCTGATCAAGTGGACGACGCTTCTTCCGCCCCCTTCGAGCCGATGCCTCACGAAATTGTCGTTCGCCTGATGGGGTCGATCGATGTCATCGACCGGGATGGATCAGAGGGCCAGTTCGAGAGGTCGAAGACTGTCGAGCTGATCGCGTGGCTCGCGACACATAGAGACAGAGGGACACGAACCGGTGCGCGTACTGCGTTGTGGGAACTCGACGTGCGAGACGCCACGTTCGCCAACGTCGTGTCGGAGGCGAGGCGTGCGTTGGGTCGTTTGGTTGTGCCCGCTGACGGTGAGGAGTGGTTGGCCAGGACGTTGACCGAGCAACTTCCGATCCACGATGCGGTTGTCACCGATTCGCAGCTGATGCAGGAGCGGCTCGATCGCGCTCGGGCCGAACCTCCTACGCAGGCGATCGAGACTCTGCGGCCCGCTGTGGAGATGATTCGCGACATGCCCTTCGCGGGCACGAGCTATCTCTGGCCCGACGCTGAAGGCATCACGTCCAATCTGGTGCTCCTGGCAATCAGTGTCTCGTCGGAGTTCGCGGCACACGCATTGTCGGTCGGCGACACTGACGCCGTGTTCTGGGCAACCGGACAGGGCCTGAAGGTTCTGCCAGGGCACGAAGAACTGATCGGTCTGCGCATGCGCGCCCATGCCCGAGCCGGTGATCTCGCCGGCGTCCGCCAGGAGTGGGAATCGTACGAGCGGGTGATCGTGGCCGACTCCTGGTCCGACGGCGAGCCCGCCCCCAAGCTCCTCGCCCTCCGCCGCGACCTCCTCACCACCCCCTGACGAAACGTCCCAATCCGCGCCAGACGCCATGAGTAATGCGGGCGCAAGGCGCGAGCATCGCTCATACCCAGCCCGGACTGTCAGGCAGTGTGAGCAATCCACGCACCCACCGCCAACATCGCTCACAACAAGATCTCGATCGGGCGATGAGCAATGTCGGCCTTGGGTTCCATCGGTGGGTGCAACACTCGATTAATTAGGAGGGTTGTGATGGTTGTTCCTTGGCAGCGTGGCAAGAGGGGTCGGATGCCTGACGAGATTCGGCGCAAGATATTGATGCGGTTGCATGATGGTGAGAAGTGGCTTGAGGTTCAGAAACGGTTCAAGTGTTCGCATCAGATGTTGTGGATCATTGTGCGAGAGGCCGGCGGGGTGCCGCCTCGTTGGCCGACACGTTCAAAGACACAGTTGTCGTTGAAGGATCGTGAGGAAATCTCTCGCGGTCTGGTCGGTAAGTGGTCGTTTGCTGAGATCAGCCGCCGGATCGGTCGTGACAGGTCAACGGTGTACCGCGAGGTCGAACGCAATGGCGGTCAGGTCGAGTATCGGGCAGTGGCTGCTGATCTGGCGACGCTTGAGCGTGCGAAGCGACCGAAGTTGACAGTGTTCGAATCCAACCCGGTGTTGGCAGTTGTGGTGGAGGGATGGCTCGAGCAGAACTGGTCGCCTGAACAGATCAGTGGAAGGCTTGTTGAAGAGTTCCCTGACGATGAAACAATGCGGGCTGTGCCAGAAACGATCTATCAGGCTCTGTTCGTGCAGGGCCGGACCGGTTTGAACAAAGAGTTGGTGAAACATCTACGCAGCCAACGTAAGCGGCGTAAGTCGCGTGCTGTGACAGCTCGTAACGCGACTGGGGACCGGATCCAGAACATGGTGATGATCGCGGATCGGCCAGCAGAGATCGAGGACCGTGCAGTGCCGGGCCATTGGGAAGGCGACTTGATCATCGGAGCTGGAGGCAAATCTCAGACCGGAACCCTTGTTGAGCGATCTAGCGGGTTCACGATGCTGATCGAGCTACCCGATGATCGGCGTGCTGACACCGTTGCTGGAGCGTTGCAACGCCAGATTGGAACATTGCCCGCTCAGGCGTGCCGGTCGATCACCTGGGACCAAGGCATCGAGATGGCAGCCCACGCCAAATTCACAATCGCCACTGATATCCCAGTGTTCTTCTGCGACCCGCACGCCCCATGGCAGCGCGGCAGCAACGAAAACACCAACGGCCTTCTCCGCCAATACTTCCCCAAAGGCTGCGACCTGTCTGAGTACTCCCAACCCGAATTCGACGACGTCGCCGCCGAGCTCAACAACCGGCCACGCAAACGACTCGGATATCTGACACCATTAGAAGTGTTCAACAAACTCATGTTGCACTGACCACTGGAATCCAAGGGCACCTACCGCGAGCATCGCTCACATCAGTTCTCGTCGAACAACAGGAATGAGCAATGCGGGCGCAAGGCGCAAACATCGCTCACATCTCGATGGTGGCTGGCGGCTCGGAGTGAGAAACGTTCGGGGAACAACGCTGGCGCGCTGCCCGCTGTGGGGCACGAAAGGCAACAATGGCGGGATGCGACCAACTAGGCGTCCGCTTCAAATGACGCG
>JADWMG010000059.1 GCA_015767405.1 Actinomycetota bacterium
GCAAAGAAGCCCGCCGCAAAGAAGAAGACGGCAAAGAAGCCCGCCGCAAAGAAGCCCGCCGCAAAGAAGAAGTTGCCCTCCTGACCCGGAGCCCTTCAGGTAAGCCCTTCCGGTGAGCTTGGGCGCGACCTGTGCGCGCCTTCGCTCACCGCAGGGTTGGTCCGAGTGGGCGTGGGGCGGGGCTAGCGGTAAGAATCTCGAGCGATGGACTTCGACCTGCCACCCGACGATCACCCTCAGCGATTGGCTGTCAGAGAATGGGCTGCCGCCAACCCGAATCCGAGTGGCCGAGAAATTGCCGAGGCGGGATACGTCGTGCCTCATTGGCCGGCGCCATGGGGCCTCGATGCTGATCCGCTGGCGCAACTGGTCATCGACGACGAACTCGACAAGGCCGGCATTCGGCGCCCGAGCAACCAGATCGGAATCGGTTGGGCTGCGCCGACGATCTTTCTCGCGGGCACACCCGAACAACACGAACGGTACCTGCCGAAGATCTTCAGCGGTGAAGAGTTCTGGTGCCAGCTGTTCTCCGAGCCTGACGCCGGTTCCGATCTGGCCAGCCTTTCCACCAGGGCTGTTCGAGACGGCGACGAGTACATCGTAAACGGATCGAAAATCTGGTCGAGCGGGGCGCACCACGCGAGTTTGGGAATCCTGATCGCTCGGACCGACCCTGACCAGCCGAAGCACAAGGGCATCTCCTATTTCATCTGTCCGATGGACCTCCCCGGAATATCGATGAGTCCGATCGTCGACATGACCACAGCGCACTCCTTCAACCAGGTCTTCTTCGATGATGTCCGCATCCCCGCATCACTGCTCGTCGGAGCCGAGGGCGACGGTTGGCGCCTGGCCAAGGTGACCCTCTCCAACGAGCGGGTGTCGCTGTCATCGGCCGGCTCGCTCTGGGGCGCGGGTCCCTCGGCGGAACAATTGCTCGAACTGATACGACGCGATGGCGGGCTACAAGACCCATCGCTACGCGATGAGGCGGCACGTCTCTACATCGAAGCCGAACTGCTCCGGCTCAACCGGATGCGCAGTCTCAGCGCGACTCTGCAGGGCAAGACACCTGGGCCCGAGGCTTCGATCCAGAAGATCATGGCGGACGAACATGGCCAACACGTCATGTCGCTTGCCAAGGCCATCGCCGGCGCGGAAGGGATGCTTGCCGGGTCCGGCCCCGCGGGAATGCTGCCGATCTCGGCACAGTCCGGCCCTGTGGAGAACAAACTCAAGGGAGACGACATCTTTGCCGACGTCGACCCTGTCTGGCACTTCGGCTACCTGTTCCATCCTGCCCTGACCCTTGGCGGCGGGACGTTCGCGGTCCAGCGGAACATCGTCGGCGAACACGTCCTCGGGTTACCTCGAGAACCGAACCTGGAGAAGGGCCTCACGTGGTCTGAGGCCCGCAGCCCCCGGTCCTAACCGCGCTGCCTGATTCGAGAGGTCAATTCGGTCATCATTCAGCGTTCCCCGTCGGAGTTGGGTACCGTGTCCGGCCGTGACAGATGGCGCTACGGAACTGGGGCTCGGAATCGATATCGGCGGCACGGGTATGAAGGCCGCCATTGTCAACCTCGGTACGGGAGAGTTGGCCTCGGATCGGTTTCGGATCGATACGCCACATCCGGCGACTCCGACAACCATCGCCGAGGTCGTCCGTGCCTTGATCGACCACCATCACTGGACGCGTCCCTTCGGTGCGGCGCTCCCTGCCGTCGTTCGTCAGGGGTCCGTCACATCGGCCGCCAACATTGATGACTCCTGGATCAACGTCAGTTCAGACGAGCTGTTCTCCAACTCGACCGGTCTTGACGTCTGCACGGTCAACGATGCGGATGCTGCAGGCCTTGCCGAGATGCGGTTCGGCGCTGGTCGGGACCGCCACGGTGTCGTCATATTGCTGACACTCGGTACCGGCATCGGCTCAGCGCTGTTCATAGATGGAAAGCTCGTGCCGAACACCGAATTCGGGCACCTCGAACTCGATGGACAGGACGCCGAGCTCCGTGCCGCTGCTCGGGCTCGCCAACGAGACGACCTCAGTTGGAAACAGTGGGCCAAGCGGGTTCGGTACTATCTGGAGCATCTGGAGAAACTGTTCTCACCCGACCTATTCATCGTCGGGGGTGGAGTCAGCAGGAAGTACGAGAACTGGCTTCCCCACGTCAAGATCAGTACCGAAATTGTGCCGGCCGCAATGGCTAACAATGCAGGAATCGTGGGCGCCGCGCTCGTCGCCCCGACAGGCTGATTTCTAGTCGGCAGATTCCGTTTCAATCAGGCGCTCGTCGAGTTCGATCGTCGGTCGTCTTCGGGCCCGCACGGCGATGAGTGCCAACGTGAGGGTCGTGATCGGAACAACGAAGAACAGAACGACGTCGCCATACGAATCTCGGAGAGTGTTGTCGCTCGCGTCTAGCACGAGCCACGTGAGATAGCCCGCGTAGAACCCGAGGAACACGACTCCCTCCCATCGGTTCAGTACGTGGCCGTCGGCGAAGATCGGGAGGCAGGCAACGGCGACGACGATCATCACCGGAATGTCGACCTGTATCGCGCTCGTCGCGACCGGGAGAGGGTTGGGCGCGATCAGTGCAGTGATTCCCAGAACCGCAAGCAGGTTGAACAGGTTCGAGCCGATGGCATTGCCGACCGCAAGATCGCGGTGGCCGCGGATCGCTGCCAAGACAGAGGTGGCGACCTCCGGAAGAGATGTGCCGACTGCCACGACCGTCAGCCCAATCACGAGATCAGATACTCCGAGACTGGTTGCGATATCGCTCGCGGCGCCAACTAGTGCCTGCGAACCGGCAACGAGGAACACGAGTCCGATGGCGACGAATCCGAGATCGGACCACGCCGACCTCGCGGCGAGATGCTCAGAGTCGAAGGCCTCGTCATACTCGGATACGACCGTTGGCGCAGTACCCCGAGTGGCGGACACCACGGTCCAGGTGACGTAGACGACCAAGGCGACGGTCAGCACGGCTCCCTCGATTCGACCGATTTGTTCGTTGAGCGAAAAGATCAGCATCAAGACAGAAGCACCGATCATGATCGGCACGTCGAGTCGGACGATGCGCTGCGCGACCATGAGAGATCCGCCAATCGCGGCAGCGAACCCGAGAGCCAGCAAGATGTTTGCAATATTGGAACCGATGACGTTGCCAATCGCGATCGAGCCAGCATCTTCGCCACCGCCCAGGACATCGCCAATACTCACGGCCAGTTCCGGTGCACTGGTGCCGAACGCCACGACGGTCAGACCGATCACCACGCTCGACATACCGGTCCGGGCCGCCAAGCGAGCCGCGCCACGAATGAGTGCTTCCGCCCCGAGTACAAGGCATGCCACACCGGCGATCAGGAGCACGATCGTCAGGGCACTCATGGCCCGTTGAGGTTACGTCTCCTCATCCGGTACGCCACGATCTTCGTGACCATCTTCGTTGGTCGGCTGGCTCGCGTCGTCAACAATCTCGTTCGTCTGTCGGCTGTTGTAGATGGCCAGAGCGCGGTGGCGCCAAGGTGTGTGGGCAGCGACGACGTTGGCCCTGTCAGCCAAGATTTCGTTCAACTCGGCACCTACCAGTAAGACAAGACATGCCAGCCACATCCAGGTGAGCCCCAGCAGGGCGGCCCCGGCCACGCCGACGAGTTCGTTTCCGCCACCGGCGATGCGGATGTACCAGCCGTAGCCGAGCGAAAGTAGGAGCCAACCGACTGCTGCGAAGGCGGCCCCAGGGAGGTCGTAGCGCCACGGGGTGTGATGGTGCGGGCCGATATGGAACATCGTCGCCGCCCAGAGGATGAGGACCACGAGCGCGACGAAGAGGCGGATGACTACTGGGATGCCAATCGCCTCAGACCGCGACCACATGAGCGTCGAGAATGTGATGACCGCCAGGGTGCCTAGGGCGAGCCCGAGCGCGGCAAGTCTGAGGCGAACGAACCCCCGAGGCTCGACGATGTCGTAGCTGACGTCGAGCGCCCGTATCAATCCTGCAAACGCACCTGAGAGAGTCAGAATGGCGGCGGCCAGGGCGATACTCAGCATCCCGGCCCGCGGTTGGTCAAAGAGGCCAGTGATCGCTTCTCGCACGGCCTCGGATTCATCGGTGAAGGTTCGGTCGACGAACTCCAGAAGCACGTCCTCCAACTCAGTTGCGAGCTCGGGCCCGAGCAGCGATACCGACGATAAGACGGCAAGGAGCGCCGCCGGCAGGCTGAGCAGGAGCCAGAACGCGACGCTTGCGGCTGCGTCCATCAGCCGGTCTTCACGAATTTCACGCCACAGATCGGCGGCCACTTCCTTCATGACGGTGGGTTCGCAGTCAGCGCAGCCGCCTTGCCAGTTCCTCGCGGTACTGCTTCGCTCTGCGTAACTTGAGGTCTTCGTATCCGCGGACTTGCTCAGGCAGGGAGGCGACTTCTATTGCAGCGTCCAGAGTTTCTGCGCTGAGACGGCTGGCCAGTTGCTTCACGGCGGCGACGTATTCAGGGATCATCGCCCGTTCCACACGGCGGACCTCCGCCCATCGGAACGGGTCGGCGAGGGTTCCGCGAAGGCCCTTTGAGGCTCGCAGAGCCTTCATCGATGGAATTGCGCTGCGCTGCAACTCGAGTTTGCGATCCATACCCAAGCTCCGCAACATCGGCGGATGGAGGTGGTAGGTGACAGTGGTGTTCGGGCCCCCGACTGCTTTGTAGCCGGCGTCGGCTTCGTCTTCCATCAGCAGGCGGGCGACCTCATATTCGTCTTTGTATGCCATCAGTTTGTAGAGGTTTCTGGCGACCGCCTCGGTGAACGCTGTCGAGTCTGGATCACAGGTCCGCTCGGCTGTGAGCGCCTGATCGACTACCGAACTGAATCGGTTGGCGTAAGACTCTGATTGGTACGCGACCAGGTCGGTCGCCAGGCGGTCGACCAGATCCGTGAGCGATTCAGGTCGGGGAGTGATCGGAATGTCTGCAGCCTTCTCGACAGCGGCGTGGTCGACAACCCAGGCACGACCCCAGCGGAAAGCCGTCAGATTGGTTTCCACGGCGACGCCGTTCAGTGTGATTGCCTGCTCGATCGCTTCCACCGGAACTGGGATGGCTCCGGCCTGGACACCGGCGCCCAGGGCGATGATGTTCGCATTCGTGGTTGATCCGAGTAGGCCGCGAGCGAGCGCGGCGGCGTCGAGGTAAAGGTTCTCGGTGGCTCGCGTAACCTCGCTCACGCGTTCGAGCAACGAGGCGCTGGCCGGAAGAGCAACTTCGGGGTGTGTGACCATTCTTCCGGTTGGCACGGCATCAGTTGAGGCGATCATGACCGTGCGATCGGCCAGTGCCCCCGCAAGATTGGCATCACTGGCGCCGACCAGGAGGTCAAAAGCGAGGATGCAGTCGACACCCGTCGCGTTCGCGTGGTTCGACGACGGGACGCCTCCCGCCGCAATGCGCACGTCGCTGACGACTGGGCCCGCCTTTTGCGATAGGCCCGTTTGGTCGAGGCCGCGGACCTCGCGGCCAGCGAGCATGGCGGCCGTTCCCAGAATTTGGCTTACCGTGATGACACCGGTGCCACCGATGCCCGTGAGGCGCACGGTGAAGTCATCCGCGTCGACGATGGCAGGGGACGGATCGGGCAGTTGTTCGGGGGGAGTTGGCCGAGATGTCGGGCGGCGGTCGCCCGCGGCTCGGGGGTCGATGGTCACGGTGGCGAATGACGGGCAGTCACCCTGCAGGCATGAGAAGTCGAAGTTGCAGCTCGTCTGGTGAATTCGGGTCTTGCGGCCGTATGGCGTTTCCACCGGCTGGACTGACAGGCAGTTGCTCTTGTCGCCGCAGTCGCCGCACCCTTCGCACACCCGCTCGTTGATGACCACCCGGAAGCCGGGTGTCGGAATGGTGCCTCGACTGCGTCCCCGACGGTTCTCCGCGGCGCATGCTTGGTCGTGGATCAACACGGTGACGCCCTTCATGTCGGCGAGGACCTGCTGGGCTTCGTGCAATCGGCTGCGATCCCACACATCAACTTCGGCGGGGAAGGCGGCGCGAGGATGACGGTCAGGATCATCGCTGGTGACGATCACTCTGTTCACACCCTCGATGAGCAGAAGGTGAGCGATGTCCGGAACTGAGATCTGCCCCTCCGGGTCTTGGCCGCCGGTCATCGCGACGGTGCCGTTGTAGAGCAGTTTGTAGGTGATGTCGACATCGGCCGCGATCGCCGCACGAATAGCGAGCGAACCAGAGTGGAAGAACGTTCCGTCACCGAGGTTCTGGATTAGATGGTCGCGGTCGATGAACGGCGAGATGCCAATCCACTGCGCACCCTCTCCGCCCATCTGGGTCAGCCCGACGATGTCGCCGACGCGCTCGGGGTCCATCAAAGCGACCATTGCATGGCAGCCGATGCCTCCACCGACAAGCGTGTCCGGCTCAGCGCGGGTGCTGCGATTGTGAGGGCAACCCGAGCAGTAGAAAGGTGCCCGGTTGACCGTGAGCGGGATGCGCGGTTTGACAGGCTCGATCAGATTGTCAATCGGTCGGATGCGGCCGGAGAGCCGTGCGCTCAGGCGGGTGTGGAGGGCCGGGAGCAACTTGTCGACATCAAGTGTGCCGTATCCGGGAACCAGCGGGTTGTCGTTCTCGTCCCGTCGGCCGACCACGCGTGGGTGGTGGGTTCCGTCGTAGAGGGAACTCTTGACGATCTGTTCGAGCGTCGGGTTCTTCTCCTCGATGACGAGAAGTTCCTCGAGTCCGGCACCGAACTCCCGGACCTGCGCCGGGTCGAGGGGTACCGGCATGAGGATATGAAAGAGTCGGATTCCGGCATCACGGAGATCGTCGTCGCTTCCGAAGCCGAGCACGGCGAGCGCCTCACGGAGCTCGCGGTAGGTCTGGCCACACGCGGCGATCCCGATCCAGTCGTCAGCGGTGCGAACGGCAATTCGATTGAGGCTGTTGTCCACTCCGTAGCGTCGTGCCATCGGCCACCGAAGCTCCCTGAATTCCTGTTCCATTTCGAGCACATGGGGAGCGATGAGGCGTCCATTCGGAACAGGCTGGAACGGGTGCCCGTCGACATCGATGATGGGTGCCGTCGGTCGCACGCGCTCCGGGTTCACGTCGACGGTGCCAGTTCCGTCGGCCACGGCTGTAACAAGTTTCAAACCCGCCCAGAGGCCGCACGAGCGTGAGAGGGCAATTGCATGCCGTCCGAGGTCGAGGGCTTCTTGCACGTCGCCCGGGAACAGAATTGGCATGTGGAGGTCGACCATTGTCGCGTCGCTGGACGACGGCAGCGTTGACGACTTCGCGCCGGGATCGTCACCAACCACGGCTACCACGCCGCCGTGCATGGAGGTGCCGGCAAAGACTGCATGGCGGATTGCGTCGCTTGCCCGATCGAATCCCGGGCCCTTGCCGTACCAGAGACCGACGATGCCGTCGTATCGGACGTCGTCGAGCGTCATTGCCAGCTGACTTCCCATCACCGAGGTCGCCGCGAGTTCTTCGTTGAGACCTGGCTGCACGACGATCGGAAGATCCGGAGTGGTTGACGCGGCCCGGCGGAGTTCTTCGGTCAGGGTGCCGACTGGCGATCCTTGATAGCCGGACGCGAATGCCGCCGTCGTCAGGCCGAACCGTCGATCGCTACGCAGTTGATCCACCGGTATCCGGGCCACCGCTTGGAGGCCAGAAAGGAAGACAGTTCCATCTTCGAGACTGAAACGATCCGCTAGCTGATAGCTGTGCGTGGTCATGTCTGTGGCTCTAGCTCTCTGTGATCTCGGCGGCTATGGGGTTTCCGTTTGCAATTCCGTTTGTAGGTAATTTTCGGAGGACTGTTGTGCAGAAAATTACCTACAAACGAGGGTTTAGACGAGGTAGTGGCGGACTGCAAGCCGTTCGGCGGAGTCGTCGCCCGGTATCGAGAGTTGAGCGACCACTCGCAGGTTCGGCCACTCGGCGGGCGTCAACTGTTGATATTGGAATGTGAGCTCACCCGCTGCGGGGTGCTGGAAACGTCGGAGACGGGTTTCGAACCCGGATACATCGTGCTCCGGCCACCATTTCGCGAATTCGCCACTTTCGGCGCTCAGCAGGTCGATCAGTTCGTTCATCGCAGGGTCATGGCGAACCGATGAGGTCGCTGACCTGAACTCGGCGAGTGCCTGCCGAGCATGAATGTCCCAGTCGATGATCAGGCTGCGGGTTGCCTCGTCGGCGAAGAGAACCCAGAGGAGGTTTTGGCGTGGTGGTTCCAGTTGGGCGATTCGTGGATACAGCTGTTCTTGAGCGGCGTTCCAGCCGACAAATTCCCAGTGCGGTCCCAGTACGTATGCAGGAGCTGGCATCAGGGCATCGAGAAGTCGGCTCAGAGCATTGGGGAGTTCGGTCGGCGCATCTACTGCCTCGGTGCCCGGTTCGGTCAGCGAGATGATGTGTTCGAGCCCGGCTTCGTTGAGACGCAGCGCCCGCCCGATCGCCAGGAGGACATCGTGCGACGCGTTGATGCGGCGACCCTGCTCGAGCCACGTGTACCAGGTAAGCGAAACGCCGGCGAGCATCGCCACTTCCTCCCGGCGCAACCCGGGAGTGCGTCGCCCTCGGCCCGAGGGCAGGCCCACCTGCTCCGGAAGAGTTGCCTCACGCCGCGCGCGGAGGAACTCAGCAAGTTCCTGGCGATGATCGCTCGACGTCGGCATCACCCAATTCAACCCCCGTTCTCGTGAACTATTGCCGACGACACGTCGGCAATAGTTCACGAGAACGCGGTGGGGTTGCGCGCGCTGGCTATTCGGGTGCGGTCCGGCACGGTTGACCCCGGAGTGCTCCGCACTCCGGGTATTCGGCTGGCACATCGATGCCGGGAACAACAGGGAGGACCACAGACGAAGCGAACTCGCCACCCAAGCCGATCGAAACTCGTTCTCCGTTGTTGATCGTATCGAACACCCAGATAGCACGATTACCGCCCGGCGAGTCGACTGAGATCCGGATCTGAGAACCCTCCCGGAAGACATGCGCGAACGGAAAGATCTCGACTCTGGCGAGTGCCGGATCATTTTCGCTCTCACCGTCGGGCAGAGGTTGGGCATCGTCTTCGAGGTGCGTCTGCACTGGGCGTAGGTCGCTCGTTGAGGACTCGTCGAGGGCTCGGTGGCTGGCACGCAGCCAGCCGGATTGCACGTACATTTCCAGACCGTCGGGCCGAACCTCTGAGATCGTGACCTCGAGATCGGTGTCTCCGAGATTGGAGTTGACCCACAGGTCGGCCGACCCCGATCCCGCCATGACAATCGTTTCGGATAGTGGCTCAGACATGAACGTGGCGGCCGTTCCAGGTGCTGGTTCTTGCCAATCCCACACCACGTCCGTTCGCCAGAGGTCGCTTGAATTGCCCTCATAGAACGTTGGCGGGATGCCATCGGGCAGGGCCAGGTACTCCACCGTGTCAGCGGTCGACCCGGGTTCGGGCGTCAACGACTCTTCCGGTCCGAGATACCAACGCGTCGGCGCCAGGTCCGGGATTGGCCACGAATCGAACGAGCGGACAAAGCGGGGTATCGGAGATCGGGGCACCTGGCCTTCCGCGGCTCCCTCCTCGAACAGAATCTGGATCGGCTGTTCGGCCTCGAATATCGCGAGTGCCTCGGCGTGGGTCAAACCTTCGAAGCGATCGGGCGGCAGTTCGAGGCCGTCAATGCCGTAGAGAGCGCCGGCCAGCAGGGGTGCGACGACTCGCGCCGCACCGAGCGTGGGTGTGCGCTCTGCCACGTAGAGATCGAGAAACTCGACCAAACGGGGAAACACGCCCGGGCCTATCGAGTCAATGTGTAGCCCGTTGAGAAGGGACGCGTACAGGTGGTCTGTACCGGTGAACTGGTCGAGCATCGTCGGGAAACGGCCGCCGGTCTGCTCGTCCTGCCAGGCGCCTGCGATGAGCGTGGGCACATTGATCTGGTCCACGAACAAGCGGGGCGCGATCTCGTCGCCGATAGCCGGATCGTAGAACGGGTAGTCAGCGATCTCTTGAAGAAGATCGGGGTTCTGCAGTCGCATTCGCTGGTTGTTCGCACACTCGTCGTCACCATCAGCGATCTGATCCGATTCCCATCCTTGTCCTTCTGGGCGAGCCTGGCCGATTCTTTGTTGAGTCCAGTCGACAGCAAACCCAGTGTTGAGGACTCCGCCTGGATAGAGCGTTGAGTTGTAACTGTCGTCGAGTACGGAGAGCGGAGTGATGGCGGCAAGGCTCGGTGGTTGCGTTTGCGCCACGAACAGCTGACTGATTCCCGGATACGACAAGCCAACCATCCCGACGCGGTTGTTCAGTACCCACGGTTGGGCGGCCACGGTCTCGATTGCGTCGTAGCCGTCGACGCTTTGCGCGTACTCGAAGAATCGATATGATCCGCCGCTGCAGCCGGTGCCGCGCATGTTGACCCCTACGTAGGCGTAGCCGAGGGCCGTGTAGATGTCCGCGAACCCGGCCTGCGACGGGTCGCTCGGTTGGTATCCCGAGTACTCGACAACGGTGGGGTAGGGGCCATCCTCTACTGGTCCGGGGAGCACGATGTTGGCACTCAGCGTTGTGCCATCACGGGTCTCGATATAGCCAAAACCTGGCGATGGTAAGGATTGATCTGAGTACAGCTCCTGATCGGGATGTTCGGTGCGATCGAGTACCTCGTAGGGGCCGCTGACACCTTCACCCGATACGAGATAGTAGGTGTCGGCAGCATCGAGTTCACGAAAGAGCAGCGACCCGAATTCGTCGACGATTCCCGCCGCGTTCGTGTCGTCGGTGCCTCGCGTTGCCGACGTGCTGAGCTCTAGCTCCAGCCCTGGCGACGCATCGAGAACCGCCAGTTGCTCTACGCCTGGCCTGATCTCTGCGTCGAGTTCGGTCGTCTCTTGTGCGGCTGCGGTTGTCGATGCCGTAGCGGTTGTCGACGTGGTGGTCGATGACCCCGATGTGGCTGGAGTGACGTCGGTCGCCCCGGATACTGCTTCGTTGTCACTACTCGAACATGCAGCCAATGTGAGCAGGGCCGCTGCGACAAACCCGAGTTGACGTCGTTGCATACAGCATGTTGGCACTCCAGCGGTTCCTTTCTGGAGTCCTTCGCCACGAGAACAGCATCATGCGCCCGCCAATCCGCGGCGTACGGTGTACGCGTGGACGCCCGTTCGAAATATGACCGTGAAGCCGTATCACTCGATGCGATGCTCGACGATCTGCGCACGCTCGTCGAGATCGAATCACCATCGCTCGACGTCGAAGCGCTCGAGGCATCAGCCCCGGTACTCGCCGACATGATCGAGCGGCATCTCGGTCGGCCGGCGGAACTCATCGCGAGTCCGGTGGGCCCTCACGTGCATTGGACCGGAGGGGGAGAACCTCGGGTTCTGCTACTCGGTCATCACGACACAGTGTTCCCGATCGGCGCTCTCGCTGATCGACCGTTCGAGATTTCTGACGGTAGAGCGACCGGGCCAGGAGTATTCGACATGCTCGGCGGAATCGTGCAGGCACTTCACGGCCTGGCAACCATCGATGACCTTTCTGGTGTCGAATTGCTGTTCAGCTCCGATGAAGAAGTGGGTTCATATGAGTCGCGCGCCCTGATCGAAGACCGAGCGCGAGCCTGCGGAGTGGTACTGGTGCTCGAGCCGTCGGCCGACGGTGGTGTCTTGAAGACAGGGCGCAAAGGGTGCGGCACCTTCGAAGTCGTTGTTCGAGGTCGGGCAGCACATGCCGGCCTCGAGCCTGAAAACGGTGTGAACGCATTGGTCGAGGCATCCCGCCTCGTTCTCGAGATCGACGGGCTCGGCATCGGATCGAGGCTGCACTCGGTGGGCTTCAGCCAACCGATGCCGATGCTTCTCTGGAAGTGACCGGCTCGGTCAACAGGCCGCCGATGCCCGAGTCGGCCTCGGCAGATCTGATGCCGCTGGCCGAGCAAGTGTCACCCGGTATCGGTGGAGCAGCAGTTGGCGGAGGCAGCGACGGCAACTTCACAGCGGCTATCGGAGTGCCAACACTCGATGGCCTGGGTGCAGTGGGTGGTGGGGCCCACGCTGATCACGAGTTCATCATTGTTGCCACCATGCCCGAACGCGCCCGCCTGATAGCGGGCCTAGTCGAGCAGATCACGACCTAGGCCAACCGGGCCCGTTCTCGTGAACTATTGCCGACGACACGTCGGTAAAAGATCACGAGATGAGGTGCTGGGCGCGGGTGGCGCGTTGATGGAGGTCGCAGAGTTCGTTGATGACGGTGACTGGATCGGCTGCCCACTCGTGGTCGGTGACCCGATCGACCTGCCATCCCAGCCGTCGTGCGTTGCGGTCCCTGATCTTGTCGTCTTGGGCTTTGCGTCGCCCGCCGTGCCAAGTCACGTGGTCGGTCTCGAGGCCCCACTTCGCGTCAGGGTCGGCGCCATCCAAGTGGATGACCGACCCGTTCGGGAGCTCAAGTCTGAACTGCCGAATGAGGTGGATGCCCCGGTCTTCGAGTGCTGAAAGTACCTGATACTCGAGCGTTGAGTCGGCAGGTTTCTGCCAATCTGCTCGCTCGTTGAGCACGCGATTCACGCGTGCTGCGCCTGGGCGACCTCGAGCGCTGAGACGACGTGCGGTGGTCCACAGCGTCGGTACCGAACAATGATTGTCGAGTACGTGCTCGGTGAGTGCTTCAAACCATTCGTCTTGCATATCTCGGGCCCGGTCGAACCAAGTGCGTGCCGGCGTGGTCACGCAGATGCCATCTGAGCGCCGCGTCGAGTCCTCCGCGGACAGTGAATTGCTCCGACGAAGAATGACTCCCTGGCTGATCGGTGTGCGGTTGTGGGCAACGATGGCGTAGAGCTCTCGCGGACGACCTGTGTGTTTGAACTCCCAGAGCAGAGCCGCGGACGGACCCCCGATCGCCAGTTCTGGATCTGCCAAACACGCGGCTCGGCACATTCCGAGAAAGGTCTCCGCCTGTGTCGCAGACCTGTACACACCACGGTGAACTGGCACGAGGGTTCCGTGGCGCACGAGTCGCTCGA
>JADWMG010000228.1 GCA_015767405.1 Actinomycetota bacterium
GTCGAACCACTGCGCCGGTGGCGAGAGCGGGTGGTGTGGGTCGGGGTACGAACACCAGGCCATCCATGGCTCGCACGCTGCGTCACTCGTCTCTATGAAGTCGATTGTTCGTTCGGTGACGAAGTTGGTGCAGTAGAGCTCTTCGGGGAACCGCGCCGCGTGGATCTGCCACCAGTGCGGTGAGAGTTGGGGCACGTCATCGGAGGGGGCGAACCCCGCAACCAGTTCGTCATGAGTGGCGCCAAGTTCGCGAGCCCACCGGTAGTGGTGTCCCCCGACCTGGTCGCCGTGGCCGAGGGTGAGCTCGATCTGTCCGAATCCGTAGAAGTCATCGGGATCGTCCAACTCCTCCCTCTCGTAGCGCTCAATGTTTTCGATCGCGTTCCACCCGGCAGGCCATGGATCGGTGAGCCCGGATTCGCGGGGGAAAGGCATGAAGGCGTCGGGGCTCATCCCGTGTTGAAGATGAGACTTACCAATCAGGGCGGTGCTGTAGCCGTTAGCTCGAAGCTCCCGGACAAAGGAGTTCGCGCCGGGGGAGAGGGAGCGATCGTTGAAGATAACGCCGTGGGCGGAGGGCATCCTGCCGGTCATGATCGTCGAGCGGTTGGGCATGCATACCGGATTGGACACGTAGGCCCGGTCGAAGACCGTGCTGCGGGCGGCCAGTGCATCGAGGTGGGGTGTTGACACGACCGGATTTCCGGCAAAGCCGACATGATCGGCACGTTGTTGGTCAGTGATGAAGAACAAGACGTTCGGTTGGGTCATGCAGCCTTCCGCCGAACTGAGGGCGGCCTTTCTCGATGTGGAGAGTAGCTGCGCCGTGCCACAGCATGAAGGCTCGGGCCCGCTGAGGATTCCGGTGCAACCGGAGTCGATTCGAGGGGACCTGTGGTTATTGCAGGATCGAGGCCTACAATTCCCCTCGATACCGGGCCACTCGCTAGTGGATCGGATTCAAATGCGGACGTGGCTCAGTTGGTAGAGCGTCACCTTGCCAAGGTGAAGGTCGCCGGTTCGATCCCGGTCGTCCGCTCTAAAACCCCTGTTTACCAGGGGTTTTAGGAGTCATTGGGCGTCCCCCAGAGCCGGGGTGACCCTCACCCAATGCGTTTCAGACACCTAGACCCAGACAAAAACTCGTTGGTTCTAGGGCGTTGGAAGCGCCGAAAGGTGAGAAAAATGATGTCAACTGAGATCGATCTGATCAGGTTGTGGAGACTCGACTGCCAAGGTCGAGGGATCACGGATCTCGTAATCAAGCACTACGAGAACTACCTCCGGGAGTACCGACGAGATGCGCGTCCGTTGCTCGGGTCGACCACGTTCGACCTGTCGAGCTTCCTCCTCGAGCGGTCCGGGCGATGGGCGCCAGCCACCAAGATGTACGTCCGTCGGGCATTCCGCTCGTTCTTCCGATTCGCGCTAGAAGCCGGAGCAATCGACGAGGACCCAGCTGCCGCTCTAAAGTCAATCAAGGTCCCGACGGCACCGGTACGTACGCCGGGTCAGGCCGAACGGCTCACCCTCGTCGGTGCGTGTCTCAATCGGAGGGATGTTGCGATCGTCGATGTGCTCTTTGGCACTGGGATGCGGCGAGCGGAGCTTGCGGCACTCACAATCGATGACGTCGACATTGTGGAGGGCACGATCGAGATCCGGAAGTCGAAGAACGGGCGACCGCGCACGGCGGTGATGGATGAACGTGCGCGCCGCGCCACGGCGGCGTGGCTCGATGAGCGAGCTCAACTGAGTCCGGTCCACGAGGAGCTGTGGCTGAACGAGCTCGGCGGCGTGCTCAAGTCGAGTGGCATCAGGATGGTCCTACGCCGGATCTCGAAACGCTCCGGTGTCGTGTTCAGTAGCCACGACGCACGCCGTGCGTTCGCGGTTGCCTGGCTTGCGATGGGAGGATCCGAGACCGGACTAATGGCCGTCTGCGGATGGTCCTCCACCTCGATGATTGCCCGCTACGTGCGCGAACGGCAGACGACGCTGGCAGTCGAAGAAGCCCGAAGGTTGTTCGCAGCACGAGCATCGAGCACCCGCCCGCCGCGGCGCCATTTCTCGAGTCGACGTTTGAGGGTCGACCGATCATCGCTCGATGGGGCCCTTCCCTGGTTCACATCGCAGACAGCACGAGGCACGTCGACTGGGCGATGCTCGTCGCTAAAGGAGACACGCCGGCCAAGACGTTCGTTTGGTCTCAGTGGCCATGGGACCTCAAGACCCGCTCCGTAGCCAAAGTCCAGGCGAATCGCGACGGAGTTTTCGTTGGTCGGCACCCGATCGGGGTTCCGCTCGTACTGATCGAGGACTGGACGTACGAGGACGACACGTCAGGAGTGACCTGGGGCTGACAGCGCAACCCTTCGCATCAGCCGCCATGAACCTCAAGGGCGGCTATTGTCGGTAGCGAGCGCACACGCAGACGAATCGTGAACGGCCCCTGTTCCCTGTCGGGAATGGGGGCCGTTCGGCATTTCGAAGGCCTGTTCAGTTCGGTTGGCATGTCAATGAGACACGACAGGAGGATCTGATGAATCGCACAGTGAGAGTCAGCGAGAGCCTGGGGGAGTGAGATGGACGACACCACAGAAGTGGTTCGCGGTCGCGACACCCAGCAAGAGGCATTCGCCGCCGCTCTCGTGGGTGGGCACACGATCGAGTCGGCCGGCCGATCCCTCGGCCTCTCACCGGCGACGTCGTATCGGTGGGCTGGCGACCCCCGGGTAGTCGGACTGGTGGGGGAGCTCCGCGCCGAAGTGCGACGTCGCATCGTCGACGCGCTCGCGACCGGCTGCACCCTCGCAGTGGCGACGCTCATCGAGATTGCACGGGACGGCAAGTCGGAGCACGCCAGGGTGAACGCATCGCTGGGCTTGTTGTCAACGGCTCGAGAGTGGATTGAACTGGAGCAGCTCGCCAGGCAGGTCACAGAACTTGAGGATCGCGTCGGCGATCGACAGCCCGCCCCGCAACCGCCCAGAGAACGCGCCCGCCTCGAACTACTTGTGAACCGCGAAAGACCCGACGATGCGTAGCGGGGTGACCGAGGCTCGACTACGACGACTGGCATCCGAGCTGAAACCAGCCGAGGGCAACGCAGAGGCAGCGGCTCGATTGGCGCTGCATCACAAGCTCGACGTCATGGCGGCACGGTTGCACGCCGACAAGCAGACGAACTGGGGCGAAATCGGCCAGCGCGCCCAGAACGAGGAAGACGCCGTCTATGAACTCTCGAACAAACTCGCGGCACTCGTAGCCGACCCAGCCGCGACCGACGATGAAATCGAGAGGGTCCTAGCGGACCTACGAATTGCACACCTAAAGGCGGACCTGGCGCTCAAGATCACGTCATACACGGGATTCACGACCACGCGGGCCACCGACCGACCTCAACCTGCTTGAGGTCGGGATCCCTGTCAAGGCCGCCGGGCCTGTCGTCATGCAGACCGCACTACGGTTCTGCGATGGCTTCACTTGTTGGTCGGTTCTCACACATCATGTCGACTCGCTTTAAGCCGGTCACCGATTGGATGACCCGTCGACAAGTCGAGCAGTACCGCAGCAGTGACGGCAAGAAGGGCAACACCCTCATGGGCAAGCCCGTGTTCATGCTCGACGTGGTCGGACGAACGACCGGTGAGAAGCGGCCGGTCATGCTCATGCTGGCAGGGCGCGGCGATGACCTTCTCGTCTGTGGCTCAAACGGGGGCAACTCAAAGACGCCGAACTGGTATCTGAACCTCGTCGCAGCGGGTGAGTCCGACGTGCAGGTCGGTGCAAAACGATTCCGTGCGCGCATGCGTGAACTCGAGGGGGCCACGAGCGCGACGAGTGCTGGGCGATCCTGAATTCGGCATGGCCGCAGTTTGCGTCGTATCAAGAGTTGACCGACCGACGCCTCCCTATTGCTGTTCTCGAACCCATCGACGACTGATGTGCGTTCTTGGCGATGCGATTATCGGGCGCCGCAGTAGGGCCGGACTGCAGCGCGGGCTCACCGCGCTCAACCGGATTACGGAGCGCACGTTATGCGTGGTCATCGATGAG
>JADWMG010000229.1 GCA_015767405.1 Actinomycetota bacterium
CGGAAGACTCTTCGTGCTGTTAGCGATTTGGGCGCGCGGTGCGCACATCGCTCATCGCGGGTCACGGTTTGCTGGTCAGGGTTTGCGGGAGAGGGTGACGGGTTGGCCGGCGGCGAGCTGTCCGCAAGCCGCGTCGATGTCGGTGCCGCGGTTCTGGCGCACGGTTGCGTTGGCGCCAAGGTTCTCGAGAAGGTCGCGGAACTCTTGCACGCGGCGCGGCGAGGTGCCCACGGTTGGGTATCCGGGAGTCGGGTTGAGTGGGATCAGGTTGACGTGACCATGCGGACTGAGCCGGCGACAGAGCGCAGCGAGCTCCCTGGCGTCGCTGTCGCGGTCGTTCACGCCCGCGATCATTGCCCATTCGAAACTGACTCGACGATGCTTGACAGCGAGATAGTCGGCACAGGCGCCGAGCAGATCTTCGATCGGGTAGCGCCGGTTGATCGGCACGAGTTCGTCGCGCAGCTTGTTGTTTGCCGCGTGCAGAGATACTGCAAGATTCACAGGAAGTGAACGATTCTGGAGCGAGCGGATTCCCGGAATGATCCCCACGGTGGAGATCGTGATGTGGCGGGCGGAAAGCCCGAGGTCGCCGTGGAAGCGTTCGACGCTTTGCCAGACGGTGTCGAGGTTGGCCATCGGCTCGCCCATTCCCATGAACACGATGTTGCTGACTCGACGGTCCGACTCTTTCGCACGCTGCGCAGCTCTTACAACCTGTTCGACGATCTCGCCGACCGTGAGTTGGCGGGTGAAGCCGGCCTGACCGGTGGCGCAGAATCCGCATCCCATCGCGCAACCGGCCTGACTGCTGACGCAAACGGTGGCGCGATCCCTATAGAGCATCAGCACGGTCTCGATCTTGCTGCCACCTTCGAGCTCCCACAGGAACTTGATGGTGTCTCCGTTCTTGCTGACAGATTCTGTGATGGGAGTTAAAGCCTGGGGGAGTGACTCGGAGAGTTCAGCCCGCAGCTTCTTCGGGAGGTTGGTGATGTCGGCCGGATTTGCGAGTTGCGTGTAGAGGCCATCCCAGATTTGGTCGACTCGATACTTCGGCTCACGGTTGAGGACCTCAGCGAACTGTTCGCGGCTCAGCTCGTAGCGAGTCGCAGAGGTGATCCGGGAATTCGTCATCGGGTATCGGCCACGAGCTCCGCGGCGATTTCCTCATACTGGGAGATACGTCCTCGGATTACGTCGAGGCTTGCGGTCCAGAAAGCTTCGTCGGTGACATCGAGGCCAAACGCCTGCCCGAGTTGCTCTGCGGTGTCCATTCCGGCGCGCGACAGCAGGTCGTCATAGCCGGCACGGAAGCGTTCGGGGTCGTCTTTGTATCGGGCATACAGTCCGAGTCCGAAGAGCAATCCGTAGGTATATGGCCAGTTGTAGAAGTGCGAGCCGTAGTAGTGCGGTTTGAGCAGCCACATGTACGGGTGTGCGGTTGTTTGATCGAGCCCGTCGCCGTAGGCAACGGCTTGTGCATCGTTCATCATCTCGCACATTTCGGCAGCACTGAGGGTGCGCCGTTGACGGCGGTCGAACAATTCGGTTTCGAACAAGAACCGGGAGTGGATGTCGACAATGACCTGATTCGTTCCTTGGAGATCGACGTCGAGTTGAGCGAGTCGCTCGGCTCCTTCCTTGCGGGCGAGGCCTTCTTCCACCACAAGTGTTTCGCAGAAGATGCTGGCTGTCTCGGCGAGGGCCATTGGGAATTGCCGCTGCAGCGCGGTGCGCCCGGCGACAGTCGTGTTGTGGTAGGCGTGGCCGAGTTCATGTGCAGTTGTCTGGGCCGATTCGGCGGAACCGGACCAGTTGAGGAGTACCAGCGAACGGTCGTCGACAAACCTCGCGCAGAATGCTCCGCCCGTCTTCCCGGGACGTGGCTCAGCGTCGATCCACTGTTCTTCCAGGGCACGATCGACGAGTCCCCCTAGCCCGGGGCCGTACTCCTTGAAGGCGTTGCGCACGATGTCGAGGCCATCCGCCCACGACAGGCTCGCGGGAGCAAGAGGGGACGGAGCGACAAGGTCCCACCACGGCAACCCTTTGGCCGAGTCGTGACCATGGAGCATCGCCTTTGTTTTCATCCACCCGCGAAGATCTGGGAGGGCAGCCACCACGGCGGCCTGCATGGAATCGAACGTTTCGCGGCTGACGCTGTTGGCGTACAGCGACGCGTCGAGAGGTGAAGGCCACTGGCGCCGTCGATTCAGCGTGTTGGCTTCACCCTTGATGGCGTTCATCGCTGCCGCGACCGGGACCTCGACGGTTGGCCATGCCCGCATCTCGGCGTCGTAAGCGGCACGCCGTACAACTGGATCCGGGTCTGTAGCGAGACCCCTGACGGCCGACATCGACAGTTGCCTCGGTCCGTCGGGGAGGGCGACGTCGGCGTTCAGTTGTGATGTCACGTCGTTCTGTAGGCGGCCCCACGAACTGGAACCGGTTGTCGCCAGTTCTGCGGCGAGGTGCTCTTCAGCCTCGCTCATCTGGTGCTCTGATCTGGCTGCAAGCCGCAGCAACGGGCCGACGTGATCGTGGACTTCCGTGCTCACTTCAGCCAGGGCGTCGACGCCGAGCGATGCCACCCAATCGGCCAGCCGGGCAGTCTCTGATGCCCAGCTCATCGAAGAGCGTCACGAGCCGATCAACTTCGACGCTCGATCGCTCCATAGCATCGGTGAACGAACGCGCGTCGAGTGATTGGTGCACGTCGGCGACGCTCCACCGAGGCAGCTCTTGGGTCTGAGCTGAAGCGGTCATTGACTGTGTTTCTCGGCGGCCGGCGCGATGTCGATCATGAATGCGGCATTCGTCGAGTGGATCTCGAAACCGAGGCGCTCATACATAGCGACGGCCGTGGTGTTATCGGCGTCGACGTAGAGCAGCCCGGTCGCGATTCCCCGCCCGGCGAGGTGCTCGAGCCCTGCAAGCGTGAGCTGTGTTCCGAGCCCCAGTCCGTGGAAGTCGGGATCGACGGCGATCACGTAGATCTCCCCTAGTTCTTGGCCGCCGGCGGCCTCCGGTGGGTGAATCTTTGTCCAGCAGAATGCAGCCACGCGTCCGTCGCGTTCATGGATTCGGAAACCTTCCGGGTTGAACCATGGCTCTTGTTGGCGCAGGCGCAGGGTTTCCATGGACCACCCGCCTTGCTCGCCATGATCAGCGAAGGCCCGGTTGTTGACCGCGAGCCACGCAGTCTCGTCCGCGCCGGGAACGAAGGCTCTCGTCTCGACGGTGACATCTCGCTCGGAAGGTAGCGGTCGGCGCATTTGCAGGAGTGTTCTATCGAGGTGCATTCCGGCGTCATCCGCGAGAGCTCGCTCGATGGGTGTTGGTTCGGAGACCCACCAACTCAGCTGGCCGCCGCCACCTGCCGCGACCACTGTGAGCGCGTGCATGATTAGTTCGGCGCCGATTTCTGGCAGCTCGTGGCGGTGGTTCGGATGAACAACGATCTCCAGGGAGGACGACTCGTTGCCGCCGGAGATCTGTGCATATGCGTAGGGGACCTCGCGGCCAGGTTCTCGAATGATGAATCCAGCAAAACCGGTGCCGCCACCTGAATCCAGGTCGAGGCGTAGGTGGTCAGAAAGTGAGGGCCGGCCGTATGCCGCGCTGGTCTCGTCGAGCAACGTGGTGACGGCGGCAATTTCGCTCGTTGACATCTGCCGCTTGACCTCGACCCCGCTCATGCTCGGAGGGTATCCAACGTTTGTAGGTAATTTTTTGGGCCGTTGGCGCCAGAAAATTACCTACAAACGAGGAATGGGGGCCGTAGGGTCGGACCGATGGGTCGACCACGAACTCCGAAGGGCCGGGCGCGAGAAACGGCAGCCCGGCTGACGCTCGAGTACCCCGAGGCGATTTGCGAGTTGAACCACTCAAACCCGTACGAGTTGCTGGCGGCCACAATTCTGTCGGCGCAGTGCACTGATGCTCGAGTCAACATCGTGACTCCGGCGTTGTTCGCGAAGTATCCAATGCCTGATGACTTGATGCACGCCGACCCTTCCGAGCTCGAGGAGATTGTCCGCTCGACCGGATTCTTTGCGTCGAAGTCGAAGAACCTGATCGGAATGGCGACCGGCGTCATGGAACGTTTTGATGGCGAAGTGCCCGAAAGTCGCGATGACCTGGTGTCGCTCCCGGGAGTCGGCCGCAAGACCGCCAACGTTGTTCGTACGGTTGCGTTCGGTCTTCCCGGCCTGCCGGTCGACACTCACGTCGGCAGGCTTGCGCGACGACTGGGGATGACCGAGCAAGACGATCCGGTCAAGGTCGAGATGGAGCTGAACAGTTTCCTGCCTGCCGCGCAACGAGGTGACTTCAGCCTGCGAATGATCCTCCACGGCCGGCGTGTCTGCTTCGCTAAGAAACCGCAGTGCGAGAACTGCGTTCTCGAGGATTTCTGTCCGTCGAGTCTGGTGCCGAAGAAGCGCCGTAAGCGGTCTACCACCTGAATCGGCAGCGGCTGCGGAACACGTCGTGAACTGACCTTCCACCATTGCCCGCCATTTTGGTAAGCGTGTATAGTTACCCGGCAAGAACCAGGTTCCCGCCACCTGGTTTGCTGCGACGGCCGGGATCCGCCTCCTGGCCTCGCATTGAGCGACGGCCCCTCCCACCAGGGGTCGTCGCCGCTTTTTCGCCACGCGTAAGTACGCCCCCACAGCGTTCTCGTGAACTATTACCGACGACACGTCGGCAAAAGATCACGAGAACGTGCCGCTGAGGCGCAGGTCAGCTGCAGGCGCGAAGGGCTCTGAGCAGACCTCGTTCAGCACTTCGGAGTTGGCGTTCGGCCTCGTATATCGCAACCACTAGATCGTCGCGGTCGGAGCCGACAAATGGCTCTGCGAGGTCGGCCACGCGGCCTCGATATTGGGCGATCTTGTCGGCGATCGTGGCCAGTTCCGCGGCGGTCGATTCGGGGGATCCACTCATCCGCGGAAACGCTACCGGTAGCAGGACAGGTCGCTCTATACACTCCGCTCTCGTGATCCGCGTCCGCGACGACCTACGTGCTCTCGAGGGCTATCACTCGGCCCAGGTCGACGTACGAGTTCGACTCAATACCAATGAGTCACCCGAGCCGCCTCCACCGGCATTCAGAGATGCGGTCGCTGCAGAGGTCTCCAGAATCGATTGGCACCGGTATCCGGATCGTGCGGCTACGGAGTTACGGGAGGCGATTGCCGAAGCACACGGTGTGGATCCGGCTCAAGTCTTCGCTGCTAACGGGTCCAACGAGGTGCTCCAGACCGTCTTGCTTGCGTATGCCGGACCTGGCCGAACGGTTGCAACGTTCGAGCCGACCTATCAGATGCACGCACAGATTGCACGGGTGACCGGAGCAACTGTCGTCGAGGGGGAGCGTGCTGCTGACTTCACGCTCGATCCCGAGGAGGTCATACGGGTCATCGAGACATTCCAGCCGGATGTCGTGTTCCTGACGTCCCCCAACAATCCCACCGGACTCGTCGAGCCGGCCGATCGGGTTCGACAGCTGCTCGAGATTGCTCCCGGACTCGTTGTGGTCGACGAGGCGTACGCGCAGTTCGCCGATTGGAGTGCGCTCGACCTGGTCTCCGAAGATCGTCCGCTGGTCGTGACGCGCACCTTCTCGAAAACATGGTCGATGGCGGGTGCCCGCCTCGGCTACTTGATCGGTCCGAGCTGGCTCGTGGCCGAGCTCGAAAAGGTCGTGCTTCCGTACCACCTTGACGCGTTCAAGCAGGTCGCCGGACGCCTCGCGTTGCGCTTCTCCGATGAGATGGACGACCGCGTGCAGCAGGTCGTCAGTGAGCGCGATCGGATAACCACAACTCTGGCCGACATGCCGGTTGACGTCTTTCCGAGCGGCGCCAACTTCGTGCTCTTTCGACCGACACAGGGGATCGAGAGGCTTTCCGGGCACGCTGTGTGGCAAGGGCTGATCGACCGGAGCGTGCTCGTCCGTGACTGTTCGAGCTGGCCCCGCCTGGAGAACTGCCTGCGCGTCACCGTTGGCACTCCCGCTGAGAACTCAGAGTTCCTCGACGCCTTACAAATTGTGCTCGAAGGTGGCGAGGCCGGGCAACCCTCGAACGAAATCGTAGGTAGTGAAGTCGCAGCAGATGGAGAGAACTCATGACTCGAACCGCCACTCGTATACGCGAAACCAAAGAGACTTCCATCGAAGTGGTCATCGACATCGATGGCACCGGTGTAACCGACGTCTCGACTGGCATTCCGTTCTACGACCACATGCTCGACCAACTCGGCAGGCACGGTGGATTCGATCTGACGGTTCGAGCGAGCGGTGACCTGCACATCGACACGCACCACACCATCGAAGATGTGGCGATCGCAGTCGGCGAAGCGTTCGCCGAGGCTCTCGGTGACAAGGCCGGTATTCGTCGATTCGCCAGTGGCCGGTATCCACTCGACGAAGCACTGGTCGCGGTAGCGCTCGACCTGTCGGGACGGCCACACG
>JADWMG010000060.1 GCA_015767405.1 Actinomycetota bacterium
CGCGAGTTACGTCTGCTCATGACATCACATGGTTTAGCCGTCGATTCCGTCAGTAGCGTCGAGCCCGGCGCCTACGGATCGGCTCCCGCAACCATCGAATCTCCCGAATTTCTCACCACCGCTCACCTCCCAACCCGAAATGTGCCTCACAACATGCGCTGAGTGAATGAATCCAGGCATTTTTCGGGGTTTTCGTGGGGATGGGAGGACTGCGGCACTACGGGGGGTTTGGGGAGGGCACTGATACGATGGCGGGCCGCGTCACCGCTGGTGGCGCTTCCTATCCATCCATTGAAGATCCGTTTTGAAAGCAGCCCGTCCCTTGTCCGATACCACTACCACCCCCGAGTCCACCGCTTCCCCATTTGGAACGTTTGACGACGAGGGCAACTACACCCCCCGCGAGGTCGTATCCGATGACCTCGGCATGTCGTTCGCCGACGCAATCGACGGCACCATGGTCACCGTCGAAGATGGCCAGATGGTGAATGGCACCGTCGTCAAGATCGACAAGGACGAAGTTCTGCTCGACATTGGTTACAAAAGCGAGGGTGTCATCCCGTCGCGTGAATTGAGCATCCGTAACGACGTCGACCCGTCCGAAGTCGTCTCGCTCGGCGAGGCGATCGAGGCACTCGTACTGACGAAGGAAGACAAAGAGGGCCGCCTCGTTCTCTCGAAGAAGCGTGCACAGTACGAGCGCGCTTGGGGCGATATCGAAGCCAAGAAAGAAGCCGACGAAGTCGTCTCCGGGCCGGTCATCGAGGTTGTCAAGGGTGGCCTCATCGTCGACATCGGCTTGCGCGGCTTCCTGCCAGCATCGCTCGTCGAACTCCGTCGAGTTCGCGATCTCGCGCCGTATATCGGCGAAACCGTTCACGCCAAGATCATCGAGCTCGACAAGAACCGCAACAACGTTGTGTTGTCGCGTCGTGCGTACCTCGAAGAGAATCAGAAAGAGACCCGCGATCAGTTCCTCAACAACCTCAAGGTTGGCGAGGTCCGCGAAGGCACAGTGTCCTCGGTCGTGTCGTTCGGCGCATTCGTCGACCTCGGCGGCATGGACGGATTGATCCACGTCAGCGAGTTGTCGTGGAAGCATGTCGATCATCCTGGCTCGGTGGTCACTGTTGGCGACCCCGTCAAGGTGCAGGTTCTCGACGTTGATTTCAGCCGCGAGCGCATCAGCTTGTCACTCAAGGCAACTCAGCAAGACCCATGGCAGGAGTTTGCCGAGAGCCACCAGGTCGACCAGTTGGTCTACGGCCGGGTCACCAAGTTGGTCCAGTTCGGTGCATTTGTTCAGGTTGGCGAAGGTATCGAGGGTCTCGTGCACATCTCCGAGATGTCAGCGCACCACGTCGACTCCCCAGAACAAGTAGTCACGCCCGGCGAAGAGTTGTGGGTCAAGATCATCGATCTCGACCTCGCCCGTCGCCGAATCAGCCTGTCGATCAAGCAGGCCGCCGAAGGTGGCGAGCTGGCAGCTGAGTATCGCGAGCACTTCGAGGTCGACTCGAGCGGCAACTGGGTGCAGGGCGAAACGTCCGCCGAAGCTGAGGCCGCATGGACCGAGTACTACGGCGAGAACGGCGAAGGTGCTCCGGCCGCTGAAGGAGCTGAGGTCGCAACTGCAGAAGGTGAGGCAGTCGCGGCAGCAGCTACTCAAACAGCAGACGAGACAGAGGCAGTAGCGACGGCCGATGCAGCAGCCGAGCCCGAAGTGGCAGCAGAAGCCGAAGTGGCAGTCGAGCCCGAAGTGGCAGCAGAAGCCGAAGTGGCAGTCGAGCCCGAAGTGGCAACCGCACCAGCGGACGATGCTTCTGGCGAGCCTGAAACTTCCGCTGAGTAGCAAAGTGGCCCCGGATCATCGGGCCGACTGACAGAATTTGATGATGGCCGTCTGGCTCCCGAGGGGGCTGGTCGGCCATCATTCATTTTCATGATCGTTGTAGGACTGACAGGCGGTATCGGAGCAGGCAAGTCGACGGTGTCGTCAATGCTTGCCGAACGGGGCGCGGCGATTGTCGATGCCGACCAGATTGCTCGGGATCTCCAGGCTCCTGGCAGCCTTGTCCTCACATCGATGGCCGAGCGTTTTGGCGCACAAATCATCAACAGCGACGATGGTTCACTCGATCGAGCGGCGGTTGCCCAGATCGTATTCAGTGACGAACAAGCTTTGAAAGACCTCAACGGCATTGTGCACCCAGCGATGCAGGATGAAATTCAACGTCAGATCGATGAGCATCGCGATACAGACCGGATCGTGGTTCTGGACTTTCCATTGTTGGGGGAGAACCCACGTAAGGGGCTCAGTGCAACCATTGTCGTTGACATTCCCGTCGAGGTAGCGGTACAACGGCTCGTCGATCAGCGTGGGATGGACGAAGATGATGCGCGAGCGCGGATCACCAGTCAGATCAGTCGCGAGGAGCGGCTCGCCACGGCGACGCACGTACTCGACAATGGCGGCGACATGGCGATGCTTAGCGGCCAGGTCGACGAGCTCTGGACCGGATTGTCGGAGCTGCCACCGCTCAGTTGATCAGAATGTCAACCACGGGTATGTCAGGATCTGGCGTTTTGGAGAAGTGCTCCCGGTGCCCTGCGCCAAGCTCGTTGAATGCTCCGTGCACGAGGTCCCAGTATCGACGCTCAATTGCGGCGCGCCCGTCATCGCGCGCTTGCTCGTAGCGGTCAACCGCGCTTGTCCGCGGAACATATGTGACGATCCGGCCACTGATCACTGGTCCTTCGAGCCTGATCTGATCGGTGACGTCGGTGCGCTCGTAGTCTCTTTCTCGCCAGTCGAGCTGAGCCAGTTCGTCGGCGGTTACCCGCACAGCGACCCCGTTGCACGACTCGGTAGCGTCTGCTTCGAGACCGAGCGAAACGACGAGACCACCAGTGATCTCGACCTCGCCGTCGTGCCAGTCGCCGCGCTTGTGGAGTGAGCCATAGTTCCACCGGCGGCCGTAACCATCGAGGTGGGCGACGGCAACGTCGGTTGTCGAGTCGACTGTTCGGCCGATCGTTGTTGCCATTGACGATGGTGAGACCAATGAGCCATACCCGAATACCCAGGTTGACGAGGTCACGCGCTACTTCCTCGACCACTCTGGCCGAGGGCGAACTCCCGGACTGTCGTAACCAGTAGCCGCACGCCAACGGCGATCGCTCGTTCATCGACATCAAAGTGTCCGGCGTGCAGGTCGAGTTGCGCATTGCTGGCGTCGCGGTCGTGGACGCCGAGCCGTACGTACGTGCCGGGAACGTCGCGCGTGTACCACGCGAAATCGTCGCCGCCCCAACTCTGTTCGACGCTGACAACAGCGTCAGTGCCGAACTCAGTTGTCGCCGCTCGGCGGACGACCTCGGTCACAGCGTGATCGTTCACGACGGGCGGGACGCCGTGGGTGTAGTCGAGTTCGTAGTTTGCGCCGGTATCAGCCAATAGATCGGCCAGCTCTCTCTGGACGATCTTCGGCAAGGTCTCCCATGTTGAGAGAGACGGTGTTCGGATGGAGGCTTTCAGCTCGCAATGGGTCGGGATGACGTTGGCCGCGTCGCCGGCATGAACGGCGCCGAACACCAGCTTGAGGAGGTGGGGCTCATCGAGGCGGGCTGCAACGCGTGCAGGTAGTTCAGAGACCACTCGGGCGGCGAGCCCAACGATATCGACCGTCAACTCGGGCCGAGCGGTGTGACCACCCGGTCCGATGAGGGTGATCAGTGCCATGTCGGCGGCCGATGAGATCGCTCCGAACTTCAGACCGACTGTGCCCGAATCAAGCTTTGGTTCGCAATGGATACCGACGATTGCATCGACTCCGTCCAGGCCACCATCGGCGAGTACATCGAGTGCGCCGCCAGGAACTCGTTCTTCAGCCGGTTGGAAAAGTAGTCTGACTGGTCCGGGCAACTGGTCGCGGTGATGTGAGAAAAAGAGTGCTGTGCCGAGTACCACGGCGGTGTGGACATCGTGGCCGCACGCATGGGCTACTCCCGGAACTTGGCTTCGATACTGAACGTCCTTTTCATCCTCCATCGCCAGTGCGTCCAGGTCGGCGCGTAGCGCGAGAACGGGTAGCGGTGAGTCATCAGCGTCGCGTCCGAGATCACAGATCAGGCCGGTTCCGCTGGCCAAAGTGCGTGGTCGGAGACCGGCCAGTTCAAGGCGTTCGAATATGAGCTCGCTCGTAGCGAACTCTTCTCCAGCCAGTTCAGGATGAGCGTGGATGTTGCGACGGAGTGCAATCAGCCCTTCACCGTGTTCGCCGAGCCATTGGTCGAGAACACGCGACGTGTGCTCCGCAGCGGGCGCAGTTTCGGTCATGGCAGCGTGATGCGGTCGTCGGCGAGTTCGTCGGCAAGCTGCTGCACCACGTCGAGGAGCGTACCGCCGCGTTCAACGACACGCCGTTGCCGGTTTGTCCCTGATCCGGCCTCCAGGATTGTGAGTACATCCGTGAGTTGGGCAGTCGTGTCGAGACGCTCAGCGGTTGGCCACAGCTCATCTACGAGTTCGCTCACGAGTTCTTTCACGGGTCGGCGGCTGGGTCGCCCGTGATCCGGCTGTTCGACAATCAAGCGGGCGTCGGTGCCATAGCGAGCGGCGAGCCAACGGTTCTCTCGGACGGTCCATTCGCGGGGAGGGGTCGGAAGGGAGCTGCTGTCGATGTGCTCGCCGCACCAAGCGACAAGCGTTTGCGCGAGCCCGGCGAGCGCGACGGATTCGCGCACGGTTGGTGTTGCATCACACATCCGGAACTCGATGGTGCCGAAGTCGGGATGGGGTCGGATGTCCCACCAGACCTCACGGATCGACGAGATGCAGCCGGAGTCGAGCAGCGTGGACATGAACGCCTCGAAATCGTCCCAGTCGGCGAGTTGCGGCGGTAGGCCGGCCGTCGGCAATGACTCGAACACCATCGACCTGGCGGAGGCCAGCCCGGAGTCTTCTGCCTCGAAGTACGGGCTGGACGAGGACAATGCCAAGAAGATCGGCAGGTATCTCTTGAGCTCATTGATGATGGTGATCGCTCGCCCGCCATCGGGGACTCCGACGTGCACATGCAATCCGCAGATCAGAAGTCGCTTTGCCGGCCACTGCATGCTCTCGATCAGTTCCACGTAGCGCGGATCAGGGCTTACGTCTTGATCACGGGCCATGCCGAATGGGTGTGTACCCGCGCTCATGAGGGTGATTCCTCTGGACGCGGCAACGGAGCGAAGCTCATCGAGCGTCGTCTGGAGATCGGATCGAGCGTCCTCGGGGGTTTCGCATACGCCCGTGATGATTTCGATCGTACTCTGGAAGAGTTCGTGCTTGGCCTTGGGGTGCTCGCCCCCAGGGTGGCCGATACCCATCACCGCGAGGAGTTCGTTGGACGCCGAGACGAGCCGGCCAGTTGCCATGTCGACGAGATGGAGCTCCATCTCGACTCCGATCGTCGGCCGTTCGTTGTGGGTGAAGTTGATCGTCATGTGTTGCGCCCGCGGTTAAACAAGATTCTTCCACAGCCGATCGGTTGATCTCCGTTCGACGCCTGGTAGTTCACGCGGGCGCGGGTCGCCTCTCAGAGATACTTGGGAATGATCTCAGCGACTTCTTCTGGGGTGACTGTCGGGGCGAAGCGTTCCACGGCATTGCCGTCCTTGTCGATCAGGAACTTCGCGAAGTTCCACTTGATCTCAGCACTTTCGTCCTCGCCCGGTTGTTCTGACTTGAGCCACTTGTACAGCGGGGCGGCACCATCGCCGTTGACCTCGATCTTGTGAAACATGGGGAATGTCACACCGAATTTCGACGACGCGAATTCGAGGATCTCGGCATCGGTTCCGGGCTCTTGCTCGGCGAACTGGTTGCACGGGAAACCAAGAACGGTCAGCCCCTCGGTGTTGTCGTGAAGCGTACGCAGACCTGCGTACTGAGGCGTAAGGCCTCAATTGCTGGCGACGTTGACGACCAGACAAACCTGATCTTGGAACTGATCGAACGAGACCTGCTCACCGGTGATCGAGGTCATTTCGAAGTCGTGGAAATTTGACATGGGGACGAGGCTACCCAAGTGGCGCTGGTCGTCGGTGCGCCCTGGATAGCATCGGGTGAGCCCATGCCCGACGACCGACAACGAAGTTGACACCGTGCTGACCGCCCTCGGGCTGCTCGGTGTGGTCGTCCTGATCGCCGCTAACGGGTACTTCGTTGCGGTGGAGTTCGCGTTTGTCGCCGCCAAGCGGTCACAATTCGTCGAAGGTGCCGAAGAGGGTGATCGCCGGTCGAAGCGAGCGCTAGCAGTGCAGAAGCGGCTCAGTTTTATGCTCTCCGGAGCGCAGCTTGGGATAACGGTCACGACACTTGTCCTTGGCTTCATCGCCCAGCCGGCTATTGCGGGCGCCATCGAGCCCGTGCTGGAATCAATTGGGATTCCGGAATCAGCGACCTTCGGAATCGCCCTAGCCGCTGCGCTCGTACTCGCGACGATGGCCCAGATGGTTTTCGGTGAGTTGGCGCCTAAGAACCTGGCGATAGCCAAGCCCGAGCCGGTTGCCCTGAAACTCGCTCCGTCGACATGGTTGTTCATGCGAGTCGCGGGCCCTGTGATCAGGCTGTTCGATGGCTCGGCCACTCGACTCCTGCGTCTCATCGGAGTTGATTCAGTTGGAGAACTTCATGGGGGAGTGTCAACGGGGGAACTCGATCTCATCGTTGACTCCTCAGCCGAGAGCGGCCATCTCACAGTTGTGCAAGCAGCGCTACTGGAGCGGGCGATCGACTTCGGAGACCTCAGGGCTTCGGACGCGATGGTTCCCTGGAACAGGGTCAACACAATTGCCGCGACCGCCACAGCGGCCGACCTGCGTGATTTGATGGCGTCGACGCATTCAAGGTTCCCAGTTGTCGACGATTCGGGGCAGGTGCAAGGCATCGTGCATGCCAAGGACCTGCTGGGCGTCGACCGTATGGCGTACGAGACCACGGTCGTGTCGTCGCTATTCCATGAAGCTCTCGCAGTACCCGAGGCAGCTGGCCTCGACATCGTTCTCAGCGAGCTTCGCGATCACTCCACAGAAATGGCCATCGTTATCGACGAGTACGGCGCCTCAGCTGGAGTCGTCACGCTCGAAGACATCGTCGAGGAACTAGTTGGTGAAATTGAAGACGAATATGACCCGGGCGATCCGCTGGAACACATCGAGACAGCGCCAGGTGTGTGGTCAATCGCGGCAACCGTACGACCAGATGAGATCGAGCGTATTACTGGCCTAAAACTGCCCGATGGAGAATATGACACCGTCGCCGGGTTGGTTCTCGATCGGCTCGAGCGCATTCCGGAAATGGGCGATTCTGTTGTCGTTGACGGTGTTCACATCGAAGTCCTCGAAGTAGATGGCTTCGCGATTGAGCGAGTCCAACTCGAAATCGACCCAGATGTACAGGTTGAGACAGCCCAACACAACGACGACGGCAACGGTGCAGATGATCGGTCTTCCGAGGCTGGCACGGCGACTGGCGAGTTGCCATGACGTTGGCCGCGACTACCGGAATCGAAGTGAACTGGTTCGGGCTCGGACTGGCAGTTGTTCTTTTGGCTCTGAACGGGTTCTTCGTAGCCTCAGAGTTTGCGCTTCTCGCGTCGCGACGTTCGCGGCTCGAACAGCTCGAGGCTGAGGGCGACCGCCGAGCGGCGCCAGCACTCGCCGGCATCCGAGAACTGACGTTGATGCTTGCCGGTGCCCAGCTGGGAATCACGATGTGTTCCCTCGGCCTCGGTGCGGTCGCCGAACCTGCGGTGGCCGGAATCATCGAGGGCCTGTTGGGAGAAGCGTTCACCCTGTCAGACACTGCAAGCCACATCATCGGCTTCACAATCGGATTATCGATCGTCGTATTTCTCCACATGGTTGTCGCCGAGATGGCTCCGAAGTCGTGGGCAATATCTCATCCCGAACAATCGGCACTCAAAGTGGCTCGTCCATTCCGGCTATTCGTGCGGATCTTCCGTCCGATAATTTGGCTTCTGAATTGGATGGCCAACGGCGTCGTTCGATCGGTTGGCGTCGAGCCGGCCGATGAGCGAGCGATGGCTCACTCGCCGACTGAATTGCTGCTGTTGTTGGAAGAGTCGGCCGGCCAGGGTGAGATCGAAGCGCAGGAGCACGAGTTACTGGCACGATCGCTCGAGTTGTCAGGCCTGACAGCAGAGGATGCCATGACTGTTCGGCGGGACATCGTTGCGGTCTCTGTCGACGCGACGGCCGCCGACCTGGCACTTGAATCTCACCGCACAGGCCGGACACGAGTGATCGTTCACGAAGGCGATCTCGACCATGTTCGTGGGTTCGTTCACGCCAAAGATGTGCTGCGCCTGGCGGATGGTGAATGGCGAACCGCCCTTGCGGGGAGTATTGCCAGACCGATCATGGTTACTCCCGAACACCACCGGCTTGAAGATCTGCTCGTTGAAATGCGAGCGGAACGCCATCACATTGCGCTCGTGGTCGACGAGCACGGAACGATTGTTGGCGTGGTAACTCTGGAGGATCTTCTCGAGGAGCTCATCGGGGACTTCGACGACGAGTTCGATAGCCGACGTGGGGAATGCGTGCGGCTACCTGACGGCAGCTTTCGTATCAGCGGAACGTTGCGGCCTGATCAGTTCGAAGACGGCACGGGCGTGCCGCTCCCCGAAGGTGATTGGCAGACTGTGGCCGGATATGTGATCGATGTACTCGATGAGATCCCGAGTGTCGGTGATCTTGTCGATACCGGTGTGGGTGAGTTCGAGGTACTGGCAATGGATGGCTATGCGATCGATGCCCTGCGCATCCGCCTCAATGCTGTAAAGCGATCCGCAGACTGAAGCTGGCTGACCATGGTTTACCCGAAGCGCCTCCTCAACGATCACGAGACCGTTGCTGTCGACCTTCACCCGCACTGGTGGTACTTCGCGGCCCCCGCTGCCGCACTCATCCTCGCGATTGGACTCGCTATCGGCACGCTCGTAGTCACCGACGTCGACACCACGGAGCGCCTCGTCACTGGCTGGCTGGTGTTGGCGGTAATCGCCTTGAGTGCTACCTGGGTTGTTATCCGCTACGCAAGATGGACAACCACACATTTCGTGATCACCAACGATCGTGTGATATTTCGCTCGGGCCTGGTCACCAAGAGTGGAATCGAGATACCGCTCGAGCGCGTCAACACCGTGCACTTTCATCAAGGAATTGTTGAAAGACTCGTCGGAGCTGGTGACATTCTCATTGAATCGGGAGGGGAGTCCGGCCAGCAGCGCTTCACTGATATCCGTCAGCCTGACCGTATTCAGCGGGCCATTCATGGCCAGATGGAGCTTGGCCGGTCGCGGTCCGCCGCCGCTGCCGGATCGAGCGTCGATGTTGCCACTCAGCTCGAGAAGCTCGAGGGAATGCTCGAACGGGGAACGCTGACACCGGAGGAGTTCACCGTTCAGAAGCAACGCCTGCTGGGGCAGTGACCCGATGGAGGAACATGGGCCCATCTCCGGAATGCGGATAGTCAGCCTCGTGCCATCGAGTACCGAAACCCTTCTAGCGCTCGGCGCGAACGTCATTGCGTGTACGAGATTCTGCGAACAGCCTGCAATTCAGCAGGTAGGCGGAACAAAGAATCCCGACGTCGAATCGATTGTTCGACTGGCTCCCGACCTCGTTGTCATGGACCGTGAGGAGAACCGGCGTGAACATGCCGAGGCTCTTCGTAGTGCTGGTGTCGTTCTCTACGTCAGTGATGTGAAGACCATTTCTGATGCTTTGGAAGTGGTAGCCGAGTTGGCATCGCTGGTCGGTCGCGGATCGCATTCAGCGGAGGAGATGGCTATTCCATCAGAACTGGCTCTGTCGCCGAGGCTGGTGTTCGTGCCGATCTGGAGGAGACCGTGGATGTCTATCGGCCCGTCAACGTATGCAGGGTCTCTACTCGACCACCTTGGCTTGTCACTGGTGACCTTCGGAGGTGAGGAGGCATACCCGAGCTTCGATCTTGCCGACGTGGAGTCACAGCACCCAGAAGTCATCTTGGTGCCCAGCGAGCCGTACGAGTTCACAGATGGTCATCTCGCTGAAATGAGAGCCGCCGTTCGGGACGCAGCCATCGTCCGAGTGGATGGACGAGACCTGTTTTGGTGGGGTATTCGCACACCGTCGGCGATGGTTCGGCTTTCGGCCCGACTCTCCGGCTTGGAATAGTTGCTGATCGCTCTGCAACACTCACCGGTATGCCACGTGCCCTCCTCCCAACTGGTATCGAACTCGAATACAAGACCACTGGAGATACCGCGAATCCAACGCTTCTGGTGGTCAGTGGGTATACGACTCACTTGATCTCGTGGCACTCGGACTTCATCGACCAACTTGCGGCTCAGGGCCTGTTCGTGGTGCAGTTCGATAATCGAGACGCCGGGCTTTCGACGAAACTTGATGGGCAGAAGGTTCAACCGATGAAGGTGCTCTCGGCACAGCTGGCTGGTGAGCCCTTGCCCGACGTGCCGTACACGCTCTCAGATATGGCCGCGGACGGAATTGGCCTGCTCGATCACCTCGGAATCGAACGCGCCCATGTAGTCGGCAACTCGATGGGCGGCATGATCGTTCAAACAATGGCGATCGAGCATCCATCGCGGATAGCAACTGTCACTTCGGTCATGAGTAGCCCGGGGGATCCACGAACTGGTGCTCCGACCAAGGAGGCTCGCGACGAACTTCTCAAGCCGTCGCCGAGCGACCGGGATGAATACATCGAGGCAGCATTGGGATGCAAGGTCTGGGCGTCGAAGAAGTACTACGACCCCGAAGCCCTTCAAGCGCTCGCTGCAGCGACCTTCGATCGTGGTGTCGATCCGGCAGGGGATGTGCGCCAACTTGCGGCCATCTATGCAAGTGGCGACCGCAGCGAGGCTTTGTCGACTCTTGAGGTGCCGATGTTGGTGATTCACGGCCGTGACGACACCCTCATCACAGCCGAGGGCGGCGAGAAGACTGCAGAGCTTGTTTCAGGGTCGCGACACCTACTGTTGTCAGATATGGGTCATGACATGCCTCGTCCGCTTTGGCCGGTGTTCGCCGAAGCGATCGGCGGACACATCCGTTCGGCAATCGTGATGGACGAGACCTGAGCAGCGCCGATCGTTCGCGACCGATCATCGGGAACATCCACAAAGAAATCGAGAGGGAGAACTAACAATGTCTGGACCACTGACCGGATTCCGTGTCATTGAGATTGCCGGTATCGGGCCGGGACCATTCGCCGCGATGTTGCTTGCCGATATGGGTGCTGAGGTCATTCGCGTCGAACGATCCTCAGCGGTGCGCGGCCCGGCACCCGACACGCCGCACTACGACGTGCTGCTACGCGGTCGACGGAACTTGGCGATTGATCTGAAAAATCCCGACGGCATCGCCACTCTGCTCGACCTCGTGGAATCGGCTGACGCCATCCTCGAGGGTTTCCGGCCCGGTGTGATGGAGCGCCTCGGCATCGGCCCAGAAGAGTGCATGGAGCGGAACCCCAAGCTGGTTTACGGTCGGATGACCGGATGGGGTCAGGAGGGGCCATACTCCCTCGCCGCGGGACACGACATCAACTACATCTCGTTGTCTGGTGCCCTCGCCCACTTTGGGCGAGCGGGCGAGAAGCCGGTTCCACCGCTCAACATGGTCGGCGACTTTGGCGGTGGCGGAATGTTCCTCGCCTTCGGCGTGGTGTGTGCCCTGCTAGAGGCTCAGCGCAGCGGTCAAGGTCAGGTGCAAATGGATTCGTCCGAGTGGCCCGCCTTGAAAGATCGTCTGACTGAGCTATTCGCGCAGAAGACGCGAGCGGAGTGGTGCGAGATCATGGAGATGACAGATGTCTGTTTTGCCCCCGTACTCACCATGAGTGAGGCCGCCGAACACCCGCACAACGTCGAGCGTGAAACGTTTATCGAGTTGGGCGGCATGCAGCAACCAGCGCCCGCCCCGCGGTTCAGTCGAACAAGCCCAGAAGTGTCAGGGCTCCCGGCGCATCCGGGTCAACATACGCGTGAGATCCTGGCCGACTGGGGAATCAAAGATGAGCGGGTTGCCACTTTGCTCGCGGCCGGCGCAGTACGACAGGCCGAGTGACATGGCGACCCTCGTGTGCCTTCACGCTCACCCAGACGATGAGGTGATGACTACCGGAGGCCTCATCGCTCGGGCCGCAGCTGAAGGCCACCGCGTCGTGCTGGTAATAGCGACCAACGGCGAGCACGGCGAGTCTCCGGATGACCTCGATGATGGTGAGACACTGGTCGATCGCCGTCGCAGAGAGGTGGAGTGCTCGGCCTCTGTTCTTGGCGTTGACCGCATCGTCTGGCTGGGTTACAGCGATTCTGGAATGACGGGTTGGAAGGAGAACGGAGACGCTGGGAGCTTTCATCTGGCCGACGTGAATGCCGCTGGTGAGCAAGTCGCAGATGTGCTCCGCGCAGAGGATGCCGACGTGCTGACGATCTACGACTGGCATGGCAACTACGGCCATCCAGATCACATCAAGGTGCACCACGTCGGCCTCGAGGCGGGTCGGCGAGTGCCCTCAGTTCGAATTCTCGAGGCGACTATGAACCGCAACGCGTTCGAGGCGATGATCAATGCGGCGAACGAGGCCGGCATCACGATGGATGGTCCAGACGGCGCTGGCGAGGACTTCGACCCCCACGGACCTGCCGATGATGGGAACCCCATGGGATCGCCCGAAGCCGAGATCACACTGGCAGTTGACGTCAGCCTTTACGTCGAGACCAAAAGAGTCGCGATCACATGCCATCGGAGTCAGGTCAGCGACACGTCGTTGTTCCTGGCGATGCCCCGGGAGATATTCGCCACAGCGTTCGGCACCGAATGGTTCATCGAACGTGACACTGAGCCGCCAATGCGTTCCGGTTGGATCTTTTCCTGATGGCCATCGTTCGACTCGTTCGCCATGGTCGTGCTACTGCGGGCTGGGACACCGACCCCGATCCAGGGCTTGACGAGGTCGGACTAGCCCAGGCGCAAGCTGTTGCGGAAGAATTGCGGCTGGCGGAGGCCGCGGTCGTGCTGACGTCACCGATGCGTCGGTGTCGCGAGACGTCCGCCTTTTACGCCGAACCGCTAGGTGTTGATGTGATCGTCGACACATCGGTCTCCGAGATTCCTGCACCGCTCGATGTTGAGATGGCGGGCCGCGCCGACTGGCTACGCCATGTGATGCTTGGCAAATGGAGTGAACTCGGCGATCGATATGTCGCGTATCGTGATGCTGTCGTGGACCGAATTCGGCTGTGTGATCAGGACACCATCATCTTTTCGCATTTCGTCGCGATCAATACGGTCATCGGCGCCGCTCTACGGGACGACCGCCTTGTCATCCGGCGCCTGGACAACTGCTCCGTCACGACTATGGAGGTCATTGACGGGGAGATATCTCTTGTCGAGGGTGGCAGCGAGGCCGAGACACTCGTCCGTTGAGATCCCCCGATTATTGGCCTGATTCGGCAATGATGTAGTTCATGATTCGGCGTTCCCTCGCGGCTGTGGTCGCTCTCGGCCTAGTACTTGCAGCTTGCTCATCATCCGGTGATTCAGATGACGCAAATGCGGCCACTACAGAGTTCACGTTGCTCCCATCGACCACGAGCGCGCCCACAACGTCGACAACTTCAACGACGAGCACAAGCACGACCAGCACGTCGACGTCGTCGACGTCGACGACCGTCGTCCAGTCGACGACCACACAACCGGACCCCGCAGTCACAGCTCTGGTGATGAGCGGCGAGGGGATCGGCTCGGCAGGGTTTGGCGCCGAACCCGAGGGTGTCATCAGCTACATCAACTCCTTCCTCGGTGAGCCGACCAATGACACGGGTTGGATCGACCCTCTGACGATCGGAGCATGCCCCGGTGCTGAGCTCCGGCTGGTCTCCTGGGGCGTGCTCACGTTGCTGTTCGGTGATGTTTCAACCGTGGTGCAGGGACGCCGCCACTTCGTTGCGTATACGTACGGTGCCGAGGGTGAGGTCGGAGCGGCTCCTGTGGGCCTTGTCACGAGCCGGAACGTCACCATTGGGTCACGTGTGGTCGATGTCGTAGCGGCGTACCCGGCTGCAACGCTCAATCCTGAAGACGATTTCACAGCCCCGTTCTTCTATGTGAACGACAACCTTCGAGGGTTCGTTACCGGTCTGACAGATGATTCGACGGTCACGGCGATTCTCGGCGGGATGAACTGCGGCATCTAGCATCGCAGGTCGGAAACAGTCGTGCAGAACCTGCTGGACCTTCACCGGAGTGTGGCGTGGTTCCTGATCCTGTCGAACGCGGCGGTAGGTGCTTGGGCGCTCGCAGCTCATAGATATCGACCCTTGCGCTCACCAGTGCTCTGGTGGTGCATCGGCGTTGCCCAGCTGTCGGCATTTGCAATGGCGATCATCGGGACCCTGATGGTCAACCGCTACGACATCGAGTTGGATCAGTTCCACGCGCTGTACGGATTCAGCGCAATCGTCGCTGTTGGGATCCTGTACAGCTATCGAACCAGCCCGTTCATCAAAGACAAGCAGTATCTGCTCTACGGCTTCGGCAGCCTGTTCATTATGGGGCTCGGGATCAGAGCGATGTATCTCGGCAATTCCTAGTCGTCGTGGTGAGAGTCAGACTCCGATGCCCTGCGGGAGCTTGGCCGGATCCCAACCAAGGTGCGCCAGCCCCTGCTGGCAAGCGAAGCGATCAGTCATGCCGGCGATGTAGGCGACTGCGGCGCGTAACGCATCGGTACTGCCAGCGTCGACAGTTTCGGCACGATCTCCGAGTGCGACCTGAACGGTTGGTGCGGGGATTGAATGCGGTCGGTCTGCGTAGTACTCGACGAGCGCCCGTAGGAGCGAGACGACCGCATCGGCCTGTTGTCGGCTCGCCGGGCGAAGATAGACGTGCTCGTAGTTGAATCGGCGGAACTCCGCCAAGGCTTCGGCAATATCGGGGGTCATCCCGATCCGACCGGTCGAGGCAGTCGCCGCAATCATCGCTCGGACGAATGTTCCGAGTTGTTGCGATCGGTCACGCCCACATCGTTCGGCGACTACCTCGGGCAGCATGTCGGCGGTCACGATTCCGGCAGCGACGGCGTCTTCGAAGTCGTGACACACATAGGCGATCCGGTCGGCCCATGACAGGACCTCGCCCTCGGGTGTCTGCGGTGCTGGCAAGCTCCAGGAATGGCTGCGTATGCCGTCGAGTGTCTCGGAACACAGATTGAGCGGCTGGAGTGTGACGTCAGCACCCCACAGGGCATGGTCGAAACCTTCGTCGAGATATGGCGACAACGCATCTTCGCTGGCGTGGCCACCAGGGCCGTGCCCGCAGTCGTGTCCGATCGCCATCGCCTCAGCCAGTGGAACATTGAGGCTGAGCGCATCGGCAACGGACCTTGCGACCTGGGTGACTTCGAGAGCGTGAGTCATGCGGGTTCGCTGATGATCGTCTGGGAAGACGAAGACCTGGGTCTTTCCGGCGAGGCGCCGGAAGGCTGAATCATGGAGGATGCGATCGCGGTCGCGCTCGAAGCAGGTCCTATAGGGGTCGGGCGCTTCCTCAACATTTCGGTGGCCGGCGCCGACAGCTTGTGTGGCGTTGGCGGCCAGCGTGGCGGCTTCCGCCTCTTCCCGGAGTTCGCGTCCTCGGATCTGGGCTGACCCCACTGTCGCAAACGAGTCTGCGTGCGCCACGACCACGTCGTCAGCACTGTGGCCCGTCATGGTCGATGCCCACCGATCGGCCCGTTCGTCGGTCGAGTCCAGGAACGGCATGTCGTCCATACGGCGCACGATACGAGATGGCGCCGTGTTGGCGGCGTTAGCCTCCAAGAAATGTCGCAGTTTGTCGACGAGTGCCAATTGAATGTCAGGGGCGGAGACGGCGGCGCGGGCTGCGTCAGTTTCCGGCGAGAGGGTCCAGAGGCCATGGGTGGCCCAAACGGCGGCGATGGCGGTAACGGCGGGGGCGTATGGCTCGTGGCAGAT
>JADWMG010000061.1 GCA_015767405.1 Actinomycetota bacterium
CCGCCCGAGCCCTTCCTCGGTATCGGCGTGCGAGCGGCAACGGCCTTCCTGACGCTGCGGGCAGGAGGCGAGCGCTGAGCAGGCCTCCCCGTCAACCCGGATCCTGCCTATCCGGCTGCCTCAGCTTGGGAAACGACGGAGACGGTCCGTAACGGAAAACGGGGGCGAAGTGAAGAAGCGAAGGGGGGGCGGAACGACCGGGGTTGCTCGATCTCAGAGTCGCTCGATGATGGTGCCGGTGCCGAGGCCGCCGCCGCAGCACATCGAGATGAGGCCGTAACGGCCGCCGGTGCGCTCCAACTCGTAAAGGGCTTTGGTCATGAGGAATGCACCGGTGCCTCCGAGTGGGTGACCGAGAGCGATCGCGCCGCCGTTCGGGTTCGTCTTGTCGAGATCTGCGCCAACCTCTTTGGCCCAGGCAAGAACGACTGAGGCGAAGGCCTCGTTGATTTCGAAGACGTCGATGTCGTCGATCGATAGACCGGTGCGTGCCAGCATGTGCTGAGTGGCATCCATGGGCCCGGTCAGCATGAACTCTGGGTCGACCCCGACCAGGCAGCTGTCGAGCACTCGGGCGCGAGCAGTCGCTCCGAGAGAGCTGGCCTTGTCGGTGCTCATCATCATGATCGCTGCTGCTCCATCGGAAATCTGCGAAGAGCTCCCAGCGGTGTGAACGCCATCCTCGCGGCCGACGGGCTTCAGCGTCGCCAGCTTCTCGAGGGTTGTCTCCCGGAGCCCTTCATCGCGGCTGACCGTGTGCGTGCTACCAGTCGGCTTGCCCTCTTCGTCGACATCTGGCGCCTCGACGGTGACGTACTGGCCGGCGAACCGGTCTTCGGCCCACGCCTTTGCGGCGCGCTGCTGCGATGCGAATCCGAACGCGTCAGTGTCATCACGGGTGATGCCCCACTTGTCGGCGATGCGGTCAGCTGCCTCGAACTGGGAAGTCATCTCGTACTTCTCGAGGTATGTCGTCGGCACGGGCGAACCGAAACCGAGCTTCTTCGAGGAGGCACTGCCGAGTGGAACGCGACTCATCGTCTCGACACCGCATGCAATCGCGGCCTCAACGACGCCGGAACCGACCAGCGACGCGGCGAGATTTGTTGCCTGTTGGCTCGAACCACACTGCGTGTCGACAGTTGTCGCGGCAGTCGACATCGGAAGGCCTGCGGCGAGCCACGCGGTGCGAGCGATGTTGAAGCTCTGCTCGCCGACCTGGCTCACGCAACCTCCGACGACCTGACCGATCTCAGTCGGATCAACTCCGGTGCGGTCGATGAGCGCTCGCTGCACGGTGGACAGCACTTCCGCCGGGTGCATGGTCGACAGGCCACCACCACGTTTTCCGATCGGTGTACGAACGGCATCGATGATCACTACGTCAGAGTTGGACATAGGGACCGACAGTACTTCCGGCCACCGAGTCCGACCCATGCGGGCCTCGATCACCGCTTTTGCGTTTGTACGTAATTGTTGGGCCAGCACGACCCAAAAATTACGTACAAACGTGGTTTCAGGTGGTGGCGGGTGTCGGGCGCGGTCCAACCGTGGCTTCGACCATCGGCGTCACCGCAGCCATCCAGCCCTCGTACCCGTCGACCTGGCTCATCAGGTCGAGGTACATCGCTGCGTCATCGCCGACCGGGCTATGCAGCGGAGTTTCTGGGTCGTCGACGGCAGAGATAATCGCTGCCGCGACGACCTCGGCTCCGGGAGCATCTCCGGCGCTCGAATCGAAGAACGCCCGAACCCACGCCTGATCGGCCGCATATATTGCGCTGACCTCTTGATCGACGCTCAGATCATTGGTCAAGATCTCGGTTGCGAAGAAGCCTGGTTCTATAGATACGACGCGTATGGAAAACGGCTCGACCTCACCTGCCAATGCTTCACTCAGGGCATTGAGAGCGTGCTTAGACGCTCCATACATCCCCTCATAGATCGTCCCGGGAACTCTGCCGGAGATGGAACTCACGTTGATGATCACACCCGAACGTTGTTCGCGCATCGTGGGTAGCACGGCACGGATGGTTCGCATCGGCCCCCAGAAATTGGTGTCCATAAGCCGCATTGCGTTGTCGATCGATTGGGTCTCGATGGGGCCATGACTGCCAACACCGCCTTGGTGACCGCATTGTCAATGGATTTCTCGTCTAGTACATCAAGTGTCTCGACATGAACCGTGAGACCCTCGTCGGCGGCACGCTTCAGTAGCGAATCGGCCTTCGCAATATTGCGCATGGTGGCAACGGTCGTATCGCCACGCCTCGCGAAGGCCAGGGCAGTCTCCAGCCCAAATCCGCTACTGCACCCCGTAATCAGAACAACGCTCATCTGTACCCCCTCGTAGGCGGGCCGACACTACACGAGTCCCGGGATCACGTATCCGGCCACGCTACGCCTCAAATAGCACGAATGGGGTCAGACCCCATTCGTGCCATTCGGCTATGCGCGGTGGAGGGTGGCGCTCAGGTGGTGCTGCAGTGGCTGGCCGACGGCGGCCATACGGAACGTGTATCTCAGCTCGTCGCCGTCCAGCTCGAATGTTCTCTCGGTGATGCTGACGTCCTTGGCCGTACTGGTCGCACCTATCGAGGTGGACTTCACGTCCATGACCAGGGCGTCATTCACAGGGGTGATGGCGCCCTCATAGATCTCGGCGAGGCCGGTCGGTTGAGCGAGCACGATCTCGAGACGGCCGGGACTCGGCACGCGCCAGTATCCCATCTCAGCATGCATCGGAAGTCCCGTGACCGAGTCGCGAGTTTTCTGCTGGTAGCTGAGGAACGGTTTGCCCACATGGCCGAACGTGACCGACTCCAGGTATCCGAACGACTCGATGGTCGGGTACTCGCCTGAGCCCGGGCCCTGCCAAGCGCCCAGAAGGGGAGCGAGCACGGCTACGTCGGGATGCAATTCAGATGCCATCCACCGGAGGGTACGTGACCGTGCTACGCATGACGACAATGACGTCGCAATCGAACAGACCCTCGCGGGACGCCGCTCCAGCGAACACCTCCGATCTCTACTCGCCGATCAATGATGAGCCGGACGGACACGTTGGCGGACACAAGTACATTCACGTGGTAGGGACGTCGATATTCGTCGACACGCTGATTGCCGATGAGTCCTGGTCGCGTCACGTCGTTGGGGTGGTCGAGGGTGAAGCGTGGTGGGCGATTGATGTCCCCGCCGAAGCGGAGGATCCGTCGTATGGCGCGGCCCTCGATCTGTACAGCTACTTTGGCCGATCTTCCCAGGGGGAATGGCTCGCGGCCGGCCGAGCCGTGCAGCTCGTGGAATGGGCGCGCACACACAAGTTCTGCGGTCGATGTGGGGCCGCGACCGAGCCCTCAAAAGGCGAGCGGGCGCTGGGCTGCCCGTCGTGTGGGCTGATCGCCTACCCACGCGTCGCTCCGGCGATGATCACGCTGGTGACTCGGGGTGAGCCGGGCCCGGATCAGGAGGCGCTACTCGCCCGTGGAACGAACTTCCCGATGCCGATGTATTCGTGTCTTGCCGGTTTCGTCGAGCCCGGAGAAGACCTGGAAGGTGCTGTTGTGCGAGAGGTTGCGGAGGAAGTGGGTCTTCGAGTCGGAAACGTTCGTTACCAGTCGAGTCAGCCCTGGCCGTTCCCGCACAGCCTCATGATCGGTTTCCGAGCCGACTACTTCGAGGGTGACCTCGTACTTCAGGAGGCCGAGATCGTGGACGCCAACTGGTATCGCAAAGACGACCTACCGACCATCCCGCCCGGGATGTCCATCGCCCGCCAGTTGATTGACGACTGGGTGAGCGAAGACCTCCAGTAGCCGGTCGCCCAGTGTTAGCGCGACTCGAGATTCTTCTCGAAGAAATCGAGGATGAGTTCGGCTCTTTGTACGCGGTGGACCGGGGATCCGGCCCTCGAGAGTTCGTGGTTCTCGCCTGGGAATCGGTAGAACTCGACTTCCTTGTCGAGTAGCCGCATCGCCACCCAGAGTTCCTCGGCCTGTCCAATTGGGCAGCGCCAGTCTTCTTCCGAATGGATGATCAGCATCGGTTTGTCGATGTTGCGAACCGCCCTGATCGGAGACATCCGCTCGTAGTCGTCCGGCTGTTCGAGATGCGACACGCCATGTTCTGTTCTGAACGCCGTTGAGATGTCGCTCGACCACTCCTCGGAGGTGAGGTTGTTCACCGCTCGCTCCGAACAGAACGCCCGAAACCGCTCGCCATGGAACGCCGCTAACCACGTGGCCATGTAGCCGCCGTATGAGCCTCCGAGCATGCCGACACGGTCGGGGTCGCAGAACGCGAAACGTTCGAGTGCGCCGTCGATGATTGCGAGCACATCGTCAACGTCGAGCGTGCCCCAGCCCGATCCGGGATGGACGGGATGATGCGTCCCGAGAATGGCCTGGCCCCAGCCGGTATGGCGTCCGCTGCCACCCCGCGGGTTCCCCATCACGACGACGTAGCCGGCGGCGGCTTGCATCTGAGCTTCGTCGTAGAAGTACTCGCCGTATTGCGCGAAGGGGCCGCCATGCACATTGAGGAGGACTGGGTACTTCTGATCTTCGTCGAAGTTGGCGGGGCGCATGATCCAGGCATCGATTTCGTCGGTCCCGTCCGAGGTCGGAACGGTGAGCTTCTCCCATGGCAGCAACTTTTCAGCGAAGTCTCGCGAAACGGTGCTCCGGGGTTCGTCGCCGATGAAGATCTCCGATGGGTGATCGACGGTCGTGCGCGCCGTGGCGATAATCCCGCCAGCGGCCGATACCGACAAGACGGTGAGCGCACCATCGGTCACCTTGACTGGGGGAGTGGCGCTGCTGGCATCGATCCTGAACAGATGCGTATCGCCCCGGTCCTCAGCCAGCGCCAAGAGTGTCTGGGCATCTTCCCAGACAGGTGCCGGTGAGCCGTTTGTGGTCTCGAATGTACGATCCAGGCGGACACTTGGCCAGCTGATCTCGCTCTCGGGAGTTGAGTTGCTATCGATCGGAAGTGTGCCGATCATCGTGTTCTGTGGGTAGGTCAGAAGATCACCCTGTCCTCGGAATGCCACGATGGTGCCGTCGGGTGACACGGCGGGCGAGGAGAACATTCCATCGTGAGCTGTGAGGCATCGAATGTGAGAATTGTTGTCCTTGACAGTGAGATCGATGACGTAGATGTCGCGGGCGAGGTCGCGGTCCCAAGTGTCGTGTCGCTGCGCAGCTGTGACGACGCCTGACGAATCGGCAAGCCAGCTGATCCCGTGATGCTGAAACTCTCCCGGGGTCAGGTTGCGTGGGGTCCCGGTGCCGTCCGCCGCCGCTACGTAGACGTGGGTGGGGCGATCGAAGATCCAGTCTTCACCGTTGAGCCGGCTGAAGAAGCGGTCGATCTTGCGAGGGGCCTGCCACGAGGCATCCTCAGCGGTGTAGCGCTCATCTCTGGTGCGGCTCGTGAAGGCAAGCCACTTGCCATCTGGAGACCAGGCGACGTCACCCAGGCCATCGGGCATTGTGCAAACAGTTCGGACTTCACCCGGTGCTGTTACGGGCAGGATGTGCAGGGTCGAGTCCCCCTTCTTCTCGCCTCGCCGTGATGTGAACGCGAGATATCGGCCGTCGGGCGACCAGGTCGGGTTCCCGTCGTGCTTGCCGGCCGTGGCTGGGGAATCATCGATCCAGACACAACTTCTGTTGGTGTTGTGTTCCAGATCGGCTGTTGAGACGACGTAAGCCACCCGGGCACCCTCAGGCGATACGGCGAGCTGCCCGACCTCGCTGCGGTGATCGATCAGCCGTTTGGCGATTTCCGTGTGGGCTTTCGCACGGTCACCCTGGTTCTGAGTATCGGTTGGCGTGTTCGACGTCGGAGGAGGCGTTTTCATCGCCAGCCAACGTATCTCGTGCACGCCGCTCGGCGGCTCGGGTTACTCGGCGATTCCGACCGGCTCGTCGTCGATGATCTGATCGAGGTACTCCGACATTCCGTAGCCAACTCGCCCCTCGAACTCGCCGGAGTTGATGGTCCAGCGTGTGTACGCCTCAGAGATTCGAGTCTGGAGCCACTCGCCGTCGGGCGTCTGCCGTCGGTTGCGCAACGGAATCAGGCTGAGCGCCTCACCTGTGAAATTCCACTCACGATCTGATTTGCTCGAGCGGAGAACTCCTTCGATTCGGTCGTGATAGTGCTCGACGCCACGTGTTTCGGTTGTGATCTCAACGCCGTCACAGATATGTATGGCGCCGTTCTCCCAGACGAACCCGCCGCGCCTGCCGGGATCGTCACGTTTAGCGACACGGCTTGCCATGAATCCGAAGTTGCGGTCGACGTTCGCCGTTAACCATCGGTAGTACCACGGCGCTTGCCAATAGCGCGGCCCCCACGAGTGGTCGCGGAGCCCAAATCCGTTGACCTGCCATTCCCGTTCGCCGACCCGAATTGTGCCGGTCGCCTCGACGAGCTGTTCGTAGTGACCCTTTGCGAACTCTTCACCCGGCTTTTCATGAGGCGTGTCCGGTTCGCCACCGAACATGCTCGGTCGGCCCTGACCCGTGAACGTGAGGTGGACTTCGGCCGCGGCGTACGGGTTGTTCGTGAAGGCCTGTTTGGGGTTTGCCATCTGCTCGGGTTCGTCGAGCAGTACGACCTTGCCGGTGTAGTCGATCTGCAACTCCTCGAACGGTTTGACCATCGTCCATTTGAGTCCAGCGGCGTCGAACGCATCGTTGTTCTCGATTGCCGGGCGCTTGTACATGAAGGCCACCGATCGCGGCGAGCCATCTTCGCCGGGGAGATAGAGACAGACCGTCATCTCCGCTGTTCCCTCGTTAGCTCGGTTTCCCATGCGGAACCAGCCACCAACGCCTTGCGTGGGGTCGAAGCAATTGATGTACATGCTCTCATTGAAATTGGACTCAGGTCCAAGCTCATGCATGTACTCGTCGGACTCGTCCAGTCGTATGCCCATGAACAGGCACGGTAGGGCTCTGACCAGGGCGGATACGAGTCGGAAGCGTTCGGTGGCGCTTGGGCGACACCTGGAAGCACCCTGATACCTCTACGGTCATCTCAGGTCGTTTGGAGTGGTTCCACCTCCCATAGGTCAGACCGATTCAGCGATCGGGTCATGCCTGAGCACTAGTTGAGGTCGGCCGCGGTGAAAGCCACGGAGAATCGCACGCACCACACAACGACCGTGTCGAAACGTTCGAGGTCGACGTCTGCCGGGATCTCGTAGTTCTGGTCACCGATATTGCCTTTCAAGTCACCGAGGTTGATGAACTCTCCCGATCTATCGAAGTCGCCCTCCGGAGCGTTGGCGTCAGCGGTTGTCAGGTACACGTCAAGATCGGGGCCGTTGTCAGTCGAGAATTCTTCGAAACGAAGGAATCGCTGATCACTTCCATCGGTCAGTACTTTCGCGATGCCCTCTCCGGGATGCGATCTGGAGATGAACGAACCTTCAGCCAGGGTGATGATCTCCGGGGCCGGGGGATCAGTTGCGACAGGAGCATCTGTAGATACGGGAGCATCTGTAGATAGTGGAGCGGAGATCTCCGTCGGTTCTTCGTCAGAGTCGTCTGCCGGAATCTCAGCAGGTTCGGTCGTGTCAACAACCGCGACATCGGTTGCGACCTCAGCGCCGACGCCCGAGTCGAATACGGGCTCGGCTTCATCAACCTTGTCGTCGACAAACAGCGTCTGAATCGCGAAGACCCCGAACGCAAGGTACGCCACTCCCGCTACTAGAGCGAGGCCAACTGGAATCACGATCTTCAGGTGAGTACGAATCCACTGCATGCGGTGACGCTAGTGAACTGATTCACGATCGGGCGCCGATCATGGTTCGTTCCCGATTCGTTCTCGGAACAGAAAGATCTCTCGCAATCTCGTACGGCCCGCGACCCGCGTTGCAGCGGTCCAAAATCGTGCCAAAAGTGGATTGATCGGTAGAGCGCTGCTCGCTAGTTTTGAAGTCGCGACCCGGATAGTGCGCGGTCCAAGCCTCACCCGTAGGTCCCATATCGAGAGGAAGATCATGACTGATCAATTCGTTGAGTACCGAGATAGCGATCCATTTCCGGGGAAGGTCGGTAAGACGATTGATGATTCGACCGAGGCGTGGCCCACTCCAAAGGCCTCACGAGAAGGCGCGCCAAACGTCTTGTTCTACGTCCTCGACGACACTGGATACGGCCAGTTAGCACCATTTGGTGGCCTGATTCCCACCCCGAGCCTCCAACGTGTCGCCGATGCAGGCGTCATGTACACGAACTTCCACACGACGGGTCTGTGCTCACCGACACGTACCTGCATCATCACCGGGCGCAATCACCACCCGAACGGGATGGGATCTATCAGCGAGTGGTCCACCGGTTACCCGGGCTACAGCGGCACGATGCCACTGAAACACGGCTTCCTCTCGGAGATACTTCTGGACCAGGGTTACAACACCTACATGATCGGCAAGTGGCACATGTCGCCGTCGACGCATGAGACAGCAGCGGGGCCATACGACCGTTGGCCTCTGGGGCGTGGGTTCGAGCGGTACTACGGGTTCCTGCCGGGCGAAACCGACCAGTGGTATCCGGACCTCACCTACGACAACCACGCACACACGCCGCCGGCGACCCCAGAGGAGGGGTACCACCTCTGCAAGGACCTCGCCGACATGTCGATCGAATTCATCGGCAACGCCTGGAACATTTCTCCGGATAAGCCCTTTTTCTTGCACTATTGCCCAGGAACGGGACATGCACCTCACCACATTTTCACCGAGTGGTCAGACAAGTTCAAGGGCCAGTTCGACATGGGGTGGGACGAGTACCGCAACGTCGTGTTCGCCAACCAGAAGAAGCTCGGAATGTTCGAACCCGGTGCTGTTCTCTCGCCCCCTGACCCCGACGTCCCGGCGTGGGACTCCTTGTCGGACGATGAGAAGAAGCTCTACTCGAGGATGATGGAGGTGTACGCCGGATTCCAGGCGTATCAAGATGAGCAGTTCGGTCGCATCCTGGACTTCCTCGAGGAGAAGGGTCAACTCGACAACACGGTGATCATGTTCATCTCCGACAACGGAGCCAGCCCCGAGGGTGGCGAAGTCGGATCGATCAACGAGTACGACTTCTTCAACTTCAAGCCGGAGGATCTTGCGTTCAACATGTCGAAGCTCGACGTGCTGGGCACGCCAGCGACCTACAACCATTACGCGTGGGGCTGGGCACACGCTGGGAACACGCCGTTCCGTCGCTGGAAGAAGGAGACCTTCAGGGGAGGCACTACCGACCCGTTCATGATCTCGTGGCCTGCTGGACTTACGTCGAAGGGCGAGATGCGCCACCAGTACGGCCACGCGATCGACATGGTTCCGACCCTGCTCGACCTGCTCGGTATCGAAAATCCAGCTTCGATCAAGGGCATAGAGCAGTCTGAGATGGACGGTGTGAGCCTGAAGCCGACGATCGACGACAACCATGCGCGGCAGGACCACACGGTTCAGTACTTCGAGATGTTCGGTTGCCGTTCCATCTACAAGGACGGCTGGCGAGCCGAATGCGGTTGGCCAGGACCTGACTACAAGACGGGTCTCGAGAATGGCCATGCGATGGGAGACGTGATCCACGCCGACGATCTTGAAGCTTTGGAGAAGACGTGGCAGTTGTTCAATCTGGAGCGCGACCCGGCGGAGTCGAACGATCTCGCCGCGAAGGAGCCGGAACGGCTCAAGGAGATGATCGATCTCTGGTGGGTTGAGGCTGAGAAGTACGACGTTCTTCCGCTGCAAGGGACCATGGGGCAGAGGTTCAACTTCCCCCGCCCGATGCCCGGCTCGTCGACAACGCACTTTGTCTACTCCTCAGGTGCAGTCGTGCCTTCGGTCGTGCAGCCGGTTGTATACAACCGTTCGCACACGATCGAAGCGAAGGTAACTGTGCCCAAAGGAGGGGCAGAGGGAGTGATCTATGCGACAGGTGCAAACACCGGTGGCTACTCACTATTCGTCAAAGACAAGAAGCTGCATTTCACGTACAACTACCTGACGCGGAAGTTCTTCAGATTCGTTGCCGAAGACGAGTTGCCCGAAGGCGATTTGACGATCCTGTACGAATTCGAGACGACAGGCAAGGGCGACCCGAGCAACGGCAACGGTGCTCCCGGAACCGGCACGCTGTACGTCAACGACAAGAAGGTCGGGTCCCTCGACATGGATGTCACCGTGCCATTCCTCTTCTCGATCGAGGGATTGAGCGTCAGCCACGATTATGGCGACAGCGTGGACCATCAGAACTACTTGCCGCCGTTCCCGTTCACGGGCAGCGTCGACACGGTCACATACGACCTATCCGGCGATGCGATCAAGAACGCCGAAGCCGAGACTCGTAAGTCAATGGGTCACCAGTAGCCGGCCCAGTTCAAATCTGCACTTGTCGACGTCGGCTGGCGCGAACATCGATAATCGCCTGGACGGCGGCGATGACCGCGAGTCCGACAAGGACAGCTTGGGCTGAGATCGGAAGCAGCCCAACCAAAAGAGCGAGTACAACCGCTGGAAGCCTCGCGAGGAACGTTCGGACCCAAACGGCAGAGTCGGCTTCCGCGGCAAGCAAAATGCCGAGTGCGAAGAGGGCAACGGCGAGTGAACCGCCCAGCATCATGGCATCTGCAGTTGCGAGTTGCTCGCCGAATTCGGTGAAGACGGCAACTTCAATGCCAACTCCGAGCGCAGTGATCGCCATGATGAGTGGTGCGTGCCCGTAGACCCACACGGCTGGTCGGTGGCCGCCCATGTTCTCGAGTGGGCTTCCGGAAAGAGTTTCGAAGTAAATCCACCAAAGAGAGAACGACAGCGTTAGCCCGATCGCAGCAAAAACGACTGCGGAGGCGACCCAGTGTGCGTGGGCGACGCCGATGACCACGGCGAGCACGGTCTCCCCGAGCACGATGATCGTGAAGAGCCCGAAACGTTCAACGAGGTGGCGAACATGGATAGGAATAGCGGCCCTGCGCTCACGCGTCGAACGAAGTAGCGATACCCCAATTTCGAGGCACATGGCAACTGCCCAGACCGCAAGCCGGGGTCTCCCATCGATGAATACAGACGCGATCCAGATCGCGGCGGTGACCGACATGAGGCCAATCATTCGGTTTGCGAATCCCGCATCGCCGGGCATTGCTCTCCGGACTCGCGCATACGAGATAGCCATAAGGAGCCGGAACAGAGCAATCGAGACCGCGAACTGGATCGCCGCCTGTTCGGCGACGCTCGCGGCCATGCCCGCCACCGTCAGCATCTGCGCAAAAGTGATCAGCCGTTGACTGAGGTCGTCGGCATCAAACCTGTTGGCGTAGAACGTGGCGGTGATCCATGAGAGCCACACCGCCAGATAGACGGCCGTGTAGAGCGTGACCCCCCACCAAGACACATTTTCGAGGAGCAGCGTGGCCAGTTGGGACGCGGCGACCACGAAGATGAGGTCGAAGAAGAGCTCAATCCAGGTGGCCTGACGATGACCAGATTCGGAGCCTCGAAGCACGGGCTGTTGCCAGATGTTGTTCGTGATGGTTCGGATTCTAGATGTTGGCGGGACCGTCGACGGTGCCTGTTGTCAAGGGCAGTTGTGCGGAACTCAGCTCATGGAACTGATCGGTTGATTCGGTGCCTCCGTTATGGTTGGCGATGATTCTCGATCAGGTCAATCTTGTCGTGTCCGACATGGAAGCGACAGTGGACTTCTACGAACTACTCGGGCTGGAGTTTCCCGACACTGCGCCAGAGTGGCAGGGCCACCATCGCACGGTGACGATGCCCAGTGGGATTGCTCTCGACTTCGACAGCATGGAGTTCGCAAAGATTTGGAATCGTGGTACGACGCCTCAACCCGGCGGCACTGGCAGTGTGATTGGATTTCGGGTTGAATCGCGCGAACACGTTGATGCCTTGTACAGCCGGGCGACCACCGCTGGATACCGAGGTCAGCAAGAGCCGTATGACGCATTCTGGGGCGCCCGCTATGCAGTACTCGAGGACCCTGATGGTCAGCCAATTGGGATCATGAGCCCGATCGATCAGTCGCGTCGCGAGCCGCCGCCCGCCACGCCATCTGCAAGAGCGGAATAGGGTGCATCTAGAGGCACGGAGAGCCGGCCAAACGAGGAGACCTGGATGAGCATCACTGACGACGACTTGACGACCACCAACGCGGCTGTCGCGAAGTTGGAGGGTGTTGCAGCTTCGGGTGAACTCGCCGACTTCAACTCAAAGCGAATCACCCTCGGGCCTGATCGCGCTCTCATCGGTCCGGTCGCCCATCTCGCTGCCGAACGGATTCGCCTCGCGGCGCTCGAGTGGGAGCACTTTGGCGTGCGCCAGGTCGCTCCGACCCTCGGGGCCGTCATTGAGGGTCTAGACCTTTCGCAACCGCTTGGTGACGATGTATTCGATGAGCTGCGCGATGCCTGGACTCAGTACAAGGTGCTGTTCTTCCGCAATCAGGAGCTCAGTGCTGAACAGCATCTTGCATTTGCCCGGAAGTTCGGCGACTTGGAAGTCCACCCGTTTCTTCCTGGGAATGAGGAACTCCCTGAACTTGTACGTTTTGCCAAAGATGCCGAGACAGGCGGCTACGAGAATGGCTGGCACCACGACGTCACGTGGCGTGAGCTGCCATCCAAGGGAGCGGTGCTCCGTGCGGTCGAGGTGCCCGATACCGGTGGCGACACGTCGTTCTGTGACATGACAGCTGCCTACGACGGGTTGACCGACGAGCTCAAGGATCAGCTCGAAGGCATGGTCGCTGTGCATGACTTCTTTCAGGCCTTTGGCCACACTGTGCCCGCCGAGAAGCAAGCTGAAATTCGGGAGAAATATCCGGTCGTGGAGCACCCGGTTGTTATTCGTCACCCGGTCTCGGGGCGCCGGATTCTCTATGTCAATCGGTACTTCACGAGCCACATCGTCGGGTTGGGCGACGAACAGTCAGATGCGCTACTCGCCGAGCTCTATCAGCAGGCGAATGTGATCGAGTACCACTGTCGGTTCCATTGGGAGCCGAACTCGATCGCCATGTGGGACAACCTTGCAGTGCAGCACTATGCATCGAGCGACTATTGGCCAGACATTCGGGTGATGGAACGCGCCAGCATCATCGGCGTTCGACCTTCGGCCTGAGTACTGCCGTGTCCGATGTCGTTCTGATAACCGGGGGAAGTCGCGGTATCGGTGCGGCCACAGCTCGGCTCGCTGCCGAGCGGGGCGACGACGTAGCAATCAACTATTCCTCTGACGAGGGCGCGGCGATGTCGGTCGCACACGACTGCGAGGCAGCCGGCGCGAAGGCCATTGTGGTGCAAGCCGATGTTGCGGTGGAGACCGACGTGATCTCGATGTTCGATGCAGTTGAACGCGATCTCGGGCCAGTCAGCGTGCTCGTCAACAATGCCGGCATCCTTCATCAGCAGATGCGCTTCGAGGACATGAGCCTCGATCGGTGGAGAGCGCTATTCGATGTGAACGTACTGGGTGCGTTCCTGTGCGCCCGCGAGGCTGTGCGCAGGATGTCTACTCGCCTCGGCGGTGCGGGCGGCGCCATCGTCAACGTGTCGTCCGCATCCAGCTACCTCGGGAGCCCCGGTGAGTACGTCGACTATGCGGCCAGTAAGGCTGCACTCGACACGATGACAATCGGGCTCGGCAAGGAAGTTGCCGCAGACGGTATTCGGGTCAACGCGGTCAGGCCGGGAATCATTCGTACCGATGGTCCCGATGCTTCGCGGCGGGGAGCCCATCGAGGTTGCTCGGACCATCATGTGGCTGGCGTCCGATGAGGCGTCTTACATCACGGGAACAGTTGTCAACTGCGCCGGAGGGCGATGAGCGGCCGGGTGGCTTTCGCCGCGGCCTGGTATCAGTCTTCGGACAACGTGGGGTGAGCGGGGTCGGGGCCGCCAAACATCTCGAGTTGCTCCCACGTAACGGCGACTTCGCTGACCACGCGCCAGCGCAGCCTTCCCCGCGAGCCTGGTCGGCGGATCTCAACTCGCTCCGCCCGAATTGACCTTGCGGACCCATCGGGGTCGCGAAGATTTACGCTTCCGTCGATCGCAATTCCTGACACCTTCCCAATGATCCACCGGCCCTTGTCATGGCGTCGGAACCGGATTGGTTCGCCCATGCGGAGGCCCAGTCGAGCAAGGGAAGTCGGGGAGCGGTGCATCAAATCAGTCGCCAAGACTCGTCAACCGCCGATGCTTCGACCTGCGCCAGCTACGACAGTATTGCGACCGGCGAGTTGCATGATGTTGCATCGTAGGCGGCCTTCGTCGGCCCAACCCGGATAACGATCGTGCAACGGATATGTGACAGCTCTCGCAACGCGCCGTTGGTGCGCGCGTTGGTGGTGATCTAGAGGTACCGTGTTGGGTAATGACTGATGAGCAGATCGACACCAGCAACGAGGCCGTGATCAGCGAAGCCCTTGGCGTCATCGACGGCGCCCTAGCCAAGATGATGCAACGCGAACTTGTGTCGTCGGGCGAAGTCGCAGATTTGTTACTTGACGTGCGCACGTTGCTCACGGCCGAGTCTGCTGATCTCACCGAGTCGGCCGACCCCGTCACCAGCGACTCACTCTGAGCGTCGGGTACGGGCACAACCGCTGAAACGCGTCTCCAGCCAATTCCAAGTATGTGGAAGTGGCTATCTCATCTCTCAGGCTGAGATGAAGTCGGCGATTGCCTCATTGATGCTCCGAGCGAACAACTCCGGCTCCGTGACCGCGGCGGCATCAGTATTGATTCCCATGTCGAGGTTTCCCCGGTAGCTCAGCAAGGTCAAGTTGAACGCGACTCCGCTCAGCGGACCGGCGGGGTAGTTGTGAAGCAGCCGCGCCCCTGCCACGTACATGGCGACGGGCGACCCCTTGACGTTCGAGGTCGCGAAATCGACCGTTTGTGTCTGTTGGCGGGCGAGGCGGGTCAGTATTTGGGAGGGGAGCGTCGAAGCCACAGTGGCAAGAGTTTCCAGCGATGCCGCCCGGCTCTCGCCGATTGCAGCCTGAGCGGCTTCTTGAATTGAGCGGAACCTTTCGTCGATTGGAATCTCGCCGGTTGGAACCAGCAGACGTACGATCGTGAAGGCGTTTGCGCCGGAGATTTCTGAGCGAGTGCTGACTGCCATCGACGCACGCAGCGATTCAACCGGCGCGCCGAGTTCCACGTGATAACGGCTCGCCGCTTCGCTGGCGATAGTGAGAAACGCGGTGTTCAAGGAGCCACCTAGCTTGCGCGCTGCAGAACGTGTTTCGGCAAACGGGGCGCTGGCCACGTCGAGGTGCCGTCGCAGCGAGCGTTCGGTCCACAGTGGCGAACGGGCCTTGTCGGTCGCGCTGAGTTGGCTGCCGATGTCGCGGAGGGTTTCCGTGGCAGAGGCACTTGCCGTCGGTATCTGAGCCGGATCGGCGAGTAGCTCTCGCACCCGATTGGCGATTCCGAGCGGCAACCTGAGGCCACCTGCAAGCAGCGAGCGAACCGCGTCGGCTGTGAGCACGTCAGGGTCTTCAGAGGCGCCGTTGGCCTGATTGTGGTTGTCCCGGTGTTCGTCATCCGGCGAACTGATTGGTTCGGGAGCGTCACGTTCGAGATCCAGGAACTCGAGCGATAGCTGGACACCTCCTTCGCCGTCACTGATCGTGTGGTGGACTTTCTGGATGAGAGCGGCGCGACCGCCTTCCAAACCATCGACGATGGCGAACTGCCATAGTGGCCGAGTCCGATCGAACGGATCTGCCGTGACCAGGGTTGCGAGGTCGAAGAGTTGACGTTCGGTGCCGGGCTCGGGCAGTGCCAGTTCGCGAATGTGGAAATTCAGATCGAATTCATGGTCGCTCACCCAGGTCGGTGGGCTCAGGTTGCCTGGCGCTGCTTGAACGCGTTGCTGGAGGCGAGGGATGCGTTGTACGGCGCGTTCCATTCGCCGGCGTAGCCGGTCCATGTCGGGCATACGGTCGAGAATGGTGACGTTGGCGAAGGTCGAGGCGAGGTGCGGGTCGTTCTCCAAGCGCCACATCAGCGCCTCGGTGTCGCTCATCTTGTTGTCGTCGATCGCTTCTGACATACGCGTCAGTCAGGGTACGTCGAAGTTGATCTACCGTGTCTGTTACCGGGCCGTGTCTTTCGACGGACGCCTCGTTTATGGAGCGAGTCGTCGGGCCAGTCGGCGGCCTACGAGCCCAAGCAGACCCCCCACCACGACCCCGCCGACGACGTCGGACGCATGGTGAATGCGTACGTACGCTCGACTTATCCCGACGATCGCGGCGATTGTCAGCCAAACGGGTCCGAGTCGGCGATCATCCCAGCTCATCAGGATCACCGCGGCAAATGTCGCCGAACTGGCGTGTCCGGACGGGAACGACGAGGTAGACGGCTGGCGCACCTGCAGACGTTCGTCACCGACCGTCGTAGGACGCTCGCGTCGGAAAAGCCGTTTCACTCCCTGATTGACGATCAGGCTCTCCGCGCCGAGCAGCGCCGCCAGAACTATCACCTGGTCGGGTCGGCCCTTGGCGACGCCGCGTGCGATCCCGATGGCGTGCCAAATCATGCTGAAGTCGGCGACATGGCTCGCGGTGGTGAAAAGGCGGTCGGCCATTGGATGGCCGCGAAGTAGCTCGAGCAGAGCATCGGCCCGCTCGTCGAGCTGATCGATCAATGGTCCGAATTGGAGTTGCCCCGGAACCGTTGAGGACGGCGGCTGGGCCTCGGTCACGGTGTGCCTGAGGTGACAGGTTCGCCCAGCAGCGCATCGTACGCGGCCACTGATTCGGTGGCCGCCAGGTCAGGGTTCCCTCCGAATGCGGGACACCATTTCTGGAATGAGCAGTAGTCGCAGAGTTTGCTTTGGCGCGGACGGAAATCACCGGTGGTGCAGGCGCGTTCGACCGCCGACCAGACGGCCTTGGTTCTGGTAGTGATGAACTTGACTGACTGCGCGGTCGGGGTGGTCTCGATCGTTTCGCCGGACTTCAGATACATGAGGCGGATCTTTGCCGGTCGTTTCCCGAACAGTGCTTCACAGAGAAATGAATAGAAGTGCACTCCGGCGAGACTCTTTTGCTCGTAGTTTCCTGATGGGGCCCGACCGGTCTTGTAGTCGGTGACGACCAACTCGCCATCTTCGTCGAGTTCGAGCCGATCGATGATGCCGCGCAACGTCAACGAGCCAACCTCGGCCTCCACCCACAACTCGAGGCCGATCTCACGCACTTGTCGGGGGTCTTCCATTTCGAAATAGCGCTCGATCAGTGAGTGGCACTCTTTCTCGAACTTGGTTGCCGCCGTCTCGTCGAGTCGCAGGCCGACGTAGTCGGGATGAGTCCGATATTCGTCGAGAGCAACGGCCAGATCAGCTTGCAGGCTCTCCGGAGTTCGTTCGGCGGCCGGCCGCACGAAGAGGAGTTCCAGAGCGCGGTGCACAATCGTGCCGCGGGTTGTGGCAACTCCCGGGGGTTCGGGCAGCTTCTCGATGCTCGAGAAGCGGAACTGCATGGGACAGGTGGTGAACGATGACACGCGTGATGGCGACAGCGACATGGGCACGTCATACGTCTTTGGTGCCATTTCATCTGCCTGTTCCGTCATGTGACCCATCGTAGAGGGAGGGTGTTGCAGCGCCGGACCCGATGATGGTCCATTGCCTGCTGGGTGGGCGAGCCTCAGCTGACTGCTTCGGCAATCAGGGTCGCCATGGCGGCTGGGTCTACGAATGGCGCAAAGTGGTCCCATTCGGGGTTCTCGACATACGTGGAATTCGGAAGTCGATCTGCGACTCGCTTGGCGATGAAGGCGGGGCCGGTTTCGTCTGTAGCGCCAGCAACGATGACGACGCGAGCCGTGATTTCCGGGAGTAGATCCCAACAGCTGTGAAGGCCACCCATCTCGAAGGTCCGTGCTTCGTGCTCTGGGTCACACTTGAGGCGGACTCCATCGGGAGAGGGCCGAAACCCGTGGCCGACGTAAAGGCGCAATACTTCAGGATCGAAACTCATCATCGGGGGTTTCGATGAGTAGTTCGTGATCGCTTCGCTGAACGAACTGAATGAGCTTCTCCGGCGGCGGGCGCCTTCGATGATCGGCGGTGGATCCCGATGGAAGCCGTCGGCTGGTGCCGGGAAGACGATTGGTTCGAACGCCACGATCACATCGAACAGTTCCGGGTCTCGGTGGGCAGCCATCAAGAGGCCCGTAGCGCCCATGGAGTGTCCAAACCCGACAAGACCTCCGTCGGGTGCAGCGGCTCGAGCAGCGGCCAGGCTGTCGTCACCGTAGCCGGCCCAATTCACCTGCCAATCGTTTGGGCGTGCGGTGTCGCCATGGCCGCGATAGTCCAGTGCGTAGGCGGTGAACTGGTCGGTGAGTGCATCGGCTATCGGGAGGTAGCAATAGCCGTGGAAGCCGGTCGCGTGAGCCAACAACAACGGTCGGCCGCGCCCACCGAACTCCTGGATGGAGACACTGACATGATCGGAGGAGGGAACGCGCACTGCGCCATATTGGTGGTCGCTTCACTGCCGAAACGAATTCGAGGTATCGGTATTCGTGGATTCGACCGTGCGTCTCGCCTCGGTGCTGGTCAGATGCTGAGTCAGTTGCTCAGTCAGTTGCCCGGTCGTGGTTCGCGGGGCAGGCCGAGCAGCCGTTCACCGATGATGTTGCGCTGAACCTGGCTGGTCCCGCCCGCAATACGGGCGCCCGGGGCGGCGAGCATCCCGTTGGCATCGGATCCGTTGAGTGAACCACCGGCCCCTGCTAGATCGCCGCGCAACATTGCGACGTCGAACATCATTTCGGTAATGCCCAGCTTCATCAGGGATCCTGCGGTTGAAGCGATCGGGCCCTGCCGTTGTGCCATCGTCTTGAGCGCTGTGCCGCGGGTAATCAGCTCAGCCAGCGCTTGACGTTCGATCGGTGTGAGTTCTCGGCCCTCGGCAAGCCGGGTCATTTGATCGAGCCGCCGCTCCAGACCGATCACTGAGGTGCCGATGTGGCCACGTTCGCTCATGAGGACTGCCATGCCGACACCCCATCCGCCGTGGAGAGGTCCGAGGAGATGATCCTGGGGCAACTCGACATCGGTGAACAAGACCTCGTCGAATTCAGATTCACCGGTCATCTGTTTCAGGGGTCGGATCTCGACTCCAGGGAGATCCATAGGTAACAGGAAGAACGAGATGCCTTCATGCTTTGATGCTTCGCCCAACGGCCTGGTGCGAGCCATCAGGATGCCCCAATTGCTGTAGCGGCCGCCGGAGCACCACACCTTTTGGCCATTGATGATGAATCGATCGCCATCGAGTTCGGCCCGGGTCGAAAGTGAGGCGAGGTCACTGCCAGAGCCCGGTTCGGAGAACAGTTGGCACCAGATGTGGTCGGTCTCGAGCGTTGCCTGTAGATGTGTGGCCTTCTGTTTCGGAGTTCCGAATTGCTGGATCGCCCCTCCGGCCAGCACGAATCCGACCATGTTGAAGAACGGCGGAACTCCGGCTCGCGCACCCTCCAACATCCAGATGCTGTTGTGCTCCGCTGTGAGACCCTGTCCGCCGTATTCGGTCGGCCAGTGGATTCCGGCGAAGCCAGCGTCGGTGATCCGGCGCTGCCAGTCCAGGCCGGCATCGACAAGATCGGGTGGGCAGATCGCTCCGTAGTCGCTCGGCGCGTGCTCACGATTGGACGACAGCCAATCAACCGCCAACTCCTGAAACTCATCCACCGAGATCATGGGCCCAGCATCGCACGCCTTCCCCCAGGCCACCCACCCTGCGGTGAGCTTGGGCGCGACCTGTCCGCGGTCTGGCTCACCGGTGGAGGGTTGGGTGGTG
>JADWMG010000230.1 GCA_015767405.1 Actinomycetota bacterium
TCCGGTCGCCAATTTCAGTGTTGTGGTAACAGCTGCACACGCCGCAATAGTCACGAACGGGTCAAAAGTCCTGCCGTAGAACTCAGGGAGTGGGGGTGCCCCGACGCGTCCGCCCCAAGGCGTTCGGCGAGCGACCGGGATGTGTGAATGTTCGGGGAACCAGAGCGATTCGAAACCGTGGTCCTCGGCTGCTCGGGCAAGCTCGATCGCACCGATTGTCTGGTCTGTTGGGAAGATTTCCACTCCGATGCGCATGTATGCCAGAGTAGTGGCCGGCCGATCGGCGGGGCGAAAAGACCCTGCCTGATACTGCGTGGAAACAGGCATACTTGGCCGCCACATCGCGACTCTTGGAGCTCATACGTGACCGTTCTGGACAACCCACCACCCCCAACTGCATCGGAACCTGAGGGCTCCGACAACTCTGGCAAGCCGATTGGCAGCCTGCTGTTCTTCGGAATGGCCGGTCTGCTCATTGCGCTTGTTGCATCTGTGGCTGTGATTGGCGTCGTTGGACTCTTCCAAGACGACAACGATGGCGGAGGTGATGGCGGGTCAGCTTCGGCATTTTCGTCTGTGGACGTATCTCTCACCGAGTTCTCAATCGGCGGGAACCTGACCGCAGTTGCAGGCGATGTCAGTCTCGACGTGGTGAACGACGGTTCAATCGAGCACAACCTCGTGGCTCGCGAATCTGGTGATAAGACACCACTTCTTGCGGCCGGCGAGAGTGCCACGCTTGTGCTCGGCTCGCTTGCACCTGGATCTTATGAGCTGTTCTGCGACGTCCCGGGTCACGCCGAGTCAGGCATGCTCACAGACCTCGTCGTTGTCGGCAGCGGCGAAGGCGGCGGCGAGGCGAGCGGTGCTGAAGAGGGCGAAGAAGAAATCGATGGCGCGGCGATGGACAAGATCATGGTCGACTCGATGCTCGCGTTCCCGGCTGAAACTGAAGGAATCGGCAACGAGGTCCTCGAATACGAAATGGTCGATGGCTTCAAGCAGTTCGAACTAACCGCGGCGATCACGCCGTGGGAGGTCTCGCCGGGCGAGTTCGTCGATGCATGGACGTACAACGGGATGGTTCCCGGTCCGCAGATCAAGGTTGACCTTGGCGACAAGGTGCGTGTGATCATCACCAACGAAACCCCTTTGGGCACCGACATTCACTGGCATGGCGTGCACACGCCGAACTCCGAAGACGGCGTCTCGCCGTTCACGCAGGACCCCATTAGCAGCGGTGATACGTACACCTACGAGTTCGAGGCCACAGACCCGGCAATCGGCATGTACCACGCCCATCTGCACAGCCAGATTTCGGTCATCAACGGCATGTTTGCCGCCTTCACGATCGGCGACAAGCCGATCCCCCGGGGCGAGACGATCAGCGGCGTAACCATCCCCGCAGACCTGGTGCTCGACAAAGAGATGCCGATGGTGCTCAATGACGCTGGCGTCATTGGTTTGACGCTCAACGGCAAGAGCTTCCCGGCCACCGAGCCTCTCGTGCTCGAGCCGGGTGCCTGGGTCGGTATCGACTACTACAACGAGGGCCTCACAGCTCACCCGATGCACATGCACCAGTTCCCGCAACTGGTGTACGCGAAGGACGGAATCGCACTCGATCATCCGTACTGGGCCGACACCATCAACGTCGCTCCTGGCGAGCGCTATTCGGTGATCGTCCATGCGGAAGACCCCGGTGTATGGGTCTGGCACTGCCACATCCTCACTCACGTCGAGCGTGAGACGGGCATGTTCGGCATGGTTACCGCCGTGATCGTTCAAGAAGCAGAGGGCTGACGAATAGAGGCCATTGCTCGGGACGGGAACATCTGTGCCCCGACCCGGGTTGCATTTCGTATGGTCACGCCGCCGCGCGCACATGAATCTCTGATCGATCGCTACACGAGCGTGCGATCGCGCACTGAGCGGCTGGCGGCGCCGCTGAGTGCCGAAGATCAGATGGTGCAGTCGATGATCGACTGCAGTCCGACGAAGTGGCACAGGGCGCACACCACCTGGTTCTTTGCAGAGTTCGTACTCGGATCTGAACAGGATGGCGGCCGTCCATGGGATCGCCCGGAGTATCGGTTCCTCTACAACAGCTACTACGAGGCAGTGGGCGCTCGACATCCGCGCCCTGAGCGCGGTCTCGTCACACGGCCATCTGTTGCCGAGGTGGTCGAGTACCGAACGCACGTTGACCAGGCGATGGAAGCACTCCTGGCGGCCGGTCTCGAAGATGAAACAGCCGAGGCGACGTTCATGCTCGGCACCCAACATGAGGAACAGCACCAGGAACTTCTCATGATCGACATCAAAAACTTGTTGTCGATGAATCCTGCCGTCGGTCCGGCGTACGCCGATCGAGTTCTCGCTCCCGTCAGTGATCCGGGTCCGGCCGCGTGGGTCAGTTTCGAGGGCGGGGTCATCGAGACCGGACGCAACGCTGACGCGCCGGTGGAGAGCTTTTCCTTCGACAACGAGGGTCCCCGTCATGAGGTTCGTCTGTACGACTTCGCTCTTGCCGATCGCCTCGTTACCGCTGGCGAGTGGTTGGCATTCATCGACGATGGTGGCTACCAACGGCCCGAACTCTGGAAGTCTGACGGCTGGTATCGAGCCCAAGGCGAAGGTTGGGACGCTCCGTTGTACTGGCGTCGCAGCCCTGACGAGCCAAACACCTGGTGGATACACACGCTCACTGGTCTGCGCACGGTAGATCCCAACGAGCCCGTTGTGCACGTTTCACACTACGAGGCCGACGCCTTTGCGACTTGGGCCGGAGCTCGGCTCCCAACCGAGTTCGAGTGGGAACATGCAGCTCGCGACCGTCCGGTGGCCGGCGTCTTCCTCGACGAGCAATCTGACGACTTCCGATTCCATCCAACGAGCGCGGGTCCGCCAACGGGCGACCTGCGGCAGCTATTCGGCGACTGCTGGGAATGGACCTCGTCGGCGTATCAGCCGTACCCCGGGTTTGCCATCGCCGATGGAGCCATCGGTGAATACAACGGGAAGTTCATGTCCGGCCAGCAGGTGCTGCGTGGCGGAGGTGCGCTCACACCGCCTGGCCACACGCGCTTGACCTATCGAAACTTTTTCCACCCCCACACTCGCTGGCATCTCGCCGGTGTCCGTCTCGCCACCGATCAGCCGAGCTGATCAAGATTTCGTCGAACAGGGAACCACGTACGTCTATGGACCAATCACCCAGCACTTCTTCTCAACCGGCTAACAGCACCAACAGTGCCGACAACAACAGTTCTGCTCGGCCTGCACATCTGGCGGAACTTGAACGAGCTTTCGGTAGCCGTCCGCGCACTATTCCGCCTCGCTGGTTGTACGACGAACGGGGTAGCCAACTCTTCGACGAGATCACGCGGCTGCCCGAGTACTACCAGACTGAGGCGGAGCGCGAGATTCTTGCAACACATGCAACGATGATCGCTGAGATCAGCGGTGCAACGACCGTCATCGAACTCGGGTCGGGTACCAGCGACAAGACTCGAACATTGCTCGATGCCTTCGTGGCCCACGGGGAGATTCGGCGTTTCTGTCCGCTCGACGTCAGCGAGGCCACGCTGCTCGAGGCTTCGACGATGCTTGGCGAGCGATACCCGGATCTCGCCGTTGAACCGGTTGTGGGCGACTTCACTCGTCACCTGCATCGGCTACCTCAGGGCGGTACTCGGTTGGTGGCGTTCCTCGGCAGCACGATTGGCAACTTCTATCTGGAAGAACGACGAGCCTTCCTCGGGGCCCTCCAGGTGATCAACACTGAGGTTGGGGGGAACATCGACGTCGGGAACTTCGAATACGCCCCATTGTGGGATGACCGTGAGCATCGAATCGACATGCGTCTGAGGGCCAGCGAAGCCGAGAGGGTGTATCTCGAAGCACTCGACATGACAATCGACTTCGAATCGGGAGAGGAACTGCGTGTCGAGATTTCCACCAAGTTCCGGCGCGACGACCTGCTCGAAGAGCTTCATGCTGCTGGTTTCGTGGGCGACGATTTTCTCGTCGACTCGGCCGGTGATTTCGGCCTAGCCCTCGTCTGCCGCACCCACTGACACTCTGCGGTTAGCTTCGGCGCGACCTGTCCGCGCTCAAGCTCACCGGAACGACTTACTCACGATCAACGGTTAGCTTCGGCGCGACCTGTCCGCGCTCAAGCTCACCGGAACGATTTCAGGCGATGCCGAGCCTCGCGAACTGATCGGGTGGGGCCTCTACTTCGCTGAGAGCTGTGTGCAAGAGGTCGATCATTTCCGCTTCGTTTGCCTCCCCACATCTGTTCTCGGTTTCGTCCGGGTCGTCTGTGATGTCGTACAGATGGTTGTTGCCGGCGTTTCCTGCCCCGGACGAGGCCCAATAGGGCAGCACGTCTCCTGGCTCGAAGGGCTGACGGATTACTGGGATGTCGGATCCGGGCATGAAGTCCAGGCTGGCCCGCCGGTCGGGTGGCGGGAACGGCATGAAGACCTCGAGCCCTCTCTGCGCGGGCATCGTTGACCACCGATTCGACCACATAGACAAGGGAACGTTGGCGCCGACCGGGGCGCGTGCGTACTTGTACTGGCCGTCGGTTACCTGCACCCAGTTGCCGTACACACCGCCGATTGCCCAGTCGCGGATCGAGGCCTTGTCCCCGGTGAGGAGTGGGACGATCGAGTGTCCATGCGTTCGGTGGGTAGGTATCACCCCGAAAACGTCGGCAATGGTTGCATGCAGATCGACGTTGGTCGTCAGCGCACCCACAGTCGAAGGCGTGGCACCGGGCCAATGAATCATCAGCGGCGTGTGACCGAGCGGCTCGAACTGGGGGACCATCGGCTTACCCCAGATGTCGGGACGGCCGTCGGTTGATTGGCCGTCGACGTTGCGTTCGTCGCCGAGATAGTGACCATGATCAGTACAGACGATTACTGCCGTCGAGTCCCAGAGGTCCTGCGAGTCGAGCTCGTCGAGGATACGCCCGAACCAGTGATCGATCATCGACAGCTTCGCGCCGTAGTTGGATCGGATCTGGCGCGCTTGTGCTTCGCTCAGAGCGCCAGAGGACTCACCTCCGACGATGTACGGCGGCCAGACGAGGCGATCGGCGAGCGCGCCGTCTTGATTGACCCACGGTTCGTCGTCGTACATCGACGCCCATGGCTCGGGCGTGTCGAATGGTTCATGCGGGTCGAACTCGTCGACGAACAGCATCCACCGGCCATTGTCCTTTGGCACATCGTGCAGCCAGGCTGCGGCCGAACTCATGGTGCGCGGACCCGGGAAGTCTTCTTCGGCCCGAAACCAGGTGCGACTGTCGTCGTAGTGTCGACGTCCGAACTCCGGGTCGTCGATGTCGAACCGCTTGCGTGTGAACCAGCCGCCGTCGGAAGCAGGCGGGATGATGGTTGGCGCACCGAACGCCGACGGATCTGGATAGGTCCGCCAAGGGTCACCCTCGTGAGCTCGCAGATAGTCCCACGCGCTGAAGTCGGTGTGGTAGTTCTCGCCGCCGGTCTCGAAGAGGTGCGGGTGGTCTGACACGAGCATCGTCGTTACATCGGCGCGGCGCAGCGTCGCTGTGATCGACTCTTCCCACAGTTCGATCGACCCCCACGGCTTCCACAGAAAGTCGAGCGATCCGCAAAGGATGTCGTGACGCGCTGGCATGCATGGCAACGACCCTGTGACGTGCGATGTGAACCGGGTCGAGCCCGCCGCGAAGCGATCAAGGTTGGGTGTGGAGAATTCGGTGCTGCCGTAGCTCCCCAGCATGTGCCGGTTGAGTGAGTCCAGCAGCACAACGATGAGGTTCTGGGGGCGCCCGTCAGGCTGGCTATCGGTCATGGGTCGAGAGTAGAACTCGCGACAGGTGGGCGCGGTACCGGCGGCATCGGCAAGGAGTTTGTGGGTCCTTGTCGCGTTGGTTCCGAACCGGGGTGGCGACGTAGTGGTGTATATTTTCAGCCGAGGTACTCGAAGTTCGGTTACCGGATTGAACAGCTACTGAGAGCTGACCAGGGGGAACAGACATGACATCGGAAATTTCTTGGGTTCTGCAGGTTGCGCCAAAGCCGGGCAAGCTGGACGAATTCACCAGCCTGATGGGGGAGATGGTCGAATCGACCTCGAACGAGCCTGGGGCAGTGGCATATGAATGGTTCGTATCCGACGACGGATCGCAGATCCATATCTACGAGCGATACGCCGACTCAGACGCGACGCTTGCCCACCTTGGCGCATTCGGCGAGAACTTCGCCGAGCGATTCCTCGGCGCCGTCGATCCAACCGGGTTCACCGTGTACGGATCGCCCAGCGATGCGCTCCGCGAGGGTCTGGCCGCCCTCGGACCTACGTACTTGGGCCCATTTGGCGGTTTCCCACACCGCACTACAGGCGGCTGATCATTCTCCGGTTAGCGAAGGCGCGGACAGGTCGCGGTCAGGCTCACCGCAGCAGATTTGACCTGTCTCTGGTGAGCGAAGGCGCGGACAGGTCGCGGCGAAGCTCACCGCAGTGGGGGGCGGTGGGCGAGCCAGTCGCCTGAGGGGATCGGCGTCAGCTGCAGCCCGGCGCCGTAGGCATAAGACCAGGCAGGCAGCCCGGTGTGGGTTGTCACTTCGACTCGGCTGTAAAGGCCGTCGACGGTGTCCTCGACCTCATCGAGTACGGCGAGGCAGCGGGCCTGCGAGGCGACATGTAACTCGTAAGCCCGGCCGTGAATCACGCCCGCCTGCCCGAAGATTGCAGCTGGGTAGTCGAGCCCGGTGTCGAACAATTCGCCCGACACCGTGTCGGGCGAGCCTTCACCGATCACGAATGGCTCGAGGATGTGCCAACGCACATCGCCCGGCCGCAGTGTTCCGTACACGAAGAGGTGACGGGGCGGTGAAGACTCGCCCACCAGTGGATTTCTCAGCCCTTGGCTTCGACGAGCGCGTCGGAGTAGTTGATCTCGAGATCGCCCGTGTCGGCGATCCATTCGAGGCTTTCCTGGCCTGATCCAGTTGATGAACGTGTGAGACGTGCACGGGTGCGGCGCATCGAAGACGATGGCCATGTTGTCGATCCACTTGGTGCCGCCTTCCTCTGGCACGAAGTAGACATATCGCGCCGGGTCATCCGTCTCGAGGAACTGGGAGAACATGTCGCCGGAGTAACCGTGGCCGACTGTTGTTTCACCCGATGTCAGCAATTCATCCGCCGAGTCGGTGTTGAACGCTGCCAAGTTGCTCTTGGCTGAGGCCACTAGGTCGCGTGCCTCGTCCAGCTCATCCTGGCTCGTGGTGTTCAACGAGTAGCCCAGGTACTTGAGCGCAGCGCCGAGGGTCTCACGCGGGTCGTTGAGTAGCGAGATCGCGCCGGCGTACTGATCGGCCAGTTCTGGATCGAACACGAGGCCCCAGCTGCGGGGGAAGTCGGTGCCGACAACTTCTGTGTCCAGCGCCAAGCCGGTTGTTCCAGCCTGCCAGGGGACCGAATAGTTGCCATCGGGGTCATAACCGAGGCCCTGGAAATCAGGGGAGAGGTTGACGAGGTTCGGGATCGCGGCCTTC
>JADWMG010000231.1 GCA_015767405.1 Actinomycetota bacterium
ATGAAGACCGCGCAGGAAGGATCAACATGACGAAGCAGCAGACAATCCTGGTTGCCGGTGCGACGGGTTCGATCGGCAACTCAGCGGCGGTTGCCCTGGCGAAACGCGGCGCCAGGGTCGTGCTGCTCGGGCGCAGAGCCGAAAAGCTGAGTTCCAGGGCGGACTCGATTCGTGACGCGCTGACCGATGCCGGCGATGGTCACGAGGTCACCGACATTTCAACGCTGGTCATCGACTTCTCCGACATGGATTCCGTGAGAGCCGCGGCTGAAGAGGCTTTGAACCGTTTCCCTGCAATCGATGGCCTGGTGTTGTCGGTTGGCGCTTTCATCCAGGGCGGGCCCAATGTCCTGCCGAGCGGGCACGAGGTGATGTTTGCCACAAACGTGATGGGGCCGTTTCTGTTCACCAACCTGTTGCTGGAACGGATGCAGCAATCCGACGGGCTCGTACTGCACGTCATTGCGCCGTTCCACGAAGCCCTTGACTGGGATGACTTGGAGAGCCTCAAGAATCAACGGCCGATGAAGGCATTCAACCGGACCAAGGAATGCAACCGGGTAATTGCCGGTGAACTGGCTCGTCGATACGCGGGAAGGATCTCCTCTGTGGCCTTTGATCCGACGTTCGTCCTCGACAAATCAGATCCAGAGCTGAAAGACCGGTGGCCGCACGGATTCGCCGGCTTTGTCTGGCGCCTGATGGCGATATTCCGTGCCAAGCCGGCAGAGGTAGCAGGTGAACCGCTCGCTGAGCTGATGCTCACGCCTCGAGATCGAGGTTCAATCAACGGAGCGCTGTTCGTTCTTGATAAGCGCTCCGACAAGCGTGACGAAGCGATGAACGACGAAGCCGAAGGTGAACGACTCTGGGATCGACTGGAACTGTTGACAGGACCATTACAAAGATGATCCGGACCTGCTCCAGGCCCAGACTTCCGGTCCTGCTATGGAGCTGAGACCGGCTTCCGACAAGAGCCCGCCGTGGCCCGACCCCCCTCACATGATTACGCGTCTCGTCCGCACCTCGGAAGGCAGCGATGTATTTGAATCCGTTGCCGTAGTTGGAGGACCATGGCGAATGCGCCCGGCATCTCCTGATGGCCCATCAGGATGGCCTATCGCAAACGGAATGCGCGTGCATGACTCCATCGTCGCCCAGTCGCGTGCGGGCTGGGCCCTTGGCCTCTATGACGATCGATCGGTGCCGATCAGGATTGACTTAAGGACCTCCGGACCGAGGCCGTCAGAATCCCGGTCGGGGATCCGACACCAGTTTTCATGCCAAGGAGGCAGGCAGATGGACGTTCAATCGCGGCACGATGCTTCGGCCAAGCGGGCAGCCTCGGCGAGGCGCGGCAAGGCGCCGCAATCCGATCAGAATCCGGATCGCCAGCTGTGCCGATGGGGCGGGGTCGCCGGCCTCGCCGGCGCGGCCCTCATGCTCGGTGCGGGTGCCGTCGTCGGTGTCTTGGGGCTGCCAGACGCGTCCGACGTCGAGACCCTCACGGATTTCGCCGACATCAAGCCGGGCCGCATCGCCGAAAACACGCTCTATCTCGGCGCCTTGATGATGTTCGCCCTGCACACCTTTGTCCTGTACATGTTGCTCAAGACCGCCCACCCGGCCGCGGCCCTCTTCGGCACGGTCACGGCCGCGTTCGGTCTCGTCATCATGGCCGCCAGCTCGCTGCTGCACGTAGCGACATCGCCGCTGGCAAACCTGTACACCGATCCCGCCACCCCCCCAGAGGACCTACAATCGATCGAGTACGCCTGGCACGGCGCCCAGAGCGTGTTCGACACCATGCTCGCGACGGGCGTGCTGCTCGTCCCGATCGGGATCATCCTGTTCGGCATCGCCATGTGGAGCGCTCCGGCGTTCGGCACCCGTCTCACCTGGCTCACATTGGCGCTCGGAACGGTGGGCGCCGTCGGCGCCGCGATCGCCGTCGGCGATCCCGGATCGGAGTTCTCGGCCGTCAGCGTTCTGGCCATCGTGACGTTCTACCTGAGCACCGGATGGCGGACGTTTGCAATGGGCAAAAAAGAGAGCGCCGACCTCACGGACCGAGAACCGACTCCGGACTGATACGGACTCCATCGACCTTGGGGTGTTGCGCTGCATCGACCGGGGCCAGCCAGTGCCATCTGACGGGCTGATCTCGGCGATCATCAGGCGCCCGACTTGGGCCGCACTGTGGCGCGGCCTGGCCACGTGAACCCGACGAAGCGATGGATCTCGACCAGATCGTCGCTGCAGCCACCGACGTGCTCGTAACCCTCTGAACATCACCTTTCGCACCCGAGCTCCGGGACGTCGCGCCTGCCGGCTTCGAGGAAATCATCTCCTGCGGACTGTCACTCCAACGCCAAGCGGCCAATCGACCACTCGGACACGGCACCTCGGCGAGTGGCCGCCCGATGATTCGATATCAGCCGGTGATGATGACGTTGCCGCAGCGCTGTTGCGTCGCGCACACCTCCCTGTCGGATAGCTCCCAGCCGGTCCAAGCAACATTCGCACGACCGCCTGCGATCACCCACGCCACAAGGTGCGGGGCACGGCACACGCAGTTGGTTCACTCGCACCGACCTCAAAACTGCGCGATATTGACACTTCGTTCGGCCGCAAGCGCCCCGCTCAGGTACGGCACATCTGATCGTCGATGAGCGCTTCGTACCCACTCGATAATCACGACAGCGAACGATCCGATCCGCGCAGCAGTACCGGCGAACTGTGCGGGCTTGTGCTCGCTCGAGGCGCCACATAACGCGACCACCATCCGTGAGCGGTTCTCGATCCCCGACGCGAATACCGGGCGCCCGACTTGGGCCGAAGTAGTACGCCGACGGGCTCCGTCTGATTGGGGATTACACGCGGCGCTATCGAGCGGCATCGGGACTGTGGAAAACGAGAGTCGTACGCCTTGTCCGACGGTGTGCGAACACTTAATGCCATGGTCACGGCGTTGAGGTCCATTGAGCTCGCACCGAGGGTACGACAGCGCTACGAAACGGAGTCTGATCTCTCGATGTCAGAAGAGACCGGCCGGATTGCCATCCAGCATTGGTGACCTCCGGCACGAGCAAGGAACGTCAGCCAACCAACAGACAGGGGTCACGCGTCCTCAGGCAACGATTCATCGAACGCGAGTATCGCCGCGATCACTCGGTCGAACTCCAGGTCACGACCGGCGGCCACACTCGCCTCGAGGTCGTCGCGATCATCAAGGCGCCGAGTGATGCGTTCGATTTCGTCCGCGAGCCCATCGCGCGCCGGATGGATCTGCGCAAGCCCGATGTATGCCCCTCCCGTCTTCACTTGTCCTAACTCGATCAGTGCCTCGGCGTGCACGAGCACCGCGAAGAGTTGTATGGGAGAGGCGTCGATCTCAAGGGCGAGTTCGAGTCCCTCACGAACGAAGCGGAACGCGTCCGCGACCTCCCCAAGGCGGAGCTTCAGTTGGCCAAGGTTCAACTTGGTGAGCGCAGCTTGCTCCTTCATCTCGAACCGCTCGCTCAGCTCGAGCGCCGCGAGATACTGCGCCTCTGCCCGGCGACGAATTCCGTCGTCACCAAGCCTGTCGCCTTGCACTCCAAGCGATGCGCCCAAGTTGAGGAGACCCAAGGCTTCTCCGAATCGGTCGCCCATCCGTCGGCTGATATCGAGCGCGGTCTCCGCGTGCCGTATTCCCTCATCGAAGTCGTTCCGCGATTGTGCGGCCACACCTGCGATCTGGTGCGCCTTCGACGCAAGCCGGGGGTCGGCGAGCTCTGCGACGAGTTCGAGCAACCGTCTCATCGACTCTGTGTTCGCTGGACGATTCCCCCTCACGTCGACCCAGGCAAGCTGGATGAGGGTCTCCGCGAGTATCGAACCTCCCACCCGCTCGGCGATGACAAGCACCTGGTCCAGCAGCGCCACCCAACGCTCGTTGTCACCGAGGTGCTGTGCGACATCCGCTGCTGCGACGAGCGCGCTCGCGAGAACTTCGTCGTCT
>JADWMG010000007.1 GCA_015767405.1 Actinomycetota bacterium
GTTTCCGTGCACGCCTGAATTCAGAGATCTTCGTCGCGAGTACCTCAATAGGGCAGGCTTGGAGAATGCACGTAATAATTGTCGGTGCCGGAGAAGTCGGTTGGTACCTCGCGCAGCGTCTTGGAGCCGAAGGGAACGACGTCGTCATCGTCGAACAGAACGAGGTTGTAGCGGCTGCGATCGGAGCTGAACTCGATGTCCAAGTAGTTGTTGGAAACGCAATCTCGCCGTCGACCTTGCGCCGCGCCGGAGTCGAGAAGGCCGACCTGCTTGCCGGCGTGACTCAGAACGACGAAGTGAATCTGCTCGCGTCACTTCTCGCCAAGGAGTTCGGAGTCGATCAGACCGTCGTCCGTATTCAGACTGAAGAACTGCGTGGTCCCCTCGGGGAACGACTGCTCGAGACCATGAAGGCCGACGTCGTAATCGACCCCGATGCGGACACGGCCGACGAGATCATGGAGTTGGCTCACCTGTCCGGCGCGGATGAGGTATATCCAATGTCGGGTGGTGAACTTCTCGTCCTCGGCGCGATGGTTGGCGAGTCATCGCAGTTCGTCGGCCGTGACCTCGGCGAGATCGGGAAGTCGTTCGAGCCCGACTGGAAGTTTCTCTTCGGTGCGCTGACTCGGGGCGGTGAGACCGTCATCCCGAGAGGCGACCAGGTGATCGAAGCCGGCGATCATGTCCGAATTCTCACGACGCGAACTGCGCGCAACGAGATCATGGCGCTGCTGGGTGTACCGACTCGCGAAGTGCACCGAGTCATGGTGCTTGGTGGCGGTGCGGTTGGCACCCGTGTGGCCGAGCGACTGCAGAGTGAGGGGGCGGTCGTTGTTCTCGTCGAAAACGACCCTGCGAGGGCGAAGGCGATCAGTGAACGGCTGACGCGCGTGACAGTTGTCCAAGGCGACATCGCCGACACTGAATTGCTGCTCGAGGAATCCGTTTCCACGATGGACCTGGTGATTGCCGCGACAGGCGATGACGCTTCGAACGTGCTCGCGTGCGCCTATGCAGCAGCTGAGGGCGACGCGTTCACAGTTGCGGTTCTGCATCGCCTCGCATTGCTTCCGCTGGTGCGTCAGTTCGGTATCGATGCGGCGCTCAGCCCACGTACGGCTTCGGCCAACGCCGTTCTGCGAAGTATCCGCGGGGGGACGGCATCCGTGGCGACGTTCCTGGAGAGCGATGTAGAGGTGAACGAGTTCGAAGTCGGACCCGGAAGCTCCGCCGACGGAGCGCTCGTTGCTGATCTACACCTTCCACACTCGGTTCTCCTCGGAGCAGTAACTCGGCCGGAGGGATCGACACAGATCGTGCGCGGCCGAACGGTTCTCAACGCCGGGGACAGCGTCGTGGTGTTCTCGAGGCCCGATGCCTTGGCGGCCACCCGCAGGGCATTTTCGGCGTGACTCTGCAGACGCACTCGAGGGGCAGAATCCGCTGGTTCAGCCAGCGCGGCGAGCGGCTGCTGGCGCCCGGCCGCTACTCCTCTCTGGTCGCCAATGTGGTCGGCCTCACGCTCGCGGTCGTGGGTTTCGGCATCGCCGTTTCCGGCATTGTGGATGCCATCGACGGTGGTCCCGACGTTGCGGTGCTCCTTATGACGGGATTGGTGGTTTGGGCGGTCGGATCATCGATTTGGCGAGTCACAATCGTTCCTAAGCAAATCCGTACCGTCGATGTATTCACCACCGTCACCGTCGCTTGGCTGGCGATGGCCCTGTCCGGCGCGATCCCCTACGTGCTGACTGGCCAGTTCGACCGTCTTGACGACTCCTTGTTCGAATCGATATCGGGGTTCACGACAACTGGTGCGACCGTCACGGCGGACATCGAGGCGACATCGAAGGGTTTGTTGTTCTGGCGTTCCACCTCGCAGTGGATGGGTGGAATGGGCGTCATCGTCCTCGTCGTGGCCGTGTTGCCGACAGTTGGCTCGGGCGGCATGAGTCTGCTGGCAGCGGAGGCCCCCGGCCCGACAGGCGAACGTCTTACGCCACGAGTCCGCGAGACTGCTCGGCGACTCTGGGCTGTCTATATCGGTTTCACGATTGTGCTGGCAGGCGCCTATTTCGTTGCTGGAATGAGCGTGTATGACGCCGTCTCACACAGTTTCACGACGGTCTCGACCGGGGGGTTCTCGCCATATCAGGCATCAATCGGCCACTTCGAGTCGGCGGTTATCGAGTGGATCTGCATCGTCGCAATGTTGCTTGCAGGGGGTAGCTTCACGCTCTACTACAGAGCGCTCAAACGTGATCCGAAACCTCTGCTCAAGTCGACCGAGTTGAGGGTCTATCTACTTGTCGTTGCAGCGATCACGCTGTGGGCGTTCATCGCCTCCGGAAACGACGGCGGGCAGGCCGCCGGCTTTCGTGACTCGTTGTTCACGACCACGTCGACCATCACGACGACTGGCTATGTCACAACTGAGTACGGGCTCTGGAGCCAAACCACCCAACTTGTGTTGCTGCTTATGATGCCGATCGGAGCGATGGCCGGTTCGACGGCAGGTGGCATCAAGATGATTCGCGTGATGGCCGTGGCGAGTTTCGCCCACCGTGAGGCGTTGCGTCAGTTACACCCGAAGCTCGTGCGCCCGGTGCGTGTTGGCAACGGGATCCTGCCCGATGACGTCGCTGGACGTGTTGTGGGGTTCATGATGCTCGCCCTAGCGATCTTTGGTGGGGGCGCGGTGCTCATCTCGGCGACTGGACCCGACATGATCACCTCGCTTTCTTCGTCGGCGACCGCGTTCGGAAACGTTGGTCCGGGCCTGGGCGCACTCGATCACGCGAATGATTTCTTGTCGATACCGCCAATGGGTCGTTGGGTAGCGATGGGACAGATGCTTCTGGGGCGCCTCGAGATCTATCCAGTGATTCTTGCCATGTCGGTGATCACGTTGCGGATTCCAAGGTCGCTTCACCCTCGACGCCGCCGCCAACCCAAGTAGCGCAACGCGTGAACTTGTTGCGCACATAGTGCGCAACTTGTTCACGCATTCAGAGAAGTTGGGGAGGGTTACCAGTTCGGAGCGAAACGTGTGATCGCTGTAGCTAGGGCGTAAGCGCGTTCAGCGCCGCCCGACTGCTCGGTGCGCATTTCGTTGGCGGCGATCCGCAAGATGGCACCCATGGCGCGGTCGCTTCGCATCGCCAGCTTCAGTGTCGGGCGAAGAATGCCCGGGCGGCCGAGAAAACGCGCGGTCAGCCGTCCGACCTTGTGATACTGGCCGACCGCCTCTGCGAGCATGGTGGGATAACGCTGCAAGGTGGTCGAGTTGCCGGTCGTCAGCGCCTCGTGGAGTACGTCGGCGGCGAGGCGACCGCTCATCAGAGCGGCATCAACTCCGTCGCCGTTGAACGGGTTCGCGGCGCCAGAGGCGTCGCCGACCACGAGAAATGTTGGGCCCATCTTTGGGCCTACCGAGCCTCCCAGGGGAACTCGGAATCGGCTCGGGGCTTTGAGCAATGCGTTGGGTTCGATGCCCCACCGGTGGGCAATTCCTTGGGCGAACGAGTCGAGGAGTTTGAGCGCGTTCACGCCGCGTACGTCGCGGTAGGTCGACAGGACGGCGACGCCGGCATTGACCGTGCCATCACCGACAGGGATCACCCAGCCATAGCCGGCGATCGGATTCCCGTTCGCGTCGGGAGGACCGAGTGTGGATTCGATCCAGGCCTCTGAACTCCGCGGACTGGACCAATAGCTGCGTGTTGCGATGCCATAGGGCCAGTTGTGATCGCGGGTGGTCCCGAGACCCCGGCCGAAAGAGCTGTTTGCTCCGTCAGCTACCACCACGAATCGTGAATGCACCTGACGTGGTTTGCCATCAACAGAGAGGTTGGCCCCGCGGACAAATCCTCTTTCGACGATTGGTGAAGTCGCCTCGTGCCCCATCAGAACAGTTGCCCCGGACTGCGTTGCGCGCTGGCGGAGGTGCTCATCGAGTAGGTCTCGACGCAAGACCACACCGTGATCGGGCAGGTCAGGATGTTTGGGCCAGGGCACCTCGAGCTCGCGCTCACCGTGGAGCATTCGGACTCCGGCCACGATGTGCCCTCCGAGGTCAACAGGGTCGATTCCGAGTTTTCTTAGTTCGCTCACAGCCCTAGGGGTCAGCGCATCACCACAGGCCTTGTGACGTGCGACCTTACGTTTCTCAACGACCGTCACCGTGTGGCCCTCGCGGGCCAACCATGTGGCCACCGCGGCGCCGGAGGGGCCCCCGCCGACGACGAGGACGTCAGTGTGCAGGGGAGCCGCACCGGGTTCCGTCGTATCAGTCACGGTACGAAGTCTGCCTCTTCACCGAGGCAATGCTGAGATCAGCCAGCGCCGCCGGGGACGGCAACGGCTCCGATTGGTGTGAACGCCACTTCGCCGAGCTGTTCTTCTTCGTCGGTGGTGAGTGAGATCTCTCCGGCTTCGATCGCTTCGAAAATCGGTGATTCGCCCGAGCACCATGCTTCGTACTCTTCGGCGAATTCCTCACTCGTCGGGTCGGCGCCTCCAATGGTGTAACGCTCGTGACACACAACGGCGATGATTTCGGCCTCTTCGAGTTGACCACCGAATGCGGGCATGACCCCGCGCTCGCCGGTGAGGTGAGCACCACCTTCCCGATCGGGGTTGCCGTAGATTTCTACGTTCTCAGCGTTGTAACCCTCCGTGCCGTAGTACACGAAGCGGAGTTGATCTTCAATTTGCGGGAACGTCTCGAGGACCTCGCCCCCTGACAAGGGGTAGCCGACGCCGCCGTCACCGGCTCCGCCGTGGCAGCTTGCGCAGCTGCTGTAGATCTCGGCACCCACGCCGAGTGGTCCCTCGGAAACCTCGGGGCTCTCGGTCAGCGCGCGGACGTACATGAATCCCCAGATCGGCATCAGGCTCAGAGTTGCCATCGCCCAGAAAGGAATCTTCTTCCTCTTCTTTGCAGCAGTCACGTAGACCGGGTCGCGCGGTGGTGGTGGCGTGGCGGCCGGAGCTGGGTCGGCACCGCGCGGAGCAGGGCCGGTCGCCGCGGGGGCGGCAGCAGATGTCTCACTCTTGGTCGCAGGCGTTGTAGCGGGAGTCTCGCTCTTCGCTGCCGTATCGTCGTCGCCCTTGCCGGTCGCGGAGCGTCGCTCGCGCGACCGCTTCAAGAGATGTTCAGGAATCTCGGTCACCGTGGAGATGATAGATGGCAATCGGCAAGATTGAGGAATCTGGCATCAGGTGCACTTACGCACAACCTGGAGTAGTCGGCAGACTTGCGTGCCAGACTTCGTACAACTGCCGCTGACGACTACAGTTCGTGGGCGCAATCGCGATCCAGATGTTTTCGGACATCGGATCGTGCAATCGGTCATCCAAGACGAACAGGAACAAGCCAAACGTAATGATCGGAATTGACGTACTCGAGTGGCCTGGCATGAACCAGGCGTTCATCGTGTCGTTCGTGGCCGCCATTGTCATGGCGCTTGCGGTGATCCCATACGGCAAACGCCGACCCGTCGGGGCACCTTTCTCGTGGGGTGAGGCGATGCTCGGCTCCACCTATATGTTCGGCGTGCTGTTCCTCACATTCGGGATCGTCCCTCACCAGTGGATTGACCACGCTGACAAAGACCTCGGATGGTCGAAAGACAAACTGCTCATCGGTTGGGGCGGGTTTCTGCAGCCGGTGTCGCAGGGCGGTTGGAATCCGGTCACGTTGCAGTATGAGGCACTCCGCGACATCATCGTCGTTCTGATTCACCTGCTCTTCTTCATTGAATTCGTGGCGCTGGCGTTCTGGTGGCAGAAGCGCGGCGACGCGAAACCCGATGCGAAATCCAAGGAGATCCCGATCTCCACCTATGGCCGACCACTGGTCAAGAAGGCTTAGGGGTAGCCGGACCCGCCATGGCGAGAACTGACGCCAATCCCCCGATGATGCCCTTCACCGACGAGTACACGTTGGTGGAGGTCGACGCGGACTACCTGTCGAAGGCCGTCAAGCCGAAGCAGTTCATCCACATCGACCAATCCGAATGCATCTCGTGCGAAGGATGCGTCGACATCTGCCCGTGGAAGTGCATCCACATGGTTGCAACATCAGCTGTGGTCGAAGCGCAAGGCACTGAGCTGCCGGGTACCGACCCGTCAGATGCCTTCATGTTCACCATCGATGACGACATCTGTACGCGGTGCGCCCTGTGCGTTGACCGCTGCCCGACAGGTGTCATTATCCTCGGCAAGGCTGGCACTGCCACCGCTGCCGGCAACTCACACCTACGTACGAACAACCATGGCTACGGCTATGGCATGAGGCTCTGAGGAAGACCCTTCACTATGGCCAAGATCATTGACGACAAACCCCGCCCGACCATGAAAGATCGTATGACGTCTACGGTCGACGCGGTGCAGGGCAGCCAGGCATGGAGTTCGATCTTCCGCCCGGGTTCGATCTTCCGCAAGGGCTACACCGACAGCCCTCGCAACCGCAGTTACGTCATCATGAACTCGGTGCTGTACCACCTGCACCCCGTGAAGGTGAAGCGCCATGCTGTGAAGGTCAGCTACACGCTCTGCCTCGGCGGGCTCAGCTTCTTCCTCTTCATTCTGCTCACGGTCACGGGCATCTTCCTGATGTTCTTCTACCGGCCCGAGACCACTGCGGCCTGGAACGACATTCAGAACCTGTCGACTTCTGTGACGTTCGGCCTGATGGTCAGAAACATGCACCGGTGGGGCGCGCACTTGATGGTGCTAGCCGTGTTCCTCCACATGGCTCGTGTCTTCTACCACGGGGCATACAAGCCGCCCCGCGAGTTCAACTGGGTGATCGGCGTAATCCTCCTGATGCTGACGCTCCTGCTGTCGTTCACCGGTTATCTGTTGCCGTGGGACCAACTAGCTCTCTGGGCCGTCACCGTGGGTACGAACATGATGGGATTCACACCTGTGTTCGGCCAGGAGGTCAGATTCGTTTTGTTGGGCGGTGCCGAAATCGGTTCCGAAACTCTTTTGCGATGGTACGTACTGCATGTCTTGTTCCTGCCGTTTGTGATTGTCATCTTCATGGCGATTCACTTCTGGCGAGTTCGCAAAGACGGCGGAATTTCAGGTCCGTTGTGACTCGTTGTGTTCCCCGGAGCGTGAGGTGACCAATGACTGAGATCCCAGAGCATCTCCTCAAGCGGGCACAAGCAGCTCGCGATAAATCAGCATCGTCAGAACCCGCTGCGGAAACGGCGGCAGAACCAGCCGAAGCCTCCGCGCCTGAGACGGCCGCGTCAGATTCGCGAATTCCTGAGCACTTGCTACAGCGGAGCAAAGCGGCCAAGGCGGCCAAGTCGGGTGGCGACACGGGAGACGCGCAGACGGCTCCGGGTGGCACCGTTGCTGTTGCCGACAAGGTTGGCGCGGTGGTCGCCGCGACTCCCGATGGTGGAGCTGTGCCGGTCGGTGCCGGCCCCGGCGGTCACACCCAACGCCTCCTGACCGTCGTTAAGTCGGGGTCCATTCAGAACGTCAAGGCAACTCCGGTCGACAAGGTCCACACCTGGCCGCACCTGCTCGCCATCGAATTCGTGGCCGCGCTTGCCTGCACGGCTTTTGTCTTCATCTTCTCGATCTTCGTGCACGCACCCCTGCTGCAGTTGGCCAACACCAACCAGACCCCGAACCCCTCGAAGGCCCCGTGGTACTTCCTCGGTCTGCAGGAACTCCTGACTGTATTCCACCCGATGGTCGCTGGTGTCACGCTTCCCGGCGTCGGGCTGATCTTCATGGTGCTCCTTCCATATGTCGACCACAACCCCTCGAACAAGCCGGAGGATCGCAAGTTCGCATACGGGCTGATGACCATTCACTTCATGTTCTGGTCTGTGCTCGTAATCATCGGCTCCTTCTTCCGGGGCCCCGGCTTCAACTTCGTCCTGCCCTGGGTCGAAGGTCTGTTCTTCGAACTCTAGAGACTGCAAAGGAGACCCCCCATCATGAGTACCGCAGCAGTCATTGCCATCGCCGTCGGCGTCGTAGTTGTCCTTGGCGCAATTGCCTTCTTCACACTTTCGCGCCGTAGCGACGTGCGTGGCACCGGAGCGCTCTCAGCCGAAACCATTCACAGTGATCGTCCTACAAGTCCTGCAGCCGAGCCCGGATCTGGTGACTTGAAGTCGCCAACAGCGGGCGATGTCGAAGCGGCTGGAGTTGCGTCCAGAAGTACAGCGCTCGTCAAGACCGAAGAACCTGAGATCGTCCCATGGACCCCGCCTGATCCAGAAGCAATCGGCGCTTCGCGGCGGCATTTCTTCAATGTCGCCAGTGTCACCCTGATGGCCGCCGGTCTGGGAGGCTTCGCTGCCGCCGCGTTCGTTGGGTTCCTCTGGCCGAGCGGAACCGGCGGTTTCGGTGGCTCGGTAACGGTCGGCAAACTCGGAACCATCAAAGACGGCATCAAGCAGGGCGGAGGTTTCTTCTACGTGCCAGAAGCTCGTTCGTGGATCACTGCTTATCCGGAAGAGGCGCTTCCGTCGGCCGAGTTGGTGTACCCCGAGAACCTGCTGGTAACGATGCGCGAAGGCATCGTGGTGCTCAGTCAGAAGTGTCCGCACCTGGGTTGCCGCGTACCTGAGTGTGCTACGAGCCAATGGTTCGAGTGCCAATGCCACGGCTCTCAATACAACCGCGCGGGTGAGAAGAAGGCAGGCCCGGCACCTCGCGGTATGGACCGCTTCCCGGCGACGCTCGCGGCGAATGACGATCTAACGATCGATACGGGCAACGTTGTGCCGGGCCCCGCAATCGGCACCAATACGACCGGCCAAGAAGCTGAAGGTCCCCACTGCACGGGTGGTGGGCACGAATGAGTGGTGCGTTGATAGGCCTCAGTACAACCACGATCGGAATCATTGGGTTTCTGATCGTCATCCTGGGCTGGATCCTGTACGGATTTGCCAATCTCATCAGCGGCCGGGCCGAGGTCGGGTCCGAGATCGAATTGGCTCCCAACCGCAAGGAGTGCTACGACGACGAGACGCTCGAAGGGCCGCGGCTCGAGCGCGTGCAGCTCATCGGCGTGTTGCTGCTGGCGCTCATAGTCATAGCGCTACCGCTGTACTGGATCTTCGAGCCCGATCGTCAGGCCGGTGCCCAGGAAGGGTGGGACAATCGGCATGCGAGCTGGGGCTCCCAACTGTTTGAGCCGACCGCTGAGGGCGGATTCAACTGTGCGGGGTGTCATGGCGGGATGGCGGCTGTCGGCGGCGAAGCGCCGTTTACCGTCACCAATCCGGTGACCCAAGAGGTCGAGGCGGTCAACTGGAAGGCGCCCGCCCTCAACACGGTCTTCTATCGATTCGACGAGGATGAGGTCCGCTTCATCCTCAACTACGGAAGACCGTTCTCGCCGATGTCCCCATGGGGGCTCGTCGGTGGCGGCCCGATGAACGCCCAGCAGATCGACAACCTGATTGCTTACATGAAGTCGATCCAGATCCCGCGTGAAGACTGTGGCGAGGGCGAAGACCCGCTCACCTGTGATCTTGGTCATCTGCCCGGCGATCTACAGGCCGACATCGAGGCGGCGGCGCTGAAGGCCGTCGACGATGGCGAAGCCGAGAGTTACGGAGAGGCACTCTTCAACCTCGAACTCGGTAGCGGCGCATACAGCTGCGCTCGATGTCACACGCTCGGCTGGAGCTACGACCAACCTGGCGTTGCAGGTCAGGGTGCGTACGGTTGGAATCTCACGGGCGGCTCTACCAACGCCCACTTCGCGAGCGAAGCCGACATGGTCTCGTTCATCAAGTCTGGCTCGGAGAACGGAAAGCTGTACGGCCTCAACGGCCAGGGCAGCGGACGGATGCCGGGCTTCGGATCATTGCTCACCGACGCGCAAATCGAAGCCGTCGTCGAATACGTACGGAGTTTGTGACAGACATGTCGTTGTTGGCAATTGGGTGGGATCCCGAGATCCGCGGAATGCTCACCGTCGTCATGGCTGTCGTGATCTTGCCGGGCAGTATCTACCTGGTCATGGCGACCGACTTGGGTTCGCGCCTCGCATTCCTCGTCATCCTGACAGCTCTGTTCGGATGGCTGATGCTGATGGGCATCACGTGGTTGATCTACGGAATTGGTCTTCGTGGCCCTGATCCGACATGGGAGGCGGTGCCGGGCGCGACGGTGCTCCAAGACAACGAGGCTCTCGTCAAGGCGGGGATTCTGCCGACCTTGCCAGACCTCCCGGATGACGCCACACCGAGTGAGGATGCTGACATCATTGGCGACAGCCTTCTCGATGAAGGGTATGTGATCCTCGACAAGTCGTCACCGGCGTTCGGGCAAGCCCAGGCATCTGCCAGCGTATTCCTCGTGGAGGAGGGGGCCCTTCCCGCGGGACAGTTCGAGATCGTCGAGGTGTTCGACATTGGCGGCGAGAGCTACCCGAAGCTCAACGACACATTCGATTTCTTTGCTTTCTGGCACACTCCGCATTACGTGGTTGCAGAGGCAGCAGCGTACGAAGCTGTCCGTGATGAACCCGGGCGTGCACCAGCCGTGGCGCAAATTGACGAAACTCGACAGCGCCAGTACGTATACATGATTCGTGATCTTGGGTCTCGCCGGCAGCCGCCCATCGTGCTCACGATCGGCGCTGGTGCGATCTTCTTCGCATTGTGTTTCCTCCTGAATCGACGTGAGCGCTTCCTCCGCGAGAACCTGGCCAAGCCTCTTCCGCCGGCGGAAACCGACACCACGGCCGCAGCAAGCTCTGACGCGGAGAGCGGCGAAAAGGTAGGGGCCTCGGTCTGATAATGGAGCAGTACCTTCCGATCACCCTGTTGTTCTTCCTCGCAGTGCTCTTTGGCGTAGGGAGTTTCGCGGTGTCCCGCCTTCTCGCACCGCGGCGCCCGTCAACAGCCAAAGAAGCCCCTTACGAATGTGGCATCGTTCCCGGACGCGAACCCCCCGTTCGGTTCCCCGTGAGCTTCTACATCGTCGCCATGCTGTTCATCATGTTCGACATCGAGATCATCTTCATCTACCCATATGCAGTGACTCGGGCCCCACTCGGTGCCTACGGGTTCTGGGCGGTGCTGGCGTTCTCAGTGGTCTTTTTTCTGACCTTTGTTTATGAGGTTGCCCGCGGGGGACTCGATTGGGGCCCAATCCGACGCTCGCGTAGCATGGTGGCTGAGGCTGCCATGGTCTCGCCCGAGCGAACACTTGCGTCCACATTGCGACGCGTCGGTTCCGAGGGTCGTCTGCCACTTGAAGGCGACGAAGAAGCCGCTTAGGAGGAGACCATCATGGGCATCGTCAACGATGTGCGCGACGACGGACTCGGCGGTATGTCGCACAATGTCATCACCGCCAGGCTGGAAGACCTCGTCAACTGGGCGCGTGCTCGGTCATCGTGGCCGGCATCTTTCGGTCTCGCGTGCTGCGCAATCGAGATGATGGCTACCGGGGCCGCGCACTACGACATTTCCCGATTCGGAATGGAGGTGTTTCGGGCATCGCCGCGCCAGGCCGACATCATGATCGTCGCGGGCCGCGTAAGTCAGAAGATGGCTCCAGTACTTCGCCAGGTTTACGACCAGATGGTCGAGCCCAAGTGGGTCATTTCGATGGGTGTGTGCGCATCTTCGGGCGGCATGTTCAACAACTATGCAATCGTGCAGGGTGTTGATCAGGTCGTACCGGTAGACGTTTACGCGCCGGGATGCCCGCCAACACCTGAGACCCTGATCCATGCGATCGAGACTCTTCACGGTCTGATCGAGAATGACGAGTTGTTGAAGCGTCGTGCAGATTCTGGTGCCGGTGCGAATGTGCATGTTGAGTTCATCGAGCCGACTGGAACGCCGGTACTGCTCGGAACGAAGCAGCCATGACCACAGAGACGAGCGAGGCCGAGTTGGCCGAAACGTTCGGTTGTCCCGCGACTGACTCGTGTGGCCAGCAGGTCTTGTTTCCATCGCGCGAGCAGTATCTCGAGGTGATCGGTGCGCTTGCCGACGCTGGATACTCCATGTGTGTTGATCTGACCGGCGTCGACTATCTCGAGTACTTCGACCGCCCGCTGCCTGAGGGTGTCGAGGCCGAGCGTTTCGAGGTGGTAGTCAACCTTCTGGCTATTGCCCGACGCAGTCGCGTGCGTGTACGCGTGCAGGTTCCTGAGTCCGATGCGTCATTGGCCTCGCTCTTCGATATCTATCCCGGTACCGAGGCGATGGAACGTGAGGTGTTCGACATGTTCGGTATCTCCTTCGACGACCATCCTGACCTCACTCGAATCCTGATGCCGGAAGATTGGCTGGGCCACCCGCTCCGCAAGGATTATGAAGTTGGTCGGATCCCCGTGCAGTTCAAAGGGGTATCCCAATGAGCACCGATACCGACAACACGGACAACACGGATTTCTACAGTCGTTTCCAAGCCGGTACCAGTGAGGGCGAACAGGGCCTTCGTTTGCGCAGCGAAATTTCCGCCGAAGAGTTGATGCGCGAGGTCGGTGCGGTGTTGCGCATGTCCGAGGCTGACGTGGCGCTACTTGAAGATCATCCCGACGATGACGAAACGATGATCATCAACATGGGGCCCCAGCACCCCTCGACGCACGGTGTGTTGCGGTTGATGCTCGAGCTCCAAGGCGAGACTGTGTTGCGCTGCAAGCCAGTCATTGGATACCTCCACACGGGTATGGAGAAAACTGGCGAGCAACTCACTTACGCGCAAGGCAGCACCAACGTCACGCGTATGGACTATGTGAGCCCGCTTGCCAACGAGCTCGTGTTTTCGATGGCGACCGAGAAGCTGCTCGGTATTGACGACGAGATTCCCGAGCGCGCGGTCTGGATTCGGATGCTGCTCGCTGAGCTCAATCGAATGAGTAGCCATCTTCTGTTCATGGCCACCAATGGGATGGACCTCGGCGCCGTCTCCATGATGATCTATGGCTGGCGCGAACGAGAAGAAGTGTTGAGGTTCTTCCAAGAAGTCACCGGTTTACGCATGAACCACAACTACATCCGGCCTGGCGGCGTTGCCGCCGATCTCCCGGCCGGATGGCGTGACAGTGTCATGCGCCTCCTGGATCTCCTACCCGACCGTCTCGAAGAGTACGACACTCTGATGACAGGTCAGCCGATCTGGCGTGAACGTCTTCAGGGCGTTGGTGTCATCACACCAACAGAGGCACTGGCGCTCGGAGCCACCGGCCCGATCTTGCGATCCACCGGAGTCGAATGGGACCTCCGTCGTGATCAGCCCTACCTGCACTACGACGAGATGGACTTCGACGTGATCGTCGGTTCCTACGGCGATTGTTTCGATCGCTACGCGATCCGTCTTGCCGAGATTCGGGAGTCGATGGAGATCGTTCGTCAGATCCTCGATCGCATGCCGAGCGGCAACTACCGGATCCAGGACAAGAAGGTGACCCCGCCGCCACGTGCTCGAATCGACGAGTCGATGGAAGCCTTGATCCACCACTTCAAGATCTTCACGGAAGGTTTCAAAGTGCCAGAAGGAGAGGTCTACGTGGCGGTCGAGAGTCCCCGCGGCGAGATCGGCTGCTACATCGCGAGCGACGGTTCCGCCAATCCATACCGAATGCACATGCGCGACCCGTCATTCGTCAACATCCAGTGTTTGCCCCACATGATGCGTGGTGGCCTTGTCGCCGATGCCGTCGCTGTGATCTCCTCGGTTGATCCAGTTCTCGGTGGAGTCGATCGATGAGGGAGACAATCACATGAGCCGTCTGTCCGATCACAACGTGATCCTCGCCAAGGAAATCATTGCCCGGTACCCGAAGCAAAAGTCTGCGCTCATCCCCCTGGTGCACCTCAGCCAAGAGCAGAACGGCTACGTCACAGAGGATGCAATGCGTCACATTGCCGACATGATCGATGTCACACCTGCCGAGGTGTATGGAACGGCATCCTTCTATGAGATGTTCCGATTCGAGCCAACAGGCAAGTATCTGATCAATGTTTGCGGCACTCTCTCCTGCTCGCTGATGGGTGCAGATTCGTTGATGCATCACGCAGAGCAAACCTTGGGTATCAAGGCCGGGGCGACCACAGATGACGGGCTCATCACGCTGCAGCACGCCGAGTGTCAGGCAGCCTGTACTGAGGCTCCAACACTGCAGGTCAACTACCGCCACCGGTATCGCGTTACCCACGAATCCTTCGACCAACTCGTCGACGACCTGCGCAGCGGGGCGCTTGATACCGAGATCCCGCCCCACGGCACACTCGGCAGGAATCGTCAACAGATCCCCGCTGACCGTGCGGTTGCTGTGCAGGCCCCCGAAGATGTCACGACCGGCCCCGCCTGGATCCAAGTGAGTCCCGCATGACTGTCGAATCCCGCGTTGTCAGCCCCTATCCGTGGGCCCCTGGATTTTATCCTGGCGATCGTCCCGAGATCGTCACGTCGCGCTTCCAATACGAAGACGGCCATACTCTCGACCGTTACCTCGCCACGGGCGGCTACGAGGGTTTACGCGCGGCGCTGGCGGAGTCACCGAGTGATGTCCATGAGGTCGTCAAGAACTCAACTCTTCTCGGTCGAGGCGGCGCGGGCTTTCCCGCTGGCGTCAAATGGGGCTTCACCCCGCAAGGCGTCTGGCCGCGGTATCTGGTCGTCAACGGTGACGAGTCTGAGCCCGGTACATACAAAGACCGCCTGCTGATGGAGTGCGACCCCCATCAACTCATTGAAGGGAGCCTGATCGCCAGCTATGCAGCTGGCCTCTCTCAAGGTTTCCTCTACATCCGTGGTGAGATGGCGCTCGCTCACGAGCGTGTCGCTCAGGCGTTGAACGATGCCTATGCCGCTGGCTACATCGGCAAGAACATCCTTGGCACCGACTTCAGTATCGACATTGTTCTGCATTGGGGCGCCGGTGCGTATGTCGTTGGCGAAGAGACTGCGCTCATCGAGTCGCTCGAAGGCGAACGAGGCATGCCACGCCTCAAGCCGCCTTTCTTCCCCGCCGCCGTCGGGCTCTATGGGATGCCGACGATCGTCAACAACGTCGAGACACTGTCGAATCTTCCGTTCATTGCCCGCGAGGGGTCCGAGGCCTATACCGCGATCGGTACGCCGACTTCGCCGGGTACCCGCATGATCGCAGTGTCGGGTCATGTCAAGCGGCCAGGCGTCTACGAGATTGTCAACGGTTCAACCACATTCCGCGATCTAATTTTCGGAGATGACTTCGCACAAGGAATTCGTGACGGCAACGAACTGAAAGCATTCGTTCCTGGCGGGGGGTCGGCACCCTGGTTCCTGCCCGACCAACTCGACATCCCGTTTGAAGGTCCGGCGGCTGGCGCCGCGGGTTCGATGCTCGGCTCCGGAGCAGTCATGGTCATGGACTCGACAACCGACATCCCGGCTGCCGCGCTCACGCTGGTTCAGTTCTACGCGCACGAGTCGTGCGGCAAGTGTGTTCCCTGTCGCGAAGGTGGCACGTGGCTGTATCGCATCGTCGAGCGGATCGTTGCCGGCCATGGCACCGACGCCGATCTGGAAACGATCTTCGAGGTCGGCCAAACCATCTGCCCGGGTGAAATGCCTCACGCTTCGTCTGAACGTCTTGGTCTCGACGCCGTTCCCTTCCCATACAAGATGACAACGATCTGCTTCGTCGGGCCTTCGGCCTATGCGCCGATCCATTCAGCATTGACGTTGTTCCCTGAAGAGTTCGAAGCACTCGTGACCAAGCGTGCAGACCGCCGCCCGATTCCAGTGACTGCTGAGGTCCCAGCATGACCTCTGGAACTGACGAAGTGCCGGAGGACGCAGACGTGCTCGAGGAAGTCGAAGCGGACGTGCTCGAGGATGTTGCGGCAGACGAGCGCGAGGAAGGCGAGGAGCTCGAGGAAATCGAACCTCCGGATTCGAACGCAGTCGTCATCAATATGAACGGCAAAGATGTTGTCGCCCGCAAGGGTGAAACAGTCATCGCCGCTGCTCTTCGCAACGATGAGTACATCCCGCACTTCTGTTATCACCCACGGATGTCACCGGTCGGGATGTGTCGGCAGTGCATGGTCGAGATCGAGGGCCCACGTGGCCCGATGATGGTGGTGTCATGTATGACGCCCGTAGCCGAAGACCAAGTCGTTCGTACTGCAACCGATGAAGTCAAGCGTGCCCAAGAAGGCATGATTGAGTTGCTGCTGGCCAATCATCCACTCGACTGCCCAGTCTGCGACAAGGGTGGCGAGTGCCCGCTTCAGGATCAGGCGTTCAGCCACGGACCAGGCGAGAGTCGTTACGTCGAGCAGAAGCGCCACTATGAGAAGCCGATTCCGATCAGCGACCTCGTTTACCTCGATCGCGAGCGGTGCATCCTTTGCGATCGGTGTACGCGCTTCGCCGACGAAGTAGCCGGTGACCCGCTGATCCATTTCATCAGCCGTGGAAACAACACCCAGGTGATGACGTTCCCCGACGAGCCGTTCGTCTCGTACTTCTCCGGCAACGTGGTTCAGATTTGCCCAGTGGGCGCACTCACCGCGAAGCCGTACCGTTTCAAGGCTCGTCCATGGGATTTGTCCCAACGCGAGTCGACATGTACTACCTGTTCGGTGGGGTGCCGCACGGTCATCCAGTCGAGCCGTGACGAGCTTCTGCGCTATCAGGGCGTCGACTCCGACCCCGTCAACTGGGGCTGGCTCTGCGATCGTGGCCGGTTCAACTTCGAAGCGATCAACTCTGACCACCGGCTGACCACACCGATGATCAAGACCGAGGCCGGCCTCGTCGAGACATCGTGGCGCGGCGCTCTCGATGCAGCCGCGGGCCTGATCAACGACGCGCTCGCCGGTGGCGGCGCCGAGAGCATCGCGCTGCTCGGTGGCGCGCGTGGCACGAACGAAGACGCCTTCGCGTGGGCGCGATTGGCCGATGCAATCGGAACGCCAAACCGCGACGCACAACTTGGTGACGGTCTTCCCGCTGAGATCCTCGGCCTCGACAGGGCGACAATCGATGAGGCCGCGAACGCGAGCACGATCGTGCTGCTCGGTCCGGATCTGAAAGAAGAACTTCCGGTGCTGTACCTACGTCTGCGCGACGCGGCCGAGAAGGGCCGGAGCCGAATTCTCGAGTTCTCGGCAACTGACTCCGGTATGACTCCGTATGCCTGGAAATCCATTCGACACGAACCTGGCACTCAGCACAATGCTGTCGTATCGGCACTGGCCGATTCCGACATTGCCGAGCAACTCGCCAAGGGTGACGTGGTCGTCGTTGCGGGCCGTTCCAATCTTGCGGATTCTGCCGACGTCACTGTTGCCGCGCTCCAGAAACTGCTCGCCGGTGTCCAGGGTGCCAAGGTCTTGCCTGCACTCCGGCGCGGCAACGTAGTGGGAGCGCTGTCGTTGGGACTCGCTCCAGCGGATGCTGATCACGACGGTCTCGCCATTCTGCAGGCAGCTGCTGACGGCAAGATCGAGGTGCTGATCTTGCTCGGGGCCGATCCGCTGAATGACTGTCCAGACGCCGATCTGGCTCGTCGAGCCTTTGCAGGCGCTCGTCGAATCATCGCGGTCGACACGTTCGCGTGCGAATCGACCCAGCATGCCGACGTCGTGTTCGCCGCCGCCGCATACGGCGAGAAGGCAGGCACGACAACCAACCTCGAAGGCCGCGTCTCGACCGTGGGTCAGCAGGTCACGGCGACCGGAACGAGTCGACCCGACTGGATGATTGCAATTGAGCTCGGCCTGAAGATCGGTGATCGTTCATTTGGTTCGGACCACCCACTTCGTGGTGTTTCGACCGTCGACGATCTCACCGACATGATTGCCAACACGGTGACTGGATTTGCCGGCCTTAGTAGTTCGACTCTGGTTCAGCAGACTGACGGAGTGCTCATCGAATCACCTTCGACATCTCTTCCAGAGGTGTCTTTCGCGGAAGCAGGTCGGGTGAGTTACGACTATCGGCTGGTCGTCAGTCGCAAGCTGTATGACCGTGCCGTCGGAACACAGATGTCCCGCTCACTGACCAACCTTGCATCTGCATCGGTTGCTTACGTTCATCCCCTCGACCTGGACGGTCTCGGCGTCGCCGAGGGCGACGACGTGAAGATCGTCAGCGCGAAGGCCGCGACCATCTTGCCGATCCGCCCCGACTCGGCTGTGCCGCGTGGCATCCTCTGGTCGCCGTTCAATCAGGGCAGCGGCAATATCGAGGACATCATCGATTGGCGCTCAGCTACTACCGACGTAAGAATTGAACGGGTCTGATGCGCGTGTCTCTCCTTGCTCTCGACCCTTTGCTGGAAGGCCCGCTTCTCTGGACTCCGCTGATCATCGTGGTGATCAAAGTTCTTGCGATCTTCGTCATCGGCCTAGTCGCCACGATGTTCATGGTCTGGTACGAACGCAAAGTCGTGTCGGGTATGCAGAACCGGATCGGGCCCAACAAGACTGGTCCATTCGGCATACTCCAGACCCTTGCTGACGGTATCAAGTCGTTCTTCAAGGAAGATCTGCTTCCCACACGCGCCGACCGCGTCGTGTTCCGGCTGGCGCCATTTCTTGCCTTCGTGCCCGCCTTCCTCATCTGGTCGGTAATTCCGCTCGGGGGAGACTTCTCGACGAACTCCGATGGCACAGTGAACGATGGCACCGTGGTCTGGTTCGGCGAGGTGACTTATGTTCAGCTGGCAGACCCGCCGATCGGCATCTTGCTCGTCCTCGCGCTGTCTTCGATCGCGGTTTACGGAATCATGCTGGCTGGTTGGTCGAGCGGGTCGAAGTATCCGCTCCTCGGTTCGGTTCGAGCCTCGGCCCAGATGATTTCCTATGAGGCTGCTCTCGGATTGAGCCTTGCCGCGGTGTTGCTGTCGTCCGGCACGCTCTCGACGATAGGAATCGTCCAGACGCAGAACAGCTTCGTCGACTGGAACTTCATTTCGACTGGCATTGTGCCGTTCGTCATCTTCATCATCGCGGTCACGGCCGAGCTGAATCGCCCGCCATTCGACCTCGTCGAAGCCGAGCAGGAACTTGTCGGCGGCTACAACACCGAGTATTCCGGAATTCGCTTCGCCTTGTTCTTCCTTTCTGAGTTCATGAGTGTCGTCACGATGTCGGCCGTGATGGTCACACTTTTCCTCGGGGGCCCACAGCCGCTCACTATCGCCGGCGTCGATATCTTTGCGTTCCTCGGCGCATTGGGCGGCACGGTTTGGTTTGTGTTGAAGCTGTTCTTGTTCCTGTACATGTTCGTTTGGTTCCGCGCCACGCTGCCGCGGCTCCGGTACGACCAGCTGATGGACCTCGGGTGGAAGGTGTTGATCCCGATCTCGTTCGGTTGGTTCCTCTTACTCGCGGCCCTTCGCGAGTTCTCGCCAGACGGCGACGCTCTTGACAGCACCCGCGTTGTGCTGATCAGCCTGGCAGTCGCCGGTGTGGCTACTGCGTTGTTCGCTACCGCGCTGCGCGTCAGCGCGCGCAATCGGCAACAGAGCGATCAGAACGGAGTGACCACCTGATGGGGTATCTCGAAGGTTTTGCCGTAACGATGCGTCAGCACCGTCTGTTCGGTGGTGAGCGCGTCACGACCGAGTACTCCGGTGGGCGTCGGGCCAAGAAGAAGGGTACGGATGCTCGCGACGTAAAGGGCGACGAGAAGCTTCCGCGTCCCGAACGTCTGCATGGTCGCCATGTGCTGAATCGGTACGAAGACGGCATGGAGAAATGCATTGGCTGTGAGCTGTGTGCCGGAGTATGCCCGGCTAGCTGCATCTACGTGCGTGGTGCCGACAACGACCCTGAGAATCCGACATCTCCGGGTGAGCGCTTCGGCTTCGTCTACGAGATCAACTATCTGCGTTGCATCCACTGCGACCTCTGCGTCGAAGCATGCCCGACTGAAGCAATTACCGACTCGAAGTTGTTCGAGTTCTCCTTCACCAATCGGGCCGACGCGATCTATACGAAGACCGAGCTCGTCGTCGATGATGAAGGCGATCCACAGAAACTGCCATGGGAAGACTGGCGTCTCGGTGATGATCTCGACACGAGCGGGTGGATGCGCGCAACGGCGCCCTCCGGTGATGCAACGTTTGAGGGCACTGTCGGCTGGAGCGGCGAGCTCGGCCATGGCGTTCGCGCCCCGGAGCCGGCGCAGGCCGAGCGCGACAAATCAGTAAGGGTGGTCGAGCGGTGACTGACGCGACATTCCTCGAATACGTTGTCTTTTTCGCGGCCGCCGTGATGATTCTCGGTGGTGCGATCGGCGTAGTCATCTTCAAGAGCCCGGTACACGCGGCGCTCGGTCTTGTTCTGACACTGTTCGGCGTTGCCGTGCAGTTCGTTGCGCTCGAGGCCCACTTCCTCGCTGCGGTCCAGGTGATTGTTTACGCAGGGGCCATCGTGGTGCTGTTTCTGTTCGTCATCATGTTGCTCGGCGTCGATGAATCCATTGATCTTTCGATCGAACCGATCCCCATCCAGCGCCCCTTGGCCGCGGTCATGGGCGTTGGCCTGATCGGACTCATTGCTGCCGCGGTGGTGCGATCGCGCGATGCGCTGGTCATCAACCCCGGTACCGGACTCGACGTGGCCGGAGAGAATGCTGGTCACGACGCCAATATCCAGCAGCTCGCCGCGAACCTGTATGGCGATCACGTGTTTGCTTTCGAGCTCACTTCGGTGTTGCTCATCGTTGCAGTGGTCGGCACCGTTCTTCTTACTCGGAAGTGGTCGAAGGCAGACAGCGATGCCAGCGCGGAGAGGGTTGATTCGTGATCGCTGCAATCGAACCAACGTGGTACCTGGTGCTTGCGTCGGTGCTCTTCGGGATCGGCGCATTTGGATTGCTGGTTCGTCGCAATCCGCTGATCATGTTCATGTGCATCGAGCTGATGCTCAACGCTGCCAACCTCACATTCGTCGCGCTGGCAGTACAGCTCGGTGACATCAACGGCCAGACCGCTGTGTTCTTTGTACTCGTCGTGGCCGCCGCGGAAGTGGTCGTCGGGCTCGGCATCATCGTGTCGATCCTGCGCCGCACCCCTGGCACCACTGCTGACGACCTCGCGGAATTGAAGGGCTGACGGAGCGATGGCAGAACTTGTTTGGTTAATCCCGGCGTTTCCGTTGTTCGGGTTCCTCACGATCCTCATATTCGGGCGGCGATTCGGTGATCCGTTCGCCGGTTGGTTCGCCACGGCGATGGTCTTTGCGTCGTTCATCGCTTCAATTGGTGTGTACAGCGACCTGTTGGGCATGAACGAAGATGATCGTGAGCACATCGAGAACCTGTACTCCTGGGTTCCCGTTGGCAGCCTGCAGATCGACCTCGCCTTCCTGGTTGATCCGCTGTCGATCACGATGTGTCTGTTCGTCACCGGAATCGGTGGGCTGATCCATCTGTACTCGATCGGGTACATGCACGGCGACGCCAATTTCTCCAAGTTCTTCTTGTACCTGAACCTTTTCATCTTCTCGATGACGCTGCTGGTACTCGGTGAGAACCTTCTTGTCACGTTCCTCGGGTGGGAGGGTGTCGGCACTTGCTCGTACCTGCTGATTGCATTCTGGCAAACCCGTGAATCTGCAGCGACTGCGGGCAAGAAGGCCTTTCTCACTAACCGTGTTGGTGACTGGGGCGTCATGTTGGCGATGTTCCTCGCTTTCTCGGCGGTCGGGTCGATCAGCTACTCGGTCATGAACAACAACGCCGAGACGGGGATCATGTCGCAGACCACGGCAACGGGCATCGCCGTGTTGCTGTTCGTGGGCGCTGTCGGCAAGTCGGCGCAGCTGCCGCTCTACATCTGGCTTCCTGATGCAATGGAAGGCCCGACCCCGGTTTCAGCGCTGATCCACGCTGCGACGATGGTCACCGCCGGCGTGTTCCTGATGGTGCGGATCAACCCGATCCTCACGGTCGCGGCCGACTGGGTAATGCCGATGATCGCCTGGATCGGCGTGATAACGGCGTTGTTCGCCGCAACGATTGCTCTCGCGCAGCGCGATATCAAGAAGGTGCTCGCCTACTCGACGATCTCGCAGCTCGGCTACATGTTCCTGGCAATCGGGACAGGTGCCTACATCGCGGCGATCTTCCACATGGTCACTCATGCAGTGTTCAAGGCGTTGCTCTTCCTCGGGTCTGGCTCGGTCATCCATGGCATGCATGACGAGCAAGACATGAACAAGATGGGCAAGCTGTTCAAGTACATGCCGATCACTGCATCGACGTTCATCGTCGGGTGGCTGGCAATCGCAGGGGTGCCACCCTTCTCCGGGTTCTGGTCGAAGGACGAGATCCTCTTGTTCGCTCTAGGCGACAATGTTGGGCTGTACGTCATCGGGATCATCACTGCGCTGCTGACCGCGCTCTACATGACGCGCATGGTCATCATGACTTTCTTCGGCGAGGCGAAATGGACAAGCTTCGCCAACGAAGACGAGATGCCTGAGGTGTCTCCGGGAGAAGAGCCTGTCGAGACGCACGGGGCACACGGCGAGTTCAAGCCACACGAGTCGCCGGTCATCATGCTCATCCCGCTCGTTGTTCTTGCTGTATTTGGGCTCTTCGCGGGCTTGATTCAGCTGCCCTCGCTGTGGGGTGTGCCTGACAGCGCGGAGCACAAGCTCGAGGATTGGCTGCATCCAGATGTGGCCTTCGGTGAAGCGGAGATCGCCGGTACATGGGCCGACGGCCACGTGATGTTGCTTGTGATATTTGCTGTTTCGGCGGCTCTGATCGGGATCTTGCTCGGCTGGTTGATCTATCAGAGGAAGCGCATCAAGGCGTGGGAGCCGACTCTGTTCGCAAACGGTTGGTACTACAACTGGGCGGTTACGTGGTTCATGGGGAATCCGGGTCGCGAGAGCTTCGAGGCCACCGCGACGTTCGATTCGAAGGTGATCGATGGCGCGGTGAACGGTGTCGGTGTTGCAGTGCGTGAGGTCGCCACCGAGGAGCGAAAGGCCCAGACCGGCTATGTCCGTCAGTACGCGGGCATCATCGGTATCGCAGCGGTTCTGCTGCTCGGCTGGTTCGTGATCGTCAGAGGGATTCTGTGATGTTGGCCTCCGAAACGGGTTCGATCGCGTTCCCGATCCTCACAGCCATCGTGCTGGTTCCGATCGTCGGCGCGTTGTTGGTTGTCCTGATGCCGAAGTCGCGTCCTGAGTATCCGAAGATGCTGGCGTTGCTGTCATCAGCCGGTACCGCTGCACTGACCATCTGGTTGATGTCGTCGTTCGAAACGGGAGATGCCGGCTTTCAGTTCGTGTCGAAACACCTATGGATCGAGCCATGGGGCATTTCATGGCATCTCGGTGTCGATGGAATCTCGCTGTTCCTGGTCGTCCTGACCGGGTTGCTGTTTCCACTTGTCATCGTCGGAATCGACCCACATCACGATGACAAGGCGTATTTTGCCTGGTTGCTGATGCTGCAGGCTGGGGTGATGGGGAGTTTCCTCAGCCTGGACCTCTTCGTCTTCTTCATCTTCTTCGAGATCGTTCTGGTCCCGATGTATTTCCTGATCGGCGGGTGGGGCTACGAGAACCGCGTTTATGCGGCGACGAAGTTCTTCCTCTACACGATGCTGGGTTCGGCGTTCATGCTCGTCGGGTTGATTGCGACCGTCGCGCTTGCCAGCAAGGACCTCGGCAAGACAACCTTCGATCTCGTCGAGATTGCCGAAGGTGCCAACTTTGCTGCTTCGACCGGGCGATGGCTGTTCTTCGCCTTCGCTATTGCATTCGCCGTGAAGGTGCCGATCTTCCCGCTGCATACGTGGCTGCCTGATGCACATACGCAGGCACCCACGGCTGGCTCCGTCGTACTTGCCGGTGTGATGTTGAAGCTCGGTACCTACGGGTTCCTGCGCTTCGGCCTCTATCTGTTCCCGGAGGCCTCGTACTGGAGTCGGAACCTCTGGCTGACTCTGGCCGTGATCGGCATCATCTACGGAGCTGTCGTTGCGACGATGCAGATGGACCTGAAGCGCCTGGTCGCCTATTCGTCAGTAGCGCACATGGGCTTCATCGTGCTCGGTATCTTCGCGTTCACGACGCAGTCGATGTCGGGTAGCACGATCCAGATGATCAACCACGGTGTGTCTACCGGGGCGCTATTCCTCCTTGTCGGCATGATCTACGAGCGTCGCAAGACTCGTAAGATCTCCGAGTTGAACGGCATTCAGAAGGTTGCCCCGATCTTCGCCGCTGGTTTCATGCTCGTGATGCTTTCGTCGATCGGTGTGCCGGGCCTCAACGGGTTCGTCGGCGAGTTCTTGATCCTTACCGGCTCGTTTCTTACCGCACGCTGGTGGACTGTGGTCGCCACGGCTGGTGTGATCCTTGCCGCGCTGTACCTGCTCTGGGCGTATCAGCGGGTCTTCCACGCGGAGCCCGACGAAGAGAACAAGAAGTTCCGCGAGTTGTCGCTCAAGGAAGGTCTGGTGCTGCTCCCCTTCCTCGGAGTAATCGTCTTCATGGGCGTCTATCCGAAGCCGGTGCTTGACCGCATCGAGCCGAGTGTCGACGCCCTGATCACTCATGTCGAGGATCACACCGACTACGTCGAGCCCGAGCCGACCATCCAAATCGGGGTTGTCCCCGAACACGGAGAGGTCGAGGGCGAAGGAGATGAACATGGGAATGACGAGGGCGAAGAGATAGAGCACGAAGAGGAGGAGGGCGAGTGATGCTGGCGCAAGTGGATACTTTCGTCGGCCCAGAGATCCAATGGTTCGCGCTCTCACCCATGCTGACGCTGCTCGGCGGAGCGCTGAGCTTGATGATCATCGGTGCGCTCACACCGTTGTGGCCCAAGGGTTGGTATGCGACCTTCACCGCGGCAATTGCGATCGCCACTGGTGTGTTGGCGATGTTCCAGTGGGACGACATCAGCGACGGTGGCCCGTCAACTCTGGTTGGGGGTGCCGTCGCGTTCGACACGCTCGCGATGTTCCTGACGATCACGATCTCGACCGCGCTGGTGCTCGTGGCGCTGCTGACCGACGACTATCTGCGAGGGACACCGAACGACGGCCCCGAGATCTATGCGCTCTACATGGTGGCCGCGCTCGGTGGTGTCGTGATGGCGTCTGCCAACGATTTCATTGTTCTGTTCCTCGGTCTCGAGATGCTGTCGCTGGCGCTGTACGTGTTGGCGGCCAGCAATCGCGGGAGCGAGCAGAGTTCCGAGGCGGGCATCAAGTACTTCGTGCTGGGAGGGTTCGCATCGGCGTTCTTCCTCTATGGCATCGCCTTGGTCTATGGCGCTACCGGCACGACAAATATCTCGGAGATGATTGCCGCACTCCAATCCTCCGTCGACGTCTTCCATCCGGACACTCTGGCGCTTGCCGGCATCGGATTGCTGATTGTCGGACTGGGGTTCAAGGTCGCGGCGGTGCCGTTCCACGTGTGGGCACCAGATGTCTATCAGGGAGCACCGACACCGGTCACGGCGTTCATGGCCTCGGCCGGCAAGGCGGCGGCGTTCGCCGCGATGCTGCGGGTGCTGGTCATTGCGCTTCCGTTCTACCGCGACGATTGGCGACCGATCATCTGGGTATTGGCGTTGTTGTCGCTACTTGTGGGCTCGACGTTGGCGATCGTGCAGAACAACGTCAAGCGGATGCTCGCGTATTCGTCGATCAGTCATGCCGGGTTCATCTTGGTCGGAGTCGAAGCGGCCGCTCACCGGGCGGGTGAAGCCGATGCGGGGTCCGGAATGCCGGCTGTAGTCATGTATCTGCTGCTGTATTCGGTTCTCGTGATCGGTTCGTTTGCCGTTGTCGCGGTCGTTCAACGCGAATCAGGTGGCGACGCGAGCCTCGATGCGTTCAAGGGCCTCGCCCGTCGACGCCCGACTCTTGCGCTTGCCATGACGGTGTTCCTTCTGGCCCAAGCCGGTGTGCCATTCACGAGCGGGTTCATTGCCAAGTTTGGTGTGATCCAGGCAGCGGTTGACGAGCGCAGTTATGCCATAGCGATCATTGCCATGGTCGTGGCGGTCATCGCAGCATTCGTTTACCTCAAGATCATGGTGACCATGTGGCTTGGCGACCCAGCCGACGGATCGCAAACGGTTCCCGTTCCGTTTGCTGCTGGTCTCGCGATTGTTGTTGCGGTGATCTTCACTTTGGTCGTCGGCATCTTCCCCGGTTGGCTGATCGACGCCTCCAACACCGTCACCGCCTACGCCCGCTGACCCGCTGACTCGGGCCAATTTGACCGCTCGCGGCGTTGCCGGCTTCGGTCGTTGCCAAAAGGCAACTTCCCTGCAGCGTCAGTTCGTGGCAGGCTGAGGCGGAGTGAAATGGCCGACAGCGACTCAGGCTGCCATCGCAGCGGTCACGGCTGGCATCGTGGCGCTCATACTGCGGCGCTCGAGGCCGACACGACTGGGCGACGTCATGTTTCCGGCGGCCACGGAGTTCGCCCTGGTTGCGTCGCTCTATTCCGTTTGGCGGGTGGCGAAGAAGCTCCCGTTGACACAGAGTGAAGGAGCCGTCGAACGTGCCCGAGAGATAGTGCGCTTGCAGGACTTCCTGCATCTGCCGAGCGAATTGTCGTTGCAGCAGTTTGCACTCGCCCACGATCAGGTCGGATGGCTCTCGACCGCCTACTACGCAGTCGCTCACGTTCCTGCGACAATCATCTTTCTGGTCTGGCTCTTCGTGCGGCATCGAGACAAGTACCCGCACTGGCGCAACGCGTTGGCGATCCTCACCGCCTTCTGTCTCTTCATTCGCTTCGTACATGTTGCCCCACCTCGCTTCTTGACCGATCTCGGCGCGACCGGTCACCACTGGTGGCTCGATGGTGCCGTCGCGTTGGGCCTGCTTTGGGCCGCTCTGCGGATCGACACGGTCAGTCGGCGAATCTTCGCATCGAAGCAGCCCACGCCCACTTTGATGGTTGACCCCCGCGATCATGAGGTCGCCTCCACCCTCACGGCCGACTGAACATCAGCGCGATTGCGCCGATGTCGTTCTCGTGAACTTCTGCCGACGTGTCGTCGTCAATAGTTCACGAGAACAGATCCGGTCGTAGAATCAAACTCGATCGCGATGGTTGAGAAGAAGCTGAACCCTCTCCCTACGTCGAGCCGGAAGGCCGCCAAGGGTGCACTCATGCTTGCTGTCACTCTGCTGCAAGACGAGCGAGTCCGCGCCCAATTGAGTAAGGCGCCAGCGGCCGCCAGAGAGTGGGCCGCTCAGCGCCGGGAGCTGGCCGAGCCGAAGGAAAGTGTTGCGGGGCGCCTCGATCCAACTCGGCGATTCGGACAGAAGGGTGTGAGCCGCCGTCTGATCGCACTTCAACGGAACGTGCACCTGGCGTTCCCGGATCCGACCATGCCCGAGGCGGTTGCTATCAATTGTGCGATCGACGAACTCGAGCGGGCAGTTGTTGTTTCGGCGACGATGCCGCTCAACGAGCGTCGTCGGGCCCGCGGACGCATCAGTGCTGAACTTCGCCGGCTCGAGTTGGCACTCGTCGATGCGGTGCTACCCCCGCAGCCGGGCCCGGAAAGCCAAGAAGAAGCTGACGGAGAAGAGAGTTCGCAGACATGACCACCACGAAGTCGGACTTCTCCGAAGAAGAATGGGAGAGCCTGATCGCGGCTCCCTGGATTGCAGGTGCGCTGATAATCGGAGTCGATTTCCATCTGCTCGGTTCGCCGGGCGAGATCACGGCGATGGCAGAGTCAGCGGGATCCTCGGAAGCCACCGGGGAAGCACGCAGCCTCGTTACCGAGATGATCGCGGACATGAATCCTCAGACCGGTGATGATGACTCTCACGAAAGAGACAATGAGGAGTGGCACGCGGAACTCTTGATGCTTCTGTCAAACGTGGCCAGCATTGTCGATCGTGCATGCACTGTCGGTGAAGCGGGTGGCTACAAGCGTTGGGTGCTCAACACGGCCAACGCCACGGCCGAAGCGAGTACCGAAGGGCGGTTTCTCGGGATCGGCGGTGAGCGCGTGTCCGACAAAGAGAGGGCAGCGCTCGACGAAATCGAAACAGCGCTCAAACTCTGAAGTTCTGCTGACAGCCGAACGCGGTGCATGCAATATTGGTGGAATGACCAACAAGATTCAGATCACTGTTGATGCCGCTGGTCCGCGGGTACTTGGCGCATTCTGGTGCGATGTTCTCAGCTATGTCGAGCAACCACCACCGCCCGGATTCGACACATGGGACGATGCGCTCGACTCGATGGGAATCGACCGGTCTGACCCTGACCGGGCATTTGCCATTGTCGACCCTGATGGCCTCGGCCCGCGAATGCTCTTTCTGAAGGTTCCGGAGGGCAAGACCGCAAAGAACCGCCTACACCTCGACGTGCACACCGATCCCGGCGAGCTGCAAACTCGGGCGGCCGAGCTGGTCTCTATTGGAGCAACGTTGGTCGGCGAATATGACGAGCCCGAGGGCCACTGGATCACATTGCTCGACCCTGAGGGCAACGAATTCTGCCTCCACTGAGGCCGCTAGAACTCAGACGTTGCCGACCTGATCAGCCCAGAACGGCTTACGGAGTTCGCGTTTCAGAACCTTTCCGGATCCGGTTTTCGGTAGTTCCTCCATCCATGAAATCGATCGTGGGATCTTGTAGCTCGCCAGATGCTGTCGGGCGAAGACCCCAACGGCGGCATCGTCGAGATCGGAACCTTCGCGCCGGACGATGACGGCGTGGACGAGTTCGCCCCAGTCGTCGCTAGGAATCCCGAACACCGCGGCCTCGTAGATTTCGGGGTGTGACTCGAGCGCAGCCTCGATTTCGGCTGGGTAGATGTTCATCCCGCCGGAGATGATCATGTCTTTCTTGCGATCGCAGATGAAGATGAAGCCCTCATCGTCGCGATATGCGATGTCGCCGACCGTTTGGAACCCGTCACGGTGGTCTTCTTCGAACTTGTCGTGTTGCTTGTAGTAGTCGCCGAACACCGCAGCGGACCTGACATAGACCTCACCCGTTGCTTCGGGTCCGGTGTCGGTGACAATGGTTCCGAGTTCGTCGTACAGGCGGATCTCGACGAGCGGCGCCTCTTTTCCACACGAGCCTGGCTTGCGGAGTTGGTCTTCGGGACGCAGCACGGTGTTGACCCCGAGTTCGGTTGAGCCGTAGACCTCGAAGAGCGACTCGGCGGGAAAGTCGGCCAGGTACTGCTGCTTCAGTGCGAAGCTCCAAGGGGCGGCATTGGCGACCATCACCCGCATTGACGAGTGGTCGTAGCGCGCTTTGACCTCGTCGGGAAGGTTGCAGATCATCCTGATCGGCGTCGGCGCGCAGAACGTCGATGTCGCCTTGTAGGTCTCCAGCAGGCGCAGCCAGTCTTCCGGATCGAACTTTCGCTGGAGCACGGTGGTCTGGCCCAGGATGAGGGCGATCCCCATGAATCCACCGGGGCCCGAGTGGTAGAGCGGCCCAGTGGTGATGTAGATGTCGTCGACGCTGTAGCCGATGAATTGGAGCAGCGCGGCGCCCTGGCCGGGATCGGCCGCGTTCGGTCGAAACGCGCCCTTTGGCTTGCCGGTTGTGCCCGACGTGTAGATCATCGTCGCGCCGCCGGCGTCGTCGCCTTCCGGGCGTTGCCATACATCAGGCGATGCATTATCGATGAGCGGATCAACAGCGGTCATGCCCGCCGGGGCGTCACCGTCGAAAACGAAGATGTTGCTGACGGACGGGAGTTGGTCGCGAATTCTTTCGAAGAGTGGCGCGAACTCCGAGTCGACGTACACCGTTGTGGCGTCAGAGTGATCGACCACGTAGGCCGCTTCGTCATCTGAGAGTCTGTAGTTCAGCGGCACTGCGGTCGCCCCGACCTTGCGAGCCGCATTGATCAATTCGACCGCGCCTACTGAGTTCTGTCCGCACCACACAACGGTGTCGCCAGCTGTGAGGCCGATGTTGGCCAGCACCCGAACCAGTTGGTTTGACCGCGCTTCGAGTTGCGCGTATGTCAAGGTCCGAACGTTGCCGTTGGTGCGGTCGTCGATGACCGCCATTTTGTCCGGTTGGTTCGCAGCATGTGCAGTGAGCAGGTCGGCCATGGCGCAATTTGTAGCACTCCAGATGGCCTCACGACGTGCCGGGCGCGAGTCGGAACCTGGTGGGGATAACCCCACCACTGATCCGCCAGGCCGCTCCATCGCCACATGTAGCGGATCCTGCGCACCATCGATGTATGGAACTCACAGCACACATCTCACCTCTGGATTTGGCGATCAGCGGCTCGATCGATCTGATTCGCCCTCTCGTCAGCGCGACTGATCTCACGCGACGGTGGGGAAGGGGATCCAGCGCCCAACTCGGGATCGATGGTGTCGACCTAATGATTGGATACGGCGAACTCGTTGCGATTGTCGGGCCCTCAGGCTCCGGGAAGTCGACCCTTGGGGCTCTCGTCGCAGGAATTGATCGTCCCACTTCGGGGTCGCTCGTTATCGATGGCACGCGCATTGATCGGCTCTCCAACGATCGGCTCGCTCGTTGGCGCGGAGGAAACGTTGGGATCGTGTTCCAGAACTTCCATCTCCTCCCAACGCTCAATGCGACCGAGAATGTCGAGCTGGCGTTGAAACTGGCCGACAAGAGTGTCGGCCGTCGCGAGCGGCGTCTCCGCAGTGGTGAGGCTCTTGCATCTGTGGGGCTTGGCGACAAGATGAAGCGCCTACCGACGCAGCTCAGCGGGGGCGAGCAGCAGCGCGTTGCGATTGCCCGCGCGGTTGTCACCAGACCCAGATTGATTGTTGCCGACGAGCCCACTGGCAGCCTCGACCAGGAATCCGGACATGTCGTCTTTGATCTGCTTGCCGGTCTCGTCAGTTCCGGCACGACCGTTCTCTTGATCACACATGACGAAAACCTCGCGAAGCGAACCGATCGAGTCATTGCGATGCTCGATGGAAGAGTGGATGCGTCCATTCCGGCGGTGTCCGAGTTCGTCGATGGTCCGCTGGCGACTGACGCACTAGTTGCTGCGGTAGCGCTCTGATGCGCCAGGTACTTCGAGAGGTCCGGCGTGCGCCGTCTCGCATCGTGGTCAGTGTGTTTGCGCTGGCACTCGCGATCGGCGCCATTGGCGTCTTTGCCATTCCCACTGTTGCGTCCAGTTCGTTGCGCGACGCTGCTGAGCGCGACAACCTCGCCGAGGTTGTGATCGGAACCAGTGACACTGGAGACATGAATGTCGAGACTCTCCTTGATTCGCTCGACAACGTCCAAGCAGTGGACACTCAGATCGAGACGGAGGTCTCCCTCGACGCAGGGGCCCCTGGCGGCGCGTTGCTCAAGGTGATCGGATTCGATGGTCAAACCCAGCAGATCGACCTCGTTCATGCTGAGGACGGCCGACTCCCCGAAGGTCGAGATGAGGTGCTCGTCTCTAATGGTGTGGCGCCCATCGGTACGACGGTGGCTGTGACCGGCCAGGACGGCGAGACGACGGACTTGACTGTCGTCGGGATCGGCGGCACGAGTTTCTGGTCGGCGACGAGCGCCGCGTTCACCACACTCGAGACTGCTCGCGATCTGGCTGGGCTCGAAGGCGTCAACCGGATTGTCATCTCGGCCGACGACGTCGGCAAGGACGAGCTGAGAGCAACGGCTGACTCCGCTCGCGACCTGCTCGCGCAGGAGGACGTTGCCATGACGTTTCTACCCATCACGATTGCCAACAATGAACACCCGGTAGAGGCCGACATCGAGCAGGTGAGCAGCCTCATTGGCATTCTCGGGATTGTCGCCGGAATCGTTGCTCTTGTACTACTCGGATCGACGACCAACACGCTCATAACCGAGCGAACGCGGGAGGTCGCCGTGATGCGCGCCCTCGGCGCTCGGTCTCGCCCACTTCGCCGCCGGCTGCGCCGACTTGCAGTCGGGATTGCGATCGCGGCAGTTGTGATCGGGGTTCCATTAGGCATTCTGATTTCCAACGTGATCGCCCGCATGGTGCTTCAGGAGTTCGTCGGTGTCACTCCCGATATTGCCGTCTCGCTGCCCGTGATTGCCGGGAGTGTTCTCTTTGCTCTTGTCGGTGCCCGACTCGTCGCTGCCAGAGCAGCACGAAGGGTTACCAAGATTCCGCTGGCGACTGCCCTACGCGATCGTGACGGTTCCCCCTTCGGTCGTCGGTTCACCGAACGCCTGGCATCTCGGGTCAGGCTGGGCGGTCTGCTTGATCGCACCGCTTTCCGCAATGGCGTTCATCGCCGCTCGCGTTCGATGGCGATTGTTGCTCAGATCACCGCCGCAGTTGCTGCGCTGCTGATCATCGCCTCGTTGGCGACGACGATCAACGACTTCAACGCGGCGTCGGTCGAGCCGTTCAATTGGGTATCGAGGACCGAGGTTGCTGGGCCTGGGCTCGACATCGATGCTGATGTCGCAGACAGCGATCCACGGTCTGAGGTGAGCATCGACGCAATTGGCGAGTTCGATGGCTGGCAGGTTGATGTTCGCGGCGTAGAAGATGACACGTTGATGATCGACCGTCACCTCGACGAAGGTTCCTGGTTCGTTCAATCGAAGGAAGCGGTCGTGTCGACCGGCTTCGCCGAGCGCGTTGGGGTCAATATCGTCTATTCGCTCGACGAGCAGCCGGCCGTCGAGCTAGCCGGCCTGACCGAGACCATTGTCATCGATTCTTTCCAGGACGACGGCGGTCGCCAGGCAATCCTGATGATCTTCGGAGCGATTGGGTTTGTGGTGGTGTCTGTGGCCGGGCTTGCCGTGGCTTCCGGATTGGCCGTCAACGTGTACGAGCGTCGTCATGAGTTTGCAGCGCTGCAGGCGGTCGGCGGCCGGAAGCGTCACGTCTTTCGAGTTGTGTCGGCTGAGTTGATCCCAATGGCGGTTCTCGGCATTGGGTTTGGTCTCATCGCTGGCTACTTCGGAGGCAAAGCGATCATGGGATCGTTCGAAGCCTCCAATGCCGTTGAGATCGGCTATACGTTCGCTGCCGGAGTGATACCTGCAGCGGCTGCTGTGGTGATCGTTGGATCGCTGGTACTCGGCGGGCTTATGGTGCGTCGTGTGACACGGCAACCGGCCGCACTCACCTTGCGGAGTGCGGCGTGAGCAAGATCGATTGGGCTGCTGGGCCGGACCTTCAGGGTCTCCGATCATCCACATTGACTCTGCCGCCCCCAAAGCGGTGCGACAATGAGGCGGTGACCGATGAAGCCGACGAAGCCGATGCAGCCGACGACGCTGGATGGCCGTTCGGTTCGGTCAGCGATGCGGCCGAGTGGTGGTATCGGCCGGTTGTGGAAGCCCGGTCTTGGGTGGCGCTCGGTTATCTCGCCGTCGGTGCCATATGGGCACCCGTGCTCTTCGCAATCATTCTGACAATGCTTGCGGTCACCCTTCCGCTGATCATTGTCGGACTGGGTCTGCTGCTTGTTGTGCCGACTTTCGCGCTGATCAACACTCTCACCAGTGCTGAGAGACATCGCGCTATCTGGGTCGGTGCTTCGATCCCTCCTCGCTCGTTCAGGTCGAGCCCGGCTGG
>JADWMG010000232.1 GCA_015767405.1 Actinomycetota bacterium
CATCGACCGCGTCATCGTCATCAGTTTCTGTTGGCTCGGACGCATCGTCTTCTTGGACCTTGCCCTGTACTGCCGCACGAGCGATCCGAATCTGGACGTCATCGTCAATTTCGAGCCAAAACCGGGCTTCGCCGTCCTCGCCTGTGATCTTGCCGTACATGCCCGACGTCGTGACAACTTCGTCGCCGACATGAATCGACTGCTGCAACTCTTTCTGCTCGCGGACACGGCGACGCTGTGGCCGAATCATGAAGAAATACATCGCGAACGGGATGAGCAGGAGGATGCCGAGCTGAAGTATCGCGGCGCCTCCACCTCCACCTGAGCTGGCGAGGAGACTGGTCGAAATATGAGTGGACATAACGGCGTGCGATCCTACCGGCGATCGTGCGCAGATTCGGGGCAGATCACTGCCAAACGGCCAGTACCTCGTTACGGAGAGCCGCGAAAGTTCCATCCAGGATGGCCGAACGCATCCTGTCCATCAGGTCGAGAGTCCATGCGACGTTGTGGATCGACAACAATCGAGAAGCGCTCGGCTCGCGAACTTGCAACAAATGCCGGATGTACCCGCGACTGTGACGAGCGCACACGTCACAGGGGCATGACGGATCGAGTGGTTCGTCGAGGAGGGCATTTCGCGCCGCCTTCGCTTGGAACCGTCCAGTCGAGGTAAGCGCCGTGCCATGGCGCCCGAGCCGGGTTTGCATCACACAATCGAACTGATCGACGCCGAGAGCAACCGCCTCGACGAGGGATGCGGGGTCGCCAACCCCCATGAGGTACCGAGGCTGATCGTCGGGTAGGTGTTCAAGCGCTGCCGCGAGAGCCGGCAGCATTTGCTCCCTCGACTCACCGACGGAGAGACCACCAATTCCATAGCCGTCGAACCCGATATCGACAATCTGTCGGGCACTCTCGGCACGCATGGTGCCGCTGATTCCGCCTTGCACAATTCCGAACAGCGATTGATCAGGCCGGTCGTGAGCTTGCCGCGCCCGCTCGGCCCACGAGGCGGTGCGGTCAACAGCGAGGCGGACAACATCCGGAGAACTCGGCAACGGCGGGCAGACGTCGAGCACCATCTGGATGTCGGCGCCGAGCCGCTGCTGAACATCAACCGCGATCTCCGGAGTGAACCGATGAGAGGATCCGTCATACGTGCTCTTGAAAGTCACTCCGTCGTCGTCGACTTTCGGGTCGAGCGAAAAGACCTGAAAACCGCCAGAGTCGGTCAAAGTGAGCCCGTCCCAACCGGCAAAGCGGCCCAATCCCCCAAAATGCTCAATCGTGTCGACACCCGGGCGAAGCATGAGGTGATAGGTGTTGCCAAGGACGATCTGCGCTCCGAGCCGCTCATAGTCGGCCGCACTCAAGTACTTGATCGCACCTCGAGTGCCGACTGGCATGAAGAGAGGGGTCGTATAGGTGCCGCGCGAAGTCGTAGCCGTACCGGCACGAGCCGAGCCATCCACACCGTCGAGTGCGAGGTCAACGCGATACATCGATCAGACCGTAACTTCAGGCACGCCGGTCCAGAAGCATCGCATCACCGAATGACAGGAATCGATACCCCTCGGCGAGTGCTTCTTCGTACTGATTTCGCCACCGGTCGCCAACAAACGCATCAATCATCATCAAGAGCGTCGTCTTCGGTAGATGGAAGTTCGTCATGAGTAGATCAACAATCTGCCAGTCAAAACCCCGGTGGATGAACAGATCTGTTCGACCCGACAACGCTCCGAACTTGGCGGCAGATTCGAGCGCTCTGACTGCCGTCGTACCGACAGCGACGACGCGCCGGGCTTCGCGGCAGGCCTCCATCGTTTCCTCCGGCACGCGGTAGCGCTCGGTGTGCATCGGATGGTCGAGGGGATTGTCTGTGCTGATCGGCTGGAATGTGTCGAGACCCACCACCAATTCGACCACAGCCGTCCGGACACCAACGCTCGCGAGCCTGTCGAATAGTCCAGGCGTGAAATGCAGCCCGGCAGTCGGCGCGGCCGCAGAACCGGGTTGGCGGGCAAACACAGTTTGGTACCGGTCGGGGTCTGTCAAGCGGGTTCCGATATAGGGCGGCAATGGCATTTCGCCCAGAGCGTCAAGCATCAGCAACGGATCTTGGTCACCGAGCAATTCCACCCAGAACGTGTCACCTGCAGCTGTGCGCTTCCCGATCCGGACCACGGCGCGGTCACCGGCCAGCAGCTCCTCGCCAACTTGGAGCTTCTTGCCCGGGCGCACGAGCGCCTCCCAGGACCTCCTGGAGGCGTCTCTCGGCTCCAATAGCAGCACCTCTGCCGCACCACCCGTGACCCGATTGAGTCTTAGGCGGGCCGGGATCACCTTGGTCTCGTTGAGCACGAGCAGATCACCCTCACGAAGCAGGTGTGGCAGATCGCTGACGTGTAAATGCTCGGCCGGAGAATCTCCGTGATCAACGAAGAGTCGAGCGTTGTCGCGCGGCTCTACAGGGGTTTGGGCAATCGACTCCTCAGGAAGTTGGTAGTCGAAATCGACGAGGCGCACGAGTTCAGGCGCGCTACTCGAACAAGCTGCCGGACACAGCTTGGCGTGGTGTCTCAAGGCCGAGATGCTCATAGGCAGCGGCGAGCACCACCCGTCCACGGGGGGTCCTTGCAATCATGCCCTGGGTGATCAGGAAGGGCTCGTAGACATCTTCAACGGTTTCGGGCTGCTCGCCCACGCTGATCGCCACCGTGGACAGCCCGACCGGCCCTCCGTTGAACTGCACACACAGCGCTTTCAGAATCGCCCGGTCGACCTTGTCGAGGCCGAGGTCATCGACGCCGAACAGCCTCAGACCAGCCCGAGCCACCTCAGCGTTGATCGTGCCGTCTGCGCGAACTTCTGCGAAGTCACGGACTCGGCGGAGCAGTCGGTTGGCGATACGAGGTGTGCCACGTGAGCGCCGCGCGATCTCCCATGCGCCGTCGCGGTCGATGACAACGTCGAGAATCCCAGCAGCTCGTTCAACGATCGCCCGGAGTTCCTCACTCTCGTAGTAGTCGAGACGGGCCACTAGGCCGAACCGGTCACGTAGCGGGCCTGTGATCATGCCGGTGCGTGTGGTAGCCCCGACGAGCGTGAACGGCGGCATGGTCAGGCGAATACTGGATGCGGCCGGCCCCTTACCGACCACAATGTCGAGCTGAAAGTCTTCCATTGCCGGATACAGGATCTCCTCGACCGCTCGCGACAATCGGTGAATTTCGTCGATGAAGAGCACGTCGCCGTCTTCGAGCTTGGTCAGAATGGCGGCGAGGTCGCCGGCCCGTTCGAGCGCTGGGCCCGAAGTGACATGGAGATGAACCCCCATTTCGGTGGCCACGATGCCGGCAAGAGTGGTTTTACCCAGCCCAGGTGGCCCGGCGAACAGGAGGTGATCGACGGGCTGTTCACGTCGACGCGCCGCTTCGAGCACGATGGTCAAGTGCTCTTTGAGTTCACCCTGACCGACGAACTCGTCGAGCGCTCGTGGTCGTAGGCCTGCTTCCAGTTCGATTTCCGCAGCGACCACCTCGTCAGCAGGGTCACCGATTCCGGGGTCCAGAAACTCGTCACGCATGCTTGGCTCCCAAGGTCTTGAGCGCATCGCGAAGCAGCGTGGCCGAGTCGGCGTCGGTGGGAAGCTCACGAAGCACATCACGAATCTCGTCGGATCCGTAGCCGAGGCCAGTCAGCGCGTCGCGAACATCAGCGATTGCCGACACTCCCCCGGCGTGGATGTTTGCTCCGTCGAGCACCGGAATCGACAAGCGGTTCTTCAACTCGACCAGCAACCGTTCCGCAGTCTTCTTGCCGATGCCTGGCACGAGCGTGAGCGCCGCGACGTCGCCGTTGGCGACCACGTCGACCAGGGCGCCAGGTGGATGTGTGGCCATGACCGCTAAAGCCATCGCCGGCCCGACGCCGTGCGTGGCAAGAAGAAC
>JADWMG010000233.1 GCA_015767405.1 Actinomycetota bacterium
CAGTCCGACGGCCCGACGCGTGAGCATCGATCCGTCGGACTGTTGGCCAGGTTTCTGGCGGGGCTCAGCACGTGGGTATCACTGCGCCAACCATGCCGGCCGTCCCGAGGGCTCGTCAACGATCCTGGGGCGCTCGTCATTCGACACCCATCTTTCCAGAGGCAAGGCACTAGGTGCCACAATTCAAATAGCACGAACGGGGTCTGACCCCATTCGTGCTATTTGGCGCACAGCATTTCTGAAGGGGTGAATCATGCAACCACGATTTGGGGTCGTTGACCTGGGCGACTCTCAACTCTCAACCGCTACCTGGGGTGACGGTGTTCCCCAAATCGTGTTTCTTCACGACGGGCTCGGATCGGTCAGCCAATGGCGGTCTGTCCCTGGCGAGGTCGCCGAACGCCTTGGCTGCACTGTCATCGCGTATGACCGGGCCGGACATGGATCATCCATACCTTCACCCACCACGGTTCGGGCTGCAGACTGGCTCCATGCCGAGGCGGATGTGCTCGAGGTTCTACTTGGTGAACTCAACATCGAAGAACCGATACTCGTCGGGCACTCTGATGGAGCAACGATCGCGCTCATCTACGGCAGCCAGAATGCAGCTACAAGGGGCGTCGTCGCCATCGCGGCTCATTCGTGGGTCGAGAAGGCTGCCGTTGACCGCATCATCGGGATGCAGGCCGATCCAGATCCAGTTCTGAAGGGGCTTGCGCGCCACCACTCCAATCCGCTGGCCCTCTTCGAGTCGTGGAGCAGAACGTGGTCGAGCGCCCCTTTCCAGTCGTGGGATACCCGTGCGAGCCTTGGCACTCTTGACGCACCAACACTCATTGTCCAGGGGGCAGATGACGAGTTCGCGACTGACGAGCAGGTGTTTGCCACAGCTGCAGCCATCGGCCCCAATGCAACGCCTTTACTCCTGTCCGGTCAGCCGCACCTCATCCACCACGAGAACCCCCAGGTTGTGGTTGATCTCGTGACCGACTTCGTGCGCTCGATCGACGCCCGCTGACAATCAATCGGGATCCTCGGTCCGCGTATTGACCCCATCACTCGCTTCGCCAGTGTCGACGCGCGTCAACGACATGGTGATCGTCTGGCCATTCACGCTGTACGTACCAGCATTATGCGTGGCGCCAGACTCGTGGAACGTGCCATCGTCGAAGAAGGCGAAGTCATATAGCGCGCTCTCTTCGGCTGAAGTTGCGAAGAACCGCCATGGCCCCTCGGCCAGTTCAACCGGGTCTTGAGCGGCCAACTCCCGCGTGAGTCGGGGCTGCGGATGACCCAGGCCCGGGCCCGGTATCGGCTGTCGCTTGCTCGCTGGATGCCGCGGGCGCACCGGCGGCAGGTTCGGTAGATGTCGAGCTATCGCTCCCCCAGTCAGGAATGAACGCCAGTGCGAGAAGGGCCACCAGGATCACGATCATCGCGAGGATCGCGACAGCAAGCTTGGTGTTGATTGTGGTCAACCATCGCGCCAGCCAGAACGGCATGAACCCAGCCGAAGCTGCGGGCTGCTCACTCAGCTCCCGACCACCGTCCTCCTTCGTCACGTCGCACCTCCGTTCCGCTAGATCCATCATCTCGCCACAGCCGGTAGTCAAATAGCACGAATGGGGTCTGACCCCATTCGTGCCATTTCACCTCGGTCTGTGAGCTGCGCGAGTCTTGGACGATGAACGCTCTGGGAAGACTGGGATTCGCGGCCGGGACGACTCTTGCGGTTGTTCACGCAGACGACATCGGGATGAGCCATTCGGCCAACGTCGGGGCCTTCGAAGCGCTCGCCAACGGCCCGGCCACATGTGGCAGCGTCATGGTTCCCTGCCCGTGGTTCGCAGAGGCAGCGCAGTGGGCCCAGGATGGGCGCGACGCTGACCTTGGAGTTCACCTGACGCTCAACGCCGAGTACGACGGCTACAAGTGGGGTCCGACGGCTGGGCGCACATCCGTGCCGAGCCTCGTGGACGAGACCGGGTATCTGTATGCCACCAGCCGCGAGACGGTCAAATACGGAAGCGCCGAGGATGTCGAAACCGAGTTACGCGCCCAGATCGACACAGCGCTCGACGCCGGAATCGACGTCACTCACCTCGACTCACACATGGGCACCGTCTTCCACCCCAAGTTCTTCGACGTCTACCTGAACTTGGCGCGCCAGTACCGGCTGCCACTCTTCCTCCCTCGGGCAGTCAGTGGCGAACCTCCCGTCGACGACGAGCTCCCAGCCGACGATGGATTGGGCGTCATGGAGGCGGAGGGTTTCCTCATCTTCGATAGTTACTGCGCGGACTCCCTCAGCTTCGAGCCTGGAGAGGGTCGGCCTCACAACGAACGTCGCCTGCAGAACCTCGCTCCCGGGTTGAACTACCTCATCTGCCACCCGGCCCAAGCCGGCGATGAACTGTCGGCCATCACCGACACAGCACATAATCGCGAATTCGAGCGCACCTTCTATGGCGGCGAAGCCGGCCGCACCGCGCTAGCGGAGGCTGGCATCGAAACGATCGGCATGCGCCCACTCCGCGACCTGCTTCGCTCCCAACCCGCCAACTCGTGATCTTTGGCCGACGAGACGTCGGCAATAGTTCACGAGAACGGGCTGGGGTTAGCTGTTATTGACGATCGGGATGCAGTTGCCGGAGTCAAGAGACTCGAGAGTGTGGTCGGGGAACGTTGCCACTCATACGCACAGCTTCTCCGGCAGAACGCCGTCGAGCGTGATTTCAGAAACCAGGTCCTGGAATCCGTCGACTCTGTCCCACACAACCCAGGCTCCACCGCCGACGGAGGCGCCGCCCGGTTGACCTGCAGTCGCCGGGTCAACCGAGCTGCCGAACATGTGCATATGGAAAGTGCTATTGAAATCGAACGGCACTCCGCCATCGGCTTCGAATTCGTCGGCCCAAGAACGGAGCAGGTGTGTCCGTCCAGTGCCCCCTGGTCCCACCACCAGTCGCTGCGACGGGCGCATTTCATTCGTCACACCCGCTCCTCAACCGTCAACCACAGCAACGTACAGTAGTCGCGATTTACCGAGTGGCTGGGGGCGATTTGCGGCCGGGCACGCGCATCCGCGATATTGAATACCATTCAAATGGTACTCTAATGGCATGCAAGCAGCCATCGATAATGCCGGACGAGTGGTAATTCCGAAACGGCTTCGTGAAGAACTAGGTCTGGTCCCCGGACCGGTGGAGGTCATACGCGATGGTTCCGCCGTGCGGATCGAGCCACTTACAGATCCGAGTCTGGCCCGAGTCGATGAGCGACTCGTGATTCCCGCTTCAGGCAACGAACTCGATGACAGTGATGTGCGCGACCTTCGGCTAGCTGACCAACGGTGAAACCCTCGTCGCGCACGGCTGAAGGCCAGATCACCTTGATCGACACCAGTGCAGCGGTCGCATTCATCGTCTCAGACCATGCAGCCCACGCCAGCACATGGGCTGCCCTGGCCGACCGGACACTCGGCATGTCTGGTCATGCCTGGTTCGAGACCTTCTCCGTCTTGACACGGCTACCGGGCCCCAGCCGACGTGACGCCAGAACGGTCAGCCGACTTATCTCATCCAACTTTCCCGAGAGTCGTTTCTTGGACGAGCAGTCGACGGCCTCACTCACAGCCAACCTCGCCGAATCCGGCATCAGCGGCGGTGCGGTCTACGACGCCCTCGTCGCTGCGGCGGCTGTCCACCACGCGCTCCCGCTCGTCAGCCGAGATCGCCGAGCACTTGATACCTACCGGTCGATCGGTCTCGACGTCGAATTCCTGACCTAGGACACTGACCGTCACACAATCCTGTCTCGATGGCCCAAATCCGAAGACCGAATTGTCAGCCTCACCCAAGCCATCAGCAAGGATGAAGGGGTGACAAAGGAATCTGACGTGCTGAGAATGGCTGCTGAGATGGCGCTCGAGTATTCAGCGTCAATAGACA
>JADWMG010000234.1 GCA_015767405.1 Actinomycetota bacterium
GAATAGACCATCGAACAGGCGACGATGGGCGACAAGGGCCAATGGGACTTTTCTCCGTGAACTCCCGCCCGCGCGACCACCATGAGGTCATCGAGGCACAACTCGAGGCTGGCCGGACCGGACCGTGATGAGGGTGTTGAATCGGTACCGCGAAGGAGATTCGAACCCCCACACCCCTGCGGGCAGCGGACTACGAGTCCACCAAAGCCTGTTTCATCGAACCGTTGCCACGGATCGAACCAGTGAACCTCTGCCGTGTGAAGGTAGATCAGGGGGCTTCGCTGGCTTGGCAAAACCGCGAACACGTAGTCATACCAAGGGTTTCAGCACCCATCGATACTCATCGCCTCGCGTCGTTTCTCAGCGAAACGCGTCCTATGCGCGTCCTGGCACGCGCAACCATGGGCGAACCGAGGCCTTGAACCCCCGCCGGTCACATCCAGCGTCAACGCCGACGTCGGGCCCCGCACTCCGATGTGCTATGGCTTCGCTATGGGCGGTTCGGCTGGGTTGTTCGGGTCGTGCTGGAGTGCATGGTCATCCCCGAAGCGATGGTCCGAGCCGTCGCCGGATGCCGTGGTCTGAGTTGACGAGTGGTGTCATGTTTGGAGGGCGTGGCGTTGTTGGTGACCGGTCTTGGTTGGGTCGGTTCAGTCGTGTTGTGCCCGTTTCCCGACCTTGGGGCGGGGGACACCTACGCCGACGGGCAGCGGGGCGTTGGTGTCCGCGTGAGGGGTGGGTCTTCCGTGACATTGTTTCGTTTTGCGGCCGCTGCCGCAGGGGCACGGACCGTTGCGTCCGGCGTTGCGAACCGCAGAGGCGAATGCCGCGTCCTCTTGGCGCAGGACCTGCATTACGTCTGACGCGGGTCGGCTTGACTTCATCGCGGCGGTGATGATGTTCATTGGGCGATCGATGTGGTGGAAGAAGTCCTTGAAGCCAGCACACAGGTAGTTGAGGCCCGGTTCGCCGTCGGGTGTTATCAGGAAACGGTTCTTGGGACACTCGCCGTGGCAGGCGAAACGCACGTCACAGTCGAGGCAGTACTGCGGCAGTCCGTCGCGTTTGTCCTGGCCGAATCGGTGTTGTCGGGCGCTTGCCACCAGGTCACCCATGTCCGTGTCGGCGATGTTGCCGAGCCGGAAGTCGTCGTCCACGAAATGGTCGCAGGAGTAGAGGTCCCCGGTGTGTTCGAGCGCTACCCCGAGGCCGCAGGTTTCATTGAAGACACACATCCCGGACGAGCCGAGTCCCATCCAATTGCGAGCCGCTGCTTCAAAGGTCTGTACGAAGACGCGACCGACGTCGTTGCGTACCCACTCGTCGTAGATGGCGATGAGGAACTGGCCAAACTGCTCCGGCTGGACTGACCGCTCCGATGCGTACGTACCGCGTAGGTGGGCTGGTTGCCCGTCTTCGTCGACCCGTTCTACCACCGGGATGAATTGCATCCAATCGGTACCGGCTTCGTCGCGCAAGAACCGGTACACGTCGAGCGGATGGTCTCCATTGACCCGGTTCACTGTCGTCAGGATGTTGTACTCCACGTCGTGTTTTTGGAGGAGTCGCAGACCTCGCATCACCTTGTCGAAGGAGCCCTCGCCTCGCTTGTTGACCCGATAGGCGTCGTGGAGGTGAGCCGGTCCGTCGATGCTGATTCCGATCAGGTATTCGTTCTCCTTGAGGAACTCGCACCATTCATCGGTCAAGAGCGTCCCGTTGGTCTGCATCGTGTTCTGGAACGACATCCCCGGTTTGCGGTACTGCTCCTGGAGTTCGATGGCGCGGCGATAGAAGCCGAGACCCATCAGAGTGGGTTCGCCGCCCTGCCACGCCACCGCCACCTGCGGAGTGTGATGTGACTCGATGAGCTGACGGATGTAGCGGTCGAGAACATCGTCCGACATGCGGAACCGGCTGCCCTCATACAGCAGCTCCTTGTCGAGGAAGAAGCAGTACGAGCAGGCCAGGTTGCAGATCGCACCCGTCGGCTTTGACAACACGTGAAAACCTGCCGGCGACCACGCAGACGGCAGCGACTCTTCTTCTCCGTTGGGTCGTGTCGTGGGCTTAGGCAGCCACGTGATGTCTTCGGCCTGGCTCATCTCAGGTATCTCCGGTGACGACAGTTCGCCAATCCTACGGTCGCGATGGATGCCCGGATAGCGAAACGAACGGCTGACATCAAGACATGCCGTAGTTGGATAGCCGGTCTGCCCTGGTTGTGATATTCGTAGTGCTTGAGGTCGCAGCGTGGGTGCATGTCGCTTGGCGACTCCTGAGGTGCCTCTCGTGGTCGGGCGAGATGTTGTTCGGGGAGGTGGCCGGTAGATGGTGCTGGCAGCTGCAGTTGGTTGAAGGCCCGGCAGCAACTATGCCGACGCGGTGACAGGGACATGCCCGGTGTGCGCACCGGGAGCCAACACGGATAGGAGAATCCAATGGTGCTCGTTGCAGTCGGAGGGCAGTGGCGGCGAAGTTCTTCGGCAAGAGCCGCAGCGACGCCGACGACGACGTCCAGGGTGAGAACAAACTCACGCGGTTCCTGTTCGATGCTGCGAACACGGGGAATTACAAAGACGCATCGACCCTCGTCTCTGCAGATTTCTCTGCGTACGTCAATGGCAATCAGATGGGACCTGATGACGTCAAGAAGGGTCCAAAGGTGCTCACTGAAGTCCTGCACTACTACGACGAGCACATCGTCGATTCGTTCTGGCAACTGTACGACGAGGTCGATCAGGTAGACCGGCTCGGTGCCGGCATGATCGCCATCCGGTTTCTGGCGAAAGGTGAGTTCAGTGGGGACAGGAAGCAGGTCGAGATGGCCGGCTTCCTCACTGTTGCGGACTCCAAACTCAGCGAGTTCCGCATTGTTACGGACCTCGCGGTATTCAACAGCATGAGGGAATCGGTGGGGCTCCCCACACTCGACTGACAGACCCCGCCACTTCTGGTGGCGGCCGCGCGCTATTCGACGACACGCGGGTCACTCTGCCGCGTGTCAAATGGCAGAGGTCACCCGTCGCCATGTGGATTCGGCGTGAAGGCCGCGGGTGTCGTCTCGGTCGTCGGGAGAGGACCGGCACCAGCGTCGAACCTCTCGACGCAGGTCACCGTCGTGTCGGTCGGGCGATCCGCCACGGGAATCCCCACTCGGCCGTGTTCATGCCGTAGTTGGATAGCCGATCTGCCCTGATTGTGATATACATGGCCGGAGAGGCCGCAACGCGGGAGGATGCGCATGGGTGATGAGAAGGCGACGTCGAAAAAGAAGCCGAATATTCTCGTCATTTGGGGCGACGATATTGGGCAGACGAATCTGAGCTGTTACTCGCGTGGGCTGATGGGGTACCAGACGCCGAATATCGATCGCCTCGCGAACGAAGGCATGCTGTTCACCGACAATTACGGTGAGCAGAGTTGCACTGCTGGGCGTGCGTCGTTCATTACCGGCCAGAGCGTGTTCCGCACAGGGTTGAGCAAGGTTGGGATGCCCGGCGCCGATTCGGGCTTGAGCGCTGAGGATCCGACCATCGCCACGCTGCTCAAAGAGCAAGGCTACACGACGGCGCAGTTCGGCAAGAACCACTTCGGCGACCTGAACAAGTTCGTGCCTACCGTCCATGGGTTCGACGAGTTCTTCGGCGTGTTCTATCACCTCGACGCCTACGAGGATCCCTACGATCCCGATTATCCGCCCGAGGACAAGTACCCAGGATTCCGCGACAAGTACGGTCCGCGCAACCTCATGCACTCGTGGGCAACCGACGAGGACGACGAGACCGTCCAGCCGCGGTGGGGCAAGATCGGCAAGCAGAAGATCGAAGACAACGGAGTCCTCGACATCGATCGTATCAAGACGTTCGACAAGGAAACGCTCGACGCTTCGGTCGATTTCATGGAACGCCAAGTATCGGCAGACCAACCGTTCTTTGTGTG
>JADWMG010000235.1 GCA_015767405.1 Actinomycetota bacterium
CCGACTCGAGCATCTTGCCGATCGCGATGATGCAGACGGCGGAACCCGACCTCGACTTGCGGGCCGACAACCCAGATCCGACCTCGTGCTCGCCGACCACCCGTGCCGCGCCGCGTGGGTAACGAATGGCGATCGGGCCCGACTCAACGAGACTGGCCGCGTCGTGGAGCATCTGTGCGAGTTCCTGTGCGCTCGAAGGAGCCAAGACCCGCATGCCTGGAACCTTCGACAGCAAGGCCATGTCGTAAACGCCGTGATGGCTGGCACCATCAGGACCGGTTACGCCGGCACGATCGAGACAGAAGATGACGGGAAGGCGGTGCAGAGCGACGTCGTACACAATCTGATCCCACGCTCGATTGAGGAACGTCGAGTAGATCGCAACTACAGGCCGAAGGCCGCCCATCGCCATTCCAGCGGCTCCGGCGACGGCGTGTTGTTCGGCTATACCGACATCGAAAAAGCGATCTGGGAACCTCTCTTGAAATGGGATTAGGCCGGTCGGCCCAGGCATGGCCGCGGTGATTGCGACGATTCGATCGTCGGCCTCTGCCTCTTTGACGATCGCCTCGGCGAACGCCTGCGTGTATCCGGTAGCGACTGCCTTGGGTGGGCCGACGAGCGGATCGAACACCGGAGCATCGTGCAGGTGCTTTTCGTCGTCGTCCTCGGCCGGCGAGTAGCCGCGCCCCTTCTGAGTCAACACGTGTACGAGAATCGGTCCTTCAGCAGACAACTCGATCGCATTGTGGAATGCGTGTTCCATCTCCTCGACGTTGTGCCCATCGAACGGTCCGACGTAGCGCACCCCGAGCGCCTCGAAGAACGACGGTGGCTGCAGGAACTCACGAATACCCGCCTTGAATGCGTCCATTGCCGAGCCGGCCTGGTGTCCCACAACAGGAAGCTGCTGAAGGAACTCTTCCAGACGACGTTGGCGGCGGACATAGACCGGGTTGAGTCGGATGTCGGTCAGGGCGTGCGACAGCCGACCCGTGACACGATCGGGAACGCTCGGGTGGCCAGCTCGCTCATCTAGCCCCTGCGTACTGGCGGAGAGGTTGGAGACAGTCGGCGCATACGAACGACCGTTGTCGTTCAGCACGACGATCACGTGCTTGCTTCCGTGGCCGATGTTGTTGATCGCTTCGTATGCCATTCCGCCGGTCATCGAGCCGTCACCAAGCACGGCAACTATGTGGCGGTGGGGGTCGACGCCGGCGTCGCGGGCGACCGCCATCCCGTACGCGTACGAGAGGATCGTCGACGCGTGGCTGTTCTCGACGTAGTCGTGCTCTGATTCTTCACGACACGGATAGCCCGACATGCCGCCTTGTTGGCGAAGATTCTCGAATCCGCTCTGGCGGCCCGTCACGATCTTGTGCACGTACGCCTGATGGCCGGTGTCCCACAGGATTGCGTCGGTGGGAGATTCGAAGACTCGGTGGAGCGCCAAGGTGAGTTCGACCACGCCGAGATTCGAGCCGAGGTGGCCACCTGTGTCGGAGACTGCGGAGACAATGAAGTCACGGATCTCGCCGGCGAGGTCGTTCAGCTCCTCATACGAGAGGTCCCGCAGATCAGCAGGTTGTTTGACTCTCTCCAGATACATACCGTATCGACGCTACCCCAGCACGGGCCCGCCCCGCTCAGCGGCCTACAGTCGCTCCATGACAATTCCCGCCGGTTCTCCGTTCGATCTCAGTGGTCAGGTGGCGCTCGTCACCGGTGGAAATGGTGGCATTGGTCTTGGAATGGCCGACGCGCTCGCCGCTCACGGTTCCGATGTCGCGATCTGGGGAACCAATCCTGCCAAGAACGACGCGGCAATCGAACAGCTGGGTCGCCATGATGTCGAGCTGCTGTCGATCGTGTGCGACGTTGGTGACGAGGCCGCCGTTGTCCAGGCCATGAACGACACGGTGAGTGAACTCGGCCGGATCGATTCGGCGTTCGTCAACGCCGGCGTTAGTGGAACCGCACCGAGCTTTGTCGAGATGTCCTCAGACGAGTGGCGCCGAGTGATGCGGGTCAATCTCGATGGTGCCTTCTTCACCGCTCGCGAAGCGGTGAAGCACATGGTCGATCGAAGTGACGGCGGTGACGAATCAGGCGGCTCTGTTGTCTTCACAACATCGGGGTCTGCATTCTTCGGTCAGCAGTCAGGTCAACACTACGGAGCATCAAAGGCGGGGTTGAACTCGATGATGAAGGCAATCGCGGTGCAGCACGCCCGTCATGGTGTGCGCTGCAACTCGATCCTGCCCGGCTGGATCGAAAGTGACATGACTGCCGGAGCGTTCGGATGGGACCGTTTCGTCGAAAAGGTGCTGCCGCGCGTACCGATGCGGCGATGGGGCACTGCTGACGACTTCGGTGGCCTCGCCGTGTATCTCGCAAGTAAGGCCTCGAGTTATCACACCGGCGACATAATCACGATCGACGGCGGCTACCACTCCTTCTAACCCCGAACTAACCCGAAATGTGCCTCAGAACATTCACCCAGCGCATGAACTGAGGCATTTTTCGGATTGGTTACCGGGGTGGGCCGGCTTGAACTCGAGCTCGGTGTTCTTCGAACGGAATTTCCGGGACGTCGAGCGACTCAATCCACCAGGTCATCCCGACATCCGTGAGGCGGTTGATCGAATCGAGGCTCGCCGAGTCGTCGGGCGACGGGGTGCAGCCCGTGAAGATCGAGTCGAAATCGGAGTCGAGCCGTCCGGCGCGCTCGCGATACTCGTTGACCGCGTTGATACATGCCGCGAACTCCTCGATCGACAAGTGACCGCCGACTTTGGCGATCGGCCACACGCCGTCGAATCGAGCAGCGCGCCTGAACGGTGCGCCACCGGGCCACCCGCCGGCAACCCAAATTGGCACGCGTCCGTGAATCGGCCGTGGTTGGAACTGAACCCCGTCGGCCATGACGTGCTTACCGGCGAAGTTGACCGTTTGGCCCGACCAGAGCAGTTCCAGTAGATCGAGTGATTCGTCGAGGATTTGGGCGCGCAGCTTGGGGTCGGCACTTTCGCCGAACCGTGTGAACTCGTCGTCAGGCGCCCCGAGGCCGACACCCAGGCGCAATCTCCCATTTGAAAGGACGTCGAGCGTTGCGGTTTCGCGAGCAAGTACAGATGTGCGGCGGCGGGCGAGCGGGGTGACCATCGGGCCAATGATCATCTCCTCCGTCGCCACGGCGACAGCAGCGAGCGTGACCCACGGGTCGATCATCTCCTTCCACGGTGGCCGACGGATCACATGGTCCCAGAGGAAGAATCCATCCCATCCGGCTGCTTCGGCCTCGGTGGCGAGTTCCGCAATCCGACGCGGGTCGGCGAAATCACCACCGTTCGGAACGCCCAACCCGAACATCGGTCGAGTGTCACCCATGTTGTGCTCCAGTCATGTTGTGAGCCCGTCCGTGGGCGCCTTGCGATAAATCGTTACGTGCTGGTCGCTGTTGTTGTCGTACTCGCTGCCGGCCATGTCACCGATGCGTACCTCGCGGATGAACCCTGCCGTAGCCGCCATGGCATCGAGCTCTGAGGGATATGCCCACCGGATCGACCACGGCCTCAGCCGGACCCCGCCGGACTCCGAGAACTGGATGAATTGTCCGCTAGCGCGCTGGTCTTTCGGTCGCCGTTCGGAAACCGAAAGGACTACCTCGTCCGTCGTCATCGAACGCACCGCTACATCAGAACCTTCCAGCACCGTTGGATCAGGAACGAAGGCCTCCACGATGAACGCACCACCCGGCCGGAGGACCTCGGCGACAGCCTCGAAGCATCGCCGCTGGGTCTGCTCTTCGAGCAAGTTGAAGATGGTGTTGTACGCGATGAGCGCTACGTCGAAGGGCCCATCCGGAAGGTCGTCAACCATGTCGCCCAGGATCGTTTGTACAACGCCGGTCGGGTCGC
>JADWMG010000062.1 GCA_015767405.1 Actinomycetota bacterium
GCGAGACGAACTCTCGTTGGATGGACTCCATGGGGTCCCTTTCGTTGGAAGGATCAGTTGAGTTGGAGGCGCACGTCAAGCAGGATCGTCTTCGATGGAAGAGTGGTGAGCAGCTTCGGGTTGACGTTCGACTGAGCGCACTCAAGCGAGACCTGATCGACAACGCAGCTGTCGAGTTCTTCCAGGAACGAGTAGCCCGGCGGTCTCACGAATTGTCTCCCTCAGGGATTGGTTCGAGATCAAAAGTCGGTCCGTGCGTTCTTGCGGGCGTTGGCTGCTCAGCCGAGGCAAAAATGGTTCGGAACAAGACTCTGGCCATCGTGTCGACCGCGACGTCGTCTGGGAGTGACCGGAGATCAGCCTCGCCGCCTTCGACCAGCCAGACGTAGCAGAAGTAGTCCATCATCGAGCCGAGTGCTGACGCGGTTGCCTCCGGATTCGGATCGTTCGCGAGCCCGGCGTCGCTGGCCGAACGGATTCCGTCGGCGAGATTGCGGCGAGCGTCGGCGCGAATTGATCGCCACGCGGGGGCAAAACATTCGTTGAGCATCGAAGCCTGGAAGATCGCGGCCAGTTCACCGGCGTGTTCCTTGCAGCTGTACCAGTACACCGCGCACACCTCGCGTAGCGCGTCGTATGGTTCGGCGTTGGTGAGGTCGAGATCTGTCACCCTGCTGTCGACTTCACTTTTGAAGTCTTCGGCCAACTGTTGCAGCACGGCCTCTTTGTTGTCGAAGTAGGTGTAGAACGAGCCGAGAGCGCGTCCAGCTTCGCTGGTGATGTCAGCGATGGTGGTGTTCGCGTAGCCCTCTGTTTCGAACAGCTTGCGCGATGCTGCTAGGAGAGCCGCCCGAGTCCTCACGCCTCGAGCGGTCAGCAGGGTGCCGTCGGCGGGAAACTCGTTTGGGGGGCCAGCGTCTTGCATTGCCTAATCCACGACGTGCGCCCGACTCAGACCAGACGAAGAGCGGGCTCGTGCTCCCGGATTTCCGAAGCCGGTAACCGGAGCTGTCGAAGCGCTTCTTCTTCTGTTTGCTCGAATCCATCAGGGTCGGTCGTGACACAGAACTCAACCGTTATGCCGTTCGGATCTTCTGTGTAGATAGAAGTGCACCAGCCGTGGTTGATCTCGAGAATGTCGCCGAGCCCGTTGTCGTGCATGTGCTTCACCTGGTCGCTCAGTTCCTCGAGCGTGTCGAGTCGGAATGCGATGTGGTTGGCCCACGGTGGAAGGCCGAGGCCGGTGGAGATCTCGGTCTTGAAGTCGACTTCTTCGCCGACCCCGTTGACCTCGAAGAAGGCAATCGCCTCGCCTGAACCGATCCCGAAGAAGAAGTGCCGGAAGTAGCCGCCCTCGGCTCGTGTGTTCTCAGCGTGGATCAGAGGCAAACCGAGCTTGTTCGAATAGAAGTCGTAGGTCGCTTCGACATCACGGGTCGTGTAGGCGATGTGATGGACGCTCTTCGAGTTCGGTGTTGTGGAGTCAGGCACGTCGAGTCCTTGTCTGTTGGGATGGTCGGTAAGTGAGAATCGGGCCGTCGGCCGCGCCGACCTTACCTGAACGAGACGTCAGCCTAATATGAATGTATATTCAAGTGGACGAACCTTCCCTGCGGCCGCCGCTGTTCCCAAGGGCGATGCTGACGTCGATGTCGGAGGGCTCAGCGCGGAAGGTGAACGAGTCCATCTCGACGTTCTCGACGTAGTGGAACGGCCCGACTCCGAGAACTTCGGTCCAGTGCTCGAGAGCTGCATCCATGTCTCGAACGACGTACCCGTTCTGGAGAACGTTGCCGAGCATGCGGCTCAGGTCGAGTTGTTCGATGGCTGAGGCCGGTTGGCGTCGAGGATCGTGATCCCGGCAGCCGGGTCGAGTTCGGTCTCGGTTACCTCGGTGAGACGTGCCATCGTCATGTAGAAGCCGATTGCCAGGATTGCCTCGACGACCTCACGCTCTGAGAAGTGTTGTCGCATCGCGGCAAACGTCGCATCGTCTACGCGGACGCTCTCGATGACCTGCCGGCCGAACGCGAGCAGTGCCAGCTCGGATTCGTCGAATACCTCTGAGGTGAGGTGTTCATGCTCTATTGCCGTGATCTGCTCCTTCGAGACCCCGACACCTTCGGCGATGGGCACATGCTGTTTCCATTCGTAGGCGCCGCCCTCCAGTTGAGCGACGAGCAGTATCAGCATCTCGCGGTGCTGGTGGCTGAGGTCCTGTCTACCGAGGATCGAGCCGCCGAGTCTCATCTGCGGGACCATGCATGTCTCCGCGTGGGCCATCATGCGAAAGATATTCAGTTTGGTCGGCAGGTTCTCGAAGGCATCTGCAACCTTTCCGGTAGTCGCTGCTGGGTCGACGAGCGACATTCGCGGCATGTTCGGATCCTCCGGTTTGCTTGTCATGGGTTCGAGTTTGACATGTCGTCGGAGATTTCTTGTGACCGATCTGGCTCGGCGCGCGTCATACCCTTTGTACGGCCTGACACCCGACGCCTTGGAGAAGTAGAATGAGAACCCGACGTTCAATCCAGCTTGTAGCCGCATTGCTAGCGGTCGGCGCGCTTGTTTCCGCATGTGGTTCGTCTGATTCTGATTCTGGCTCCGCCGACTCGTCGGGTGTCGAGGGCGCAATCGAGGGTGAGCTTCTGCCGTTCTCGCTGGTGCAGGACAATGAGTTCGTCTTCGAGGGAGACCCGAGCGACCCAGGGCGTGGCATCTTCCGTGTGCGCACCACCGAGCCGATGATCTGCACGATCGTCTGGGGAGAGACCGAAGAGTTCGGAAACTTCAACAACTCACTCGCCATGAACGGCACCGGCATCATCGATCACGATGTGATCCTGCCGGGCGCCGAGGCTGGCAAGACTTATTCGTTCCGCGTCCAGGGAAGCACGGCCGACGGAAATCAGTACCGGTCTGAGATCGGCGCGTTCACCATTCCTGAGGTAGAGAGCGGTGGCGAAGCCGACGAGATGGCCGTGCACGGCGCAAACCTGGCTTTGGGCGCAACGATTACCGGCTTCAGCTCGATCTTCGGCCCGGGGTGGGAAGCCGAGAATGCAATCGACGACGACACCAATACCGAATGGGCCACGGCCGGCGACGGCGATAGCGGCTTCATAGTTCTCGACTTGGGCTCGTCGCAGGACGTGGTCGGAGTGGAGTTCCTGACCCGTTCGATGCTCGACGGAACAGCTACTACCGAGATGTACACAGTCACCGTTGGCGACCAGACATTCGGCCCGTTCCCGGCCGGCAATCCGGCAAACCCACGTTTCACAGAGGTCGAGTTCACGGGCCAGGAGGTTCGATTCGACGTCGAGACCTCGACCGGCGGCAACGTCGGCGCTATCGAAGTGCGGGTCTTCGCTCCCGCCGACAGCTGACCTTCGGGTCGCCAGCACAGTCTCAATCGACACAACAAGGAAGAATGGAACAGAAGATGGAAAACCAATCCGGAAGTGTCAAGTTCGCCGCATGGATGGCCAGCCCAGCGGGGCGTATCGCCCGCATCGTCATCGGTGCAGCGCTCGTCGTGGTTGGTGTGCTCGTCGGCGGCGCCGTCGGCGTCATCGTCGGCCTGGTCGGTCTCGTGCCGGTTGGCCTCGGAATGTCGAACCGCTGCATCACCTCCAAGGCGATCGGGCTCCGTTCAAGGGCCAAGACGCCACTGATCTTGTCAAGTCGTGAGTGAAGCGCCGCGCCGCCTCGTTGTCGGTGAGGCCGCGCCTCAGATCGCGCTGACCGACTCCGAGGGAAATCAGTGGCGTTCGGAAGATCACCGCGGCCAAACGGTCGTGGTGATATTTCACCGTCACATTCATTGACTGCCCTGCGCAGCGCATGCGGTCGCCGTGCGCGACCGCCTCGAGGAACTCGGCGAGTCGACAGAAGTCGTGTTGATCACGTTCACAGATATCAACAGCCTCACCGAATATCAGTGGTCGAACGAGTTGCCGTATCCCGTGCTCACAGACCCCCGACGCGAGACGTATCGCGCCTACGGTCTTGGCCGTGGCTCGGTTCGACGAGTCTGGGGCATGCGCGCGACCAAGCGCTACATCGAAATCCTTCGCGAGTCCGGGCTTGGTGCGCTACGAAGGCCAACTGAAGACACGTTGCAGCTCGGCGGCGACTTCGTCATCGGTTCGGACGGCATCCTCGCGTGGGGATTTTGGGGCGATGGCCCGGATGATCGTCCGAGCGTCGATGATCTGGTGATCGCAGTACGTGACGCGAACGCATGAGCGATCGAGCCATCGGATGGGTATTCGTGGCAGTTCAAGTGGTGCTCCTCGGTGCACTCATCTTCCTTCCCGGTTCCGATGATTGGCCGACGCCGCAGTGGCTACGCACCCTTGGCACGGTCGTCAACGTTCTCGGCTTCGCGCTACTCATCGTCGCGGCTCTGGGCCTGGGGTCCTCGTTGACCGCAACTCCCGTTCCGAAGAAGTCAGGAAAGCTCGAGACGGGTGGCCTCTATCGCTTCGTCCGCCACCCGATCTATACGGGCGTATTCATGATCGTCGTGGCGCTCGTGGCTACCTCCGGAAGTTGGTTGCACCTCGCGATTGGTGTCGTAACGATGGCGTTCTTCTCCGTGAAGGCGCGGTGGGAGGAACAAAGGCTGCGGCTCGAGTATCCCGAGTACGACGCCTACGCGAGGGCGACCGGCCGCTTCGTACCAGTGCCGTTCCGGCACAAGTCTTCGTGATCGCCGGTTTCGAGTTGTCAGTGCGTTGATACTCCTGAGGCGCGTCCTCGGACGTCACAGCGTAGATTGTCGCCGTGGACGTCGAGTCGCCAGAGCAGGTGTTTCTACGGTTCGAAGACCTCTTCAACGCGAACGTTGACGCCGTCTTCAACGTGGCCCAGCGACTGTTGTGGAATCGTTCCGACGCAGAGGACGTAGTTCAGACGACGTTCCTGAAGGCGCTCACCCGGATCGCTCAACTTCGAGACGACGAACGGGTACGGCCCTGGCTGCTGCAGATTGCTTATCGCGATGCCATTGCCTTGCTGCGAAGACGACGAGATCGTCCGACCGACCCGTCGCTGCTCCCTGAGTGGGCGGCCGTCGAGCCCGGCCCCAGCGACATCGCGATCGCTTCCGATATGGCGCGTATCGTCACCGTGGCTCTCGCCCAGCTCGAAGAATCTGAGCGTCTTGCTGTGACGCTACGCGACGTCGAAGATCTCCCGATGCGCGACGTCGCATCCATCATCGGGATCGGACTCTCGGCCGCGAAGATGCGGGTGCTTCGAGGGCGCGCTTCGCTGCGTGTCGCGCTTCAGGAGGATGCTCGAAGTGGACTGTGAAGATCTCGCCGAACTGCTCACCGACTTGCTCGAGGGAGACGTCGATGCCGATCAGGAAGCAGCAGCACTGGCACACCTCGCTTCGTGCGAAGCATGCGAACGCGTGCTCGCCGGAACAAGAGATGTGATCGAAATCGCTCACGAACACGGTCGCGCCGCCCTCGAGCCCGACGATCGTCAGCGCATGTTCCGCGAACTCACCGCAAAGATCCCCGATCCGCCGAACTGAGTCGCCCCCTAACAATCCGGAATGTTGAGGATTCTGAATGCTGAGAGTCCGGTTTTCGCAAGATTTCGGGAGCTACTGTGTGCGACACGGTTTTCAACAGAAGGAACGATGCATGCAAACCACTAACGACACTGATCTCGATGCCGGTTATTCGGGCCTCGCGTTCGCCCGCGAATGGCCGACTGTGCTGTTCATCGGTGTTCTCACCATCGCGCTGGGAGTTGCAGTCCTTGTCTGGCCGAGTCAGACGCTCCTTGTCCTCTCGATCTTGCTCGGAATCCAACTTCTACTCTTTGGTTTGTTCCGGCTGATCACCGCTTTCTCCTCTGATACTGAATCACCCGGTCTCGCCGCTTTCGTCGGAATCATCGGGATGATTGCCGGCATCATCGTGCTGCGGAACCCAATCGAGACGGTCGCGGTTCTGGCGACGATCCTCGGAGTGGTCTGGATTATCACGGGCTCGATCGACGTGATCGAGGCGCTGGCCAACAAGCGCGAGGGCAGCCGGCTTTTGCTCGCTCTCATGGGGCTTCTGTCCGTGGCCGCCGGAGTCATTGTCGTTTCGTGGCCCGCACCGACGCTCACGGTTCTTGCCTGGATTGCCGGCCTGTACCTGGTGATTTTTGGGCTGTTCATCTCAGCCAACGCCTTCTCTCTCAGGCATATGGCAGATACCTGAGTCCTGGTAACCTGTCGGCCGAGGAATTTCGCCTCGCCCGACGAAAGAGTCACCATGGCCAAAGCCAAGATCATTGTCACACGCTGGTTCAACGGAGAGACTCCGCTCGAAGAACTGCCCGAGTGTGATCAGCTTGCACACCAGATCGTCGTTACGCGCGCCGATCTGACACCGTCGGTCGCGCGGATCATGGACGCCGAATTGGAAGAGGACAAGTGCCTGGAGGCACTGACGTTGTTTGATGCTTCTTTGGATCAAACGGGTGATCCGAATCGCGATCCCCGCGTCGCGATCATCAACGCATCCTGACCCGACTGGCGGATGCAGTCCGCCAGTCGGCCTTGTCTGATCCCTAAGGTCGGGCGATGTCTTTTGGGTTGGAGAGTGTACGAAAGATTCGATTCGGTCTTGTGGCAGTGGGGCTCGGCACCTTGGCTCTCGGCGCGTGCGGGGGAGACGAGGCTTCGCCGGATGTAACGCCCGACGGCACTGAGTTCGACGTCGGCGGAGGCGATCAGTTCACGATCGTGCTCGAGTCGAATGTGACGACCGGATTCTCGTGGCAGCTCGAAGAGCCGCTCGACGAAGGTGTCTTGGTACTTGTCGATGATGACTACATCGCGCCGGGGACCGACGCTGTCGGCGCACCTGGCAAACAGGAGTTGACGTTCGAGGCCGTCAGCCCCGGCACCACCAGTATCGAACTCTGGTACATCCGACCGTTCGATAATCCACCTGATTCGGCTGACGAGGCCAGCTTTCCGGTCACGATCGAATCCGACTGATTCAGACTGGATCTGATTCCGGGCGCGAAACCGGGTCCGTAGGGTGCATTCCCGTTGGCGGGGAAAGGCTTGAATCACTCAGCGATTCGGCGAGCCGATCACTCCTCGATTCCTGTGTGGCACCCTTGCGGACCCAAGAACATGGTCGCACCATTGGGATCGGATTGCAACGGTCTTTTGGCCCTACTCGCAATCACGATCTCACGAACGCGTGAACAAGTTGCGCACTATGTGCGCAAGAAGTTCACGCGTTGGGGTTGGGGGGGTGCCGGCCGAGCGGCGTCCCATCAGATGACGATGCTGACCATGCGGCCTGGGACGACGATGACTTTCTTCGGAACCGCCCCATCGAGTGACGCATTCACCTTGTCGTCGGCAAGGGCGGCGGACTCGACCGCCTGCTGGTCAGCATCGGCTGCAACCTGGATGTGGCCGCGGACCTTGCCGTTGATCTGCACGGGGTACTCGATCATCTCGTCGACGAGTAGAGCCGGGTCGGCCTCCGGAAACTCGACGTAGGCGATCGTGCCATCGTGGCCGAGGCTTCGCCAGAGCTCCTCTGCTACGTGTGGCACGAGTGGCGCCAACATCTTCACCATCGGCTCGGCGACTTCTCGCGGCATGACGTCGAGCTTGGTGACGGCGTTGTTCAGCTCGATCAGCTTGGCAATGGCCGTGTTGAATCGAAGCTCGTCCATCTCGGTTCGCACGATGTCGATGGTCTTGTGCAGGAGCTTGCGGGTCTCGTCGTCTGCAGGGTCCTTCGACACAATGCATGCGCCGGTTTCTTCGTCGACCATATTGCGCCACAGGCGTTGCAGGAATCGGTACATCCCGATGACGTCACTGGTTTCCCATGGCCGTGAGGCATCAAGTGGACCCATGGCCATTTCGTAGAGGCGCAGCGTGTCGGCGCCGTACTGGTCGTACATCTCGTCAGGTGAGACGGCGTTCTTCAGACTCTTGCCCATCTTGCCCCACTCGCGAGCAACCGGCTCGCCGTTGAATGTGAAGCCGTCAGTGTCATCGCCTTCGACCTCGGTGGCCTCGACGTATATCTCCCGTTCGTCCTTGAAAGCAGCTGCCTGGATGTAGCCCTGGTTGAACAGGCGGGCGTACGGCTCTTTCGAGCTGACGTGGCCGAGGTCGAACAGCACCTTGTGCCAGAACCTGGCATAGAGGAGGTGCAGCACAGCGTGCTCTACACCGCCGACATAGAGGTCGACGCCGCCGGGATGGTCGGGGCGGACTTCGGTACGCGGACCCATCCAGTACTGCTCGACTTCCCGATCGACGAAGCGTTCCGTATTGGTCGGATCCAAATACCGCATCTCGTACCAGCAGGAGCCGGCCCACTGTGGCATGACGTTGGTGTCGCGGCGATACGTCTGTATCCCCTCGCCCAGATCGAGTTCGACGTCGACCCAATCGCTGAGACGATCCAGCGGGCTCTCGGGATTGGAGAACTTGTCCTCCGCGTCAAAAGTGCGCGGAGAGAATGAGTCAGTTTCGGGCAGCTCAACGGGAAGTAGTTCATCGGGCAATGTGTGCGCTCGGCCCTCGGCGTCATAGACGATCGGGAAGGGCTCGCCCCAGTAGCGCTGCCGGCTGAACAGCCAGTCGCGCAACTTGTAGTTGATCGTCGCTTCACCTGCGTCGTTGGCCTCGAGCCAGGCGTTCGTCATAGCGACGCCATCGGCGACAGAGGCGACGCCGTTCAGATCAAGCGTGTCGTTTGACGACTGCACGTATGGCGCGTTGCCGACGTAGGCAAATGGCCACTGAGAAGTATCGAGCGTCGGCTCGATGGCCTGCTCGTCGAACCAGGCCCGCGGCGGCCGCTGAATCGCCGGGATCGGAAGTTTGAATTTGGTCGCAAACTCGAAGTCCCTCTCGTCTCCGCACGGCACGGCCATGATCGCGCCCGTGCCGTAGCCCATGAGTACGTAGTCAGCGATCCAAACTGGAACCCGCTCGCCGTTGATGGGGTTCGTTGCAAAGGATCCGGTGAAGACACCTGTCTTCTCCTTGCTTTCGTCCTGACGTTCGAAGTCTTTCTTGCCCCCCGCTTCAGCCCGGTATTCGTCGATGGCAGCAGCCTGTTCGGGGGTGGTCAGCTCGTCAACAAGCGGATGCTCGGGGGAGAGAACCATGAACGAGGCTCCGAACAGCGTGTCGGGCCTGGTTGTGAAGACCGTGATGACGCCAGCCGGTGAGGCGAAATGCACAATTGCCCCGTGGCTGCGGCCGATCCAATTGCGCTGCATCGACTTGATCGCGTCGGTCCAGTCGAGGAGCTCGAGATCATCGATGAGACGGTCGGCGTAGGCAGTGATGCGCATCATCCACTGCCGCATGTTGCGCTTGAAAACCGGATAGTTGCCCCGGTCACTGCGGCCGTCGGATGTGACCTCCTCATTCGCGACCACGGTCCCGAGACCAGGGCACCAGTTGACGGGGGCCTCGCTGACGTAGGCAAGTCGACGGTCGTCGATGATGTCGGCTCGCTCGCCAGCGGTCAGCTCAGCCCATGGGCGGCCATCCGGCGTCGAGCGCGTTCCCGACGCGAATTCGGCGATCAGCTCGTCTATGGGTCGCGCCGTCTGCTGCTCTTCGTCGTACCAGGCGTTGAAGATCTGGCTGAAGATCCACTGTGTCCAGCGGTAGTACTCAGGGTCGGTCGTGGAAATGCTCCGCCGATTGTCGTGGCTCAGCCCGAGTCGTCGCAACTGGCGGCGCATGTTGGCGATGTTGGCGTCGGTCGTAATGGCCGGATGAGTGCCGGTCTGCACGGCGTATTGCTCCGCTGGAAGTCCGAAGGCGTCGAACCCCATCGTGTACATGACGTTGTGGCCGGTCATCCGTTTGAAGCGTGAGTAGACGTCGGTGCCGATGAATCCGAGTGGATGGCCGACATGCAGCCCGACGCCAGACGGGTACGGGAACATGTCGAGCACGAACAGTTTCTCTCCGCGTGCTGCGACGGAATCTGGGTCGGCGAGAGGTCCAGCGGGGTTTGGAGCCTCGAAGGTTCCGTTGTCGTCCCACCAGTCCTGCCAGCGCAGCTCGAGGTCTAGCGCCAGGTCGGCTGAGTAACGATGCGGGGGTGCATCGTTACTGATTGTGGTGGGATTCGTTTCGTCGCTCATACCGGCCGATCAGCCTACGCGCTGGCACCCATCCAACACCCGAGTCAACCCACCCAGCGATGAGTTTGCGCGCGGACAGGTCGCGTCGAAGCTCATCGCAACCGGGGTTTCAGGGGTGTGGGGATCTAATCTGGCGGCGATGGCCCTCGAGATTGTTTGCCCGAAATGTGAGTCAGACGAACACATCACGGGCGAACCTCTGGACGATGGCCAGATCCGCCTCACATGTTCGGCCTGCATGGTCGAATGGACGCGAGACCCGCGGCCGCGGTGCCCGAAATGCGGAGGCGATGACTTGTACCACAAGCCGAAGGTGATTCTCGAGAAGTCGCGGGGCACACAGATGTCAATTCAGGGGATTCATGTCGAGTACGGATGCCACGTATGTGATCCTCCGGAGGTGAAGGTTCGAGGAGGGCGCACCACTCATCTTCCCGACCGTCTCGATGGCAGCCAGTAGGCGTCATCGGGTCCGGGCTGCAGCACTACTGTTGCTCGGATGACGCCGACGCTGTCGACTATTGAGCGCCTGGAACTTGCCGCCGACTCCGGCACGGGAGTTCGGTTCGTAGGCCAATCGGTGATGGGGGTGGCCGGTCCTGTTGCCGTCGGCTGGAATGAGATCCACGACGAAGCACGTGTTGTCGGCGCCGCGTTGCAGGCCCGGGGTCTGGTGCCTGGAGATCATGTGGCGATTCTTGGTCCGACCAGCCGCGAACTCATGACGATCATCAGAGGGTGCTGGTTGGCCGGGCTGACGTCGATGGTCCTGCCTCTGCCGATGCGGATGGGTTCGCTGGACGTCTTCATCGAGAATACCCGGGCGCGAATCCGTCACGGCGATGCGAAAATCGTGTTGATTGACGACCTGCTCGCCGACTTCTACGTGGCAGCGGCAGGCGATCCACCTCTCGAACCGATGCGGGTCGTATTGCCTGGGTCCCCAAAAGCCCCGCCAGGCGACGCTCTCCAAACTCCGCCGCCTGATCCCGAACGCCTCGTGATTTTGCAGTACACGAGCGGTTCCACCAGCGAGCCCAAGGGCGTCATGATCCCAGACCGTGTGCTCAGCGCGAATATCGATGCCTGTTGCGATGCCGCAGAACTGGCGCCGGGGGACAAGATGGTCTCCTGGCTTCCCCTGTACCACGACATGGGGTTGATCGGTTTCCTCGCTCTGCCGATGACGAAAGGCGTCGACCTGATCACGGCGGCTCCACAGGACTTTCTTGCTCATCCTGGAAACTGGATGCAATGGCTGTCCGACTACGGCGC